>JAGVGO010000215.1 GCA_020057085.1 Planctomycetota bacterium | reverse complement strand
CTCAGTTACAGAGCTACGGCTATGCGCCTTCGGTCGCTTCTTGCTCTTGGCAAAAATCTCTGCGCAACTTGTAAAACTTATTTTTTTACAGCTCCTAACTGACAATGTTGCTCTCGCCGCTGTATTTGGTTTCCAAAATTTGCTTGGGAAGATAGGTGTCTTCCAGTTTTTTGTATTCTTTGAGCCCGACGAAATCGGTGAATTCTTCGAACGACGACACCCACTGAGTCTGGCCTGCGAGAATGCCGGTGGGCGAGCCTTTGAGGGCGATGAAAAAATTGCTGAGAGCCTTGTATGCCACCATGATCGAGGCGACCGGTATGCAGACTACGGCGACGCCTATCGCTTTGAGTTCAGGGATAGGTATCAGTTCGGTCTTCATGCCGGAAATTCCATCCATCAGGTTGACAAAAAGAGGCCCTTTCACGGCCTGCACCGCCTTTTGCACATCGTTTTTTCCCTTGATGCCGTCAATGAAAACAAGATCGGCACCGGCTTCCAGGTACATGTTGCAGCGGCGAATTGCTTCATCGAGGCCGCTGATGGCGAAGGTGTCGGTGCGGGCGTTGATGACAAAATCTTTCTCAAGACGCGTGCGTGTCTCTGCGCACGCTTTCACTTTGCCCACCATTTCTTCGGCTGGAATTACTTCTTTGCCCGTCATATGGCCGCAACGTTTGGGAAATATCTGGTCTTCGATATTCATGCCGGCAATACCCATGCCAATGAGTCGTTCGGTGATGTGAGCGGCGTTTATAGCATTGCCGCCGCCGGTGTCTATGTCTGCCACTACGGGAATGGTTACAGTCTGGGCGATATTCCACGTGATGTCGAGGATGTCTTTCATCTGTACCAGGCCGACATCGGGCTTACCGAGAAACGAAGCCGCCAGCCCGTAACCAGAAATCTGGATTGCCTCGAAGCCGCTCTTTTCGATGATTTTGGCGCTCAAAACATCATGGCAGCCTGGCAGTACCAGTGCTCTTCTTTCCATGATGGCTTTGCGCAACACAGCCATCTTTTTCATGCCACGACTCCTTTACTGAAGGCATGCAGCGACCGCTTTGCCCATCTCCAGGGTGGTGTTGCTGCCGCCCATGTCGTAGGTGCGAACCTTGCCGTCCTTGATGACTTTAGCCACCGCTCTTTCCACGCTATCCGCCTTGTCCTTTTCACCGAGCCAGTCGAGCATCATTTTGGCGGCCAGGATAGTGGCGATAGAGTTGACCTTGTACATGCCAGCGTATTTGGGCGCAGAACCGTGTGTCGGTTCGAACACCGCACGTTTGTCGCCAATGTTGCCGGAACAGCCGAAGCCGAGGCCACCGACCATCTGCGCGCACAGGTCGGAGATGATGTCGCCGTACAAATTGGGGGCAACCAGGATATCATAGTTGAACGGGTTTTTGAGCAGCCACATGGTCATGGCGTCAATGTTGGCGTCGTCCATTGGGATATCCTTGAATTCCTTGGCCACTTCTTTGGCTATATCGAGGAACATGCCGTCGGTGGCGCGTACCACATTGGCCTTGTGGACAATGGTCACTTTTTTGCGATGGAATTTGCGGGCGAACTCGAAAGCACGACGGACGATGCGCTCGGAACTTGCCCAGGTATTGATCTTGCAGGAAATGGCGAACTTGTCGCCAGGGATTTTGCTGAACGGCGCAAAATTTGTCTTGGCCAGATTGTTGAGTGTAGCGATAAGCTCGGCCGGCACTGGACTGAATTCGACACCGGCATACAAATCCTCGGTGTTCTCGCGGAATACCACGAGATCAATGCCTTCCTTGTAATTGAGTGGATTGCCGGGATAAGCCTTGCACGGGCGCAAGCACACGTAGAGATCGAACGACTGGCGCATGCGCACGATGGGTGAACGATAGCTGAAACCACCTTTTTTCTTCAGCTCCGCAGAGAGTTCATCCTGTGCCGCCCTGGCCGGTTTGGAGGTGATGGCGCCAAAGAGTGCCGCATCCACTTTGCCAATGAGGGCGATGGTGCGCTGCGGCAAAGCATCGCCCTCTTTGCACCAGAAAGTCCAGCCGATATCGCCATGAATATATTCGGCATCGAGAGCCAGGCGGTCGAGTACGATTTTTGCGGCTTCCATGACATCTACGCCGATGCCGTCGCCGGGTAGCCAGGCAATTTTATATTTTGCCATACTGTTTCCTTTCAAGGAAAGCCAATAAAAAAATATTTCTCACCATGATTTAAGCACATTTTGCACGGAAAATCAATCTATTTTGTGCTGGCTTAGATGATGAGTAACGAATCGTGGTCGCGTGATAGCAGCCCTTCCGCAATGCGGCGCAGGCCGGCGCTCTACTAAACGATTGCTTACATTGACAAGCTCGCACGCGTCGGTGCGTCCAGTCGTTTCTCGACGCTCATCGCTGTGCTTCAGGGCTTGCTATCACGCTCCCTCAATGTTACTCTTCCCTGGCATGGTCGCCCGGCTTTCCTGAATTTAATCCTTTACGCCAAGTTGCCAGCAAGCATCTACTTGCTCTCCCACACGCATATGGACTGGCGGTATTCAACGCACAGCGATTTCATAAGTACCTTGGCTTTCCACCAGCCCTGCGCGTAACAACCTTTGCGGTAGGGAAACATCACCCGCAGTTCCAACATGTTACCTGGCACATGCAGTTTGTTTAGCCCCTGTGGGTCGTCGAACAAAAATAGCCCGCCGGCGGCGTTCGTCGGTGTCTCATCCCAGCCGGGGCGTCCGTCTACGCGCGCCAATACCTGAAGGCCGAGATACTGCGATTCGGGGTTGTCTGCCTCCCAACTCACTCTTTCCCACAGCGCACAGGGTGCCGTTTTCGCCGCCTCGAAATAGGCCAGCTCGGTGCCGTCGTAGAGTGAGGCCGCACGATCAGGGTAGCGTACCGGGAAAAAATAGACAAGCTGTTCGGTAGCGTGGTGAGACGGCTCTGTGCCGAAAGCGCCACGCAGAACGCCCCTGCCCTCGCGGTCAGCAGGCATGCTGAAACCCTGCCGCGTGATCTGACTGTAGCTCAAAATCTCTTCTTCACAGCGAACATATCCTTCCGGCGGGAACAAGGAACTTCCTTCTGCTTTTGCCTCCGCTGCATACGGTGCCAGAGGTGAGCGTAGTGTGGTGGCCGGCAGGAAAAACACGGGAAACACTTGCATGCCGGATGTGTGTGTGGCGGCGCGGGTATTGGCAAAGCCGCGCTGCACCTTGAGGCTCTCTTTAGGCAGCAGTTTGCTGTAAGCGATGTATTCGTCACCGATTTTACAGAGTCCGCCATAACTGGCCAAACCTTGTGCGTTCATGAGCGGCAACTCGTTCTGTTTGGCATCTACCGCAGCGCGCAGGAGCAGTGTAGGCCGTGATTCGCGTTGCAACCAGGTAAGCTCGTCGAGGACAAAACGGGTACGTTTGCCGGCGTTGAGCGACAGACCCCAGTTTTGTTCTCGGAAACGGAGCGGCAGCTCGCCCGACGGGAACTTGAGTAGCCGTGTGCCTCTCGCTACCGTGTAGTCGCGGCTGACATCCTTGCTGAAGGCCGCGTAGTTTCCCGTTGCCCACTGAATCGCCATCTCTTCACGCTGCGCCGGATCGTTTTGCGCGATGATGGTCACCTTGTCGCCACGTCCGCCCCAGCCAAAACGCGTGCGAAATACCGGCAACACAGATTTTTTCTCGTCGTGGCGGCTACTCATTGTCCCCATGACGCCACGGTAATCAGGACGGAACTTCTGGCTTGTTTTGAGACCACGGATCGCTTCGACCGATGGACTGAACAGCAGTACATTGTCATCTACCTTGCTGGCGTAAGAGAGCCATTCGTCCTCGATCTGCACGATCCCAACATCTTCGTATTTTGTGTTGTCGTCTACAAAAATAGAGATGGGCACTATATATGCCTGCAAAAACGCCTGTGCCTTGGTGCCGAGCTGGCCGCGCCGGCATTGTAAAAACGAGGTGGGGCCGGTTTTGAGATAGTGCACTTTCTCGACCGCATTGCTCAGGGCGTCTACGAGGAGCAGATAGCCGCTTGGTGGGAACTGGGCGGTACTCGTTACCATGATGCTCTTGCTCGCGGCGTCAAGCGGGGGAGCCGGATATGGAAGAATTTCGCAATAGAGCGTCTCGGCCGCTATATTGCTCGCCAGTTTAGTAGCAGGGAACACATTGCTCGCCAATGGATCACTGTAGCCAAAGAGGCTCACCGCTGCCCCTGCCGGATGCTTCTGCGCCGTAGTACCACGTGCGCCACGGCGCAGGCCTTCCTGCTCAAATCCGTCGTATTGCTCTCGTACTGTCACGATATTGCCGCTGATGCCGGAGTATTCAATAGCTTCGTCGCCGATGCGGATGACCCCTTCGTCCGGAAGACCCACGCAGTTGTCGAGGCGAAGCGCCGGCGTATCGGGCAAAAGGTTATTTTGCAACACGGCTTTCTGTGCCTGCTTGCCGACGCGATAGGCAAATTCGCCACACGGCTGACCGTCTATCCACAAAAACAGCCCGCCTGGTGCCGTGGTATACCAGGCTGCCATGACATAATGCCAGCCCACACGCCAATCAAAAGGGGCACCTACCTCGGCTGCCGCCTCTTCCAGCGTGGCGTCGCACACACGCAGCACAAGATTGTCTTGTTCATGGAAGCAAGTAACGCGGTTGTCCCATTGCCCATCGCCCCAGTCGAACAAAGTACCACCGTCGCCATCGAGTGCGTAGAACCAAAAACTGAGAGCACCGGGTGCCGTTTCCAGATTGTTGGTGAGTATGTTCTGCGGTGTCGGCTCAGGACCGGGGCAGGTAACACCTTCGTGGTTGTCCCACTTGCGATAGGAAACCAGCGAAGTGGCGGGCTGCGCTCTGGGGAAGAGCGGCATCGTGTCGAGGCTGATGCCGGTGCCGGGAGCTTTTGTGTCGGTCGTCGGCAGATGCTCGCCGGCGCATGTGAAGTTGGGCCAGGTGATGACACGAAACGATGGTAAATAGTGCATTTGCTGCGCGAAATGGCTTTGACTCTCCAGCCGCCACTCTAAAACATCGAGCGGTGCCACGGTCACCACACGGCGCATGGTATGGTCTGCAAGTGGCACGGCGTTACTGTTGTTGATTACTGCCGTGGCTTCGATGGTGTAAGTGTCATGGCTTGCGAACAAGAGCGAAGCAAGGGGCGGCCACGGTGTGTGCGTGGGCAAAGGCGGCGGCGAAATTGCCATGCCGCGAAAACGGTGGGGCAAGCCGCCAAGACTGTAGCAAGTGCAGAGTACTGCTGCCAGATTGCCTGCGGAGAGAGCCGGCTCGCCGCGCTCGTTTTTTATGTCTTTGTCGCGGAACGCTCGCTGCAATTCCTGCAACAGTTGGTAAAGATGCTCGGTTGAACGGATGCCGCCAAGTTCCTGCCGCCATCCCATGATGGCGCCGGTGAGGAGAAAAGCTTCCTGGGCGTCTAGCCAGTTGCCGTCGCCGCTGCGTAGCCCTTTAAACAAGGAAAACAACACGCGCGGCGGCGTCGAGTTGATGTTGATTGCGTGCGCTTCGAGTACCCGTACTACCGCCTTGTCTTTGTTGAATCTCTGCGCCACTTTGCTGTCGAGCAGCAAGTTGTTGCCGACCATATACATGATCATGGCGTACGCGCGTTTGTTGTCTTCACTCAACTCTATCGTCATACCGGAGCGATAGCCTGAAATATCGGGCAAAGTAAGCTGGGTCGCTTTGCTTTTTTCTTCTTCCTCTTCGCTGCCGACATCGTTGAGGAGGCGGCGTGCGTGTATCCAGCCGGCTGCATTGTGGCGTTGAGCATAGACGGTGAGCATGGGTTCGATGCGGGCAAAGAGGCAGGCCTCTATGGCATAGTCGGAGATATCGGCGATGCGCCGGATTTCCTCTACCGTGCGAAACGGCGTAAAATTGCCGGGACGCACAGCGAGGCGGTGCTGACAGATACGATGAGCGCGCGCGTCAATGACGAGGGTACCGGCCGGCCAGCTTTGCGCTTCACGGAAGCGTGGGGAATCGCCGTAGAGGCCGCGCCGACAATCGAGAAAGCGGTCAGGAGCAAGCTTGGCGTAGTGAACCAGTTCGCCGTGGATCCACAGATGACCGCTCGGCGGGAAATGGCTGGTGGAATCAACCAAAAGTTCCGTGTCGTTGTCTCGCGCCGTCTCACGCAGGATGGCCGAAGCCATAAGATTGCCGAGCAGCCAGGGTGAGGCGGAATTGACATCTATTTTGCCCTGCTCGTCCTCGGCGAGTACAGACCACATCTCGCCGCGTGGGTTGGCGACATCCAGTTCGGGGATACGGATGTCTACGCTGAACTCAGACGGGGCATCGTAGTCGGGTGTGTCGTAAGGTGGTTTGGCCTGTGCGCCGCGTTCTTTGCTGGCGCAGCTTTGGGCCAGACGGGTCACGGCATAGTTCATGGCGCCAAAGGCAGCCAGGCGTGTCCTGGTGTGCAAGAACTCGGCACCGGTAGCGCGTTTTTCCACGCGCATGGACACGGAAAATGGCACGGCAATGAGTACCAGGATGAACAAGGTGACAATCACCATGATGAGGGCAATGCCGCGCCTTCTATGCATGCAACTCGTTTGGCCAAAAAACATAAATTCTGTTCCGGTCAACAACATATTGAACAGTAGGGTCGCGCTGATCCCAGTCCTTACGCGATATGGCGCAGGCCGGCGATCTGTTGAGCGATTGTTTACATTAACAAGTTCGCACGTGTCAGTGCGTCCATTCGTTGCCCGACGCTCATCGCTGCGCTCCAGGACTGGGATCACGCTCCCTTGTACAACATCTTCTTGACCAGTACAAAAAAACATAATTCGCTGCTTTCTGCTACAGAAAATAATCCGGCTCGCTGATGCTTGTTTGTAAGAGAGAGAGTTTTTGTGGGTCGGCGATCAGTTCTTCGATCCACCAGTTGGTCTGGTTGTAGAGACAGGTCACTTCGCAGCATTGGGTCTGGGCGTTGAAGTTCCTGATTTGTTCGGCGCAAGCTTCGCGTGTGCGCGCGTAGGAGTGCTCGTCGGCATAGGCGTTCTTGTCGCCTATCCGCGCATTGGGCTGGTTGCGGTAGGCGGCGCAATTGAATGTTCCGAGTGGGCTCAATACCTGGCGAAAAAATTGGATGTGGCACTGCTGAGGTTGCCTGGTGTAGTCGTGATAATTTCCTGTTTTGAGTACTTTGAGATTGGTGGCTTCGTAGACGCGAAACTGTGGCGTCTCCAGTTTTTTTGCCTGCGCCACTTGCGCGCAAATTTTAGCTATCACTGCGGCAAAGTGCTTGTCGCTGTCCTCCATGCCGACCACTTCGGCGTGGTTGTTCACGGCGCGTGTGAGAAAAGGCTTGAAGGAGATGTAATCGAATTGATATTGTCTGGCTCGCTCTGCCGCCAAAGACATCTCGTGGATATTCTCGATGATTCTACTGTCGTTGATGGCGGATTCCTGCCAGGTAATGACAAAAGAGAAACCGAATTTGAAGCGCGCGTTGATTGCCTTGATGCGCGGCACAAAGGCGCAGATTTGCTCGAGTGTGATCGCCTGGCGCGGATGGTGCATGGCCTGGAACAGTTCATTGCTGCCGGCATCGAGCGACAGACGCACCCAGTCATTTTCATCGAGAGCGTGGGCAATATCGCTAATTTTCTGGTTGCCGGAACCGTTGGAAACCACAGCCACCTGCAGCTTGAGTGCTTTCATGAAAAGCACCGTTTCCTGAAACTGAGGATAGACAGTGGGTTCGCCGCCGCCGATGATGATGACCGACTTGAGACCTTTATCCGCCATGAGTTTTAGCGAACTGAGCAGCCGCTCGTGCGCGAATTTTGTACCCTTGTTGAGGATCGGCATATCAACACAATGGTCGCAGGCGAAGTTGCAGCCGGTAGTGATGTCGAGGTTGATGGACAACGGCGCATAATCGGGTATTTTCCGATCTTCATCCGGCAGCGGTTTACCTGCGCCAAGAAGCCCGCGCATCCTGGCTTGCCACAACACATATTCCTTGATACGCGGCAGGACTTCGGGCAATTGCAGTTTTTGCGCAAAATTGTGGATAGGAGAAATTTCGATTTTTTTTTGTGAAGAGTCGGGCATAGTTCATCCGTTGGCTTAGGCTTTTGGAAAAAAATAATTTCTTGGGTGTATCTTGTTTTTTTCATCCTGGCTTTCTTCAAGCGACTATGTACCACAAGATGCCAACCGCCAGCAGCAAAAATACCACGACGCCGCACACCAGCATCAACACGTAGGCATAGTCGGGAAATTCGCCGGCCCATTTTCGTTTCTTGAGCACCGGCCGTGGCGGAGTCTGTATCAGTGGTGCGGGTTTGGCTCTGTCCAAGGTGAGCGGGATAGGTGTCGTACGCCCATGTACCAGGATGTCTATTTCCTCCACCAGCTCTTCCGGCGTTTGATAGCGGTCCTGCACATTCTTGGCGGTCATTTTGTTGAGTAGCCGTAAAGTGTCTTTGGACACTTCCGGTGCTTTCCCTGTGAGTGGCGGCAGGGTTTCTTCGATATGGCGGTTGGCAACTTGCCGGGTGTTGCTGTCGTTGAAAGGCGGCTCGCCGGCCAACATATGATATAACGAAATGCCGAGCGAATAGATGTCGGAGCGTATATCCACCAGGTTTTTGCGACCACTCGACTGTTCGGGCGAAGCATAGTAGGCGGTGCCGAGCGTCACCCCGCCCCACTTGTAGAAATTTTCCGACATGTCTTTGGCCAGACCGAGATCACACAATTTGACAACGCCATCGCGCGAAATCATGATATTTTCCGGTTTGATATCGCGGTGGACAATAGAAAAATGGTTGGCGTGTTTGAGTGCCTCGGCTACCTGTTTGGTGATGTGGAGAGCCGTCTTTTCGTCTATGCGTCCTTTGCCATAAAGAATTTCGGCAAGCGAGCGACCATCTACGAATTCCATGGCAAAATAGTATTTGCCGTCGCTTTCACCAAAGTCATAAGCCTCGACGATATTGTCATGGCGTTTCAGTTTGGCGACGTTACGCGCTTCACGCAGAAAACGGGTGATGAATTCCTTGTCACGCGCCAGCTCATGGTCGAGCAGCTTGAGTGCCACCAGACGACCATTCGTCGCATGGCGTGCCTTGTAAACGAGCCCCATGCCGCCTTCGCCTATTTTGGCTAGCAGTTCATAGCATCCCACTTTAGCGAGCGGCTGACTGCCGGCAGCCTGGTTGTGATCGCTCGCTTCCGCCTTGGTTTCGAGTTCGATCTCTTTGACTTTGTCGCGTGTCAGATATCCCTTGTGTACCAGCACATCCATCAGGCTAAGATTTTGTGGGTTATTGCCCGATTGCAGAGCCTCGATACATTCGAGCATCTGGTTACCTGGCAGTAACCCGTTGCGCACCACCTTCTGGGCAAATCGCAGTTCCTCTTTGCGCATGCTTTATCCTTTGCCCTGGCCGATACCAGGATAATAAGGATTGACACCGGCCTTATGGTCTGTTTCGTCCAAAATCTCACCAACGAGCGGCAGTATGCTGCGGATGGCCCGTTCCACTCCGAACTTCAGGGTAAAAGCATAGCTCGCGCATCCCTGACAGCCACCTTCCATTTGCAGATACACGTTGTTTTCCTGCACATCAACGACGCGAATATAGCCGCCGTGTCCAGCAATGTAGGGATTGATTTCCGTTTCCAAGAGGTCAGTGACAACGGCCATGATTTCCTGGTGGCTGGGCAATCCTTTGTGAAAATCGGTGCGCACGGCTGACTTGCCGCTCTCTACATGCTTGCCCAATATGCGTGCGATAGTTTCCAGCAACAGATTCCATTCGCTACCTGGGACGACTGAAACGGTGACGTTATGGCGAGCGATAACCAGTTCTGTAACGTACTCAATGGTAAACAACGCCTCTGCCAGAGGTGAATCTTTGCTCTGTTCGCGGCTGCCGAAATAGGCGGCAAAGCCGTCGTGCAGCGTTTTGTCGCTGGTAAATTTACAGACCCATGGATACAACAGTTGCATTTGTATTGCGATGTCATTGGTGCTCGGCATGCCTTCTCCTTTGTCGTTGCAGATTGTATGTATGCACCGCGCTGGTGTCGCTGGTGATGGATTTTACCACAGCTTGCCTGGCTGGGCAAGGCAAATCTCAGTTCTTTTGTCACTCTCACAGCAAGAAAATAAATTTTGCAAGAAAATAATTTTTTGTTGACAGCGACAAAAACAGGCAGTATACTTTGGGTGGAAATAGGATAATATTTATCCTATTTCGTATTTCTTAAAAAAATATGACATAATTTGTCTTACAAGACGAATTGTGTCATATTTCAATAGTGGCCTCGATAAGTTGCACCCTCGTGCCTCTCCAATCTGTCTTTATTTATAGTTGCGTGCCAGGAAATATTTCAGAGGGTAGATAGTTTTATGATTTTTGTCAAGATCGCATCCACTGTGAAAAAAAGCATACCACTTTACTTGTTCTGGTATGTGATGGTCTTGCTGTGGGGGACAGTTCCTATGTGGGCACAAGTTGCATCCGACATCGAATTCGAGAATGGGAAAGTGGTCTTGGACGCTCAAGATAGAAGTTTGCGCGGGATACTTTACGGCATCGCCTTTAAGGCCGATTTTCAACTCGTTTTTGACAGAGGATTGGCCGATCGAGCTGTGACTGTGCGATTCTCCCTTCCTTTAGAAAAAGCACTGAAGAAGCTTTTGTCCGAGGAGGAGTATCTCGTCGAGCGCCAGGACAGCAAAATAGTCAAGATGACGGTCGTGCCCAAAGATCCGGCCAATCGCCTGGGGCTTGAGACCACCCCGCCATTGCCACCGCTTCCCGGCCACCTTCCGCCGCCACCCATACCGACTGGCCAGTTGCCGCAACCACCGGGTATTCCGGGGACGGACAGGTTTCCACCTGTCGATATGCCGCAGCTACCCCCGCCGGACGCGCTTTATCATGGCAATCCGGAAGCGGTGGTAGCCCTGATGACTTTGCAAAAGGAATATCCCAATGTCATGGTCATTTGGCACCCTGTTACCGGATTTCCTTCCTCTCTATTTGGCAGGCTTTCTGCCCCTGCTGCGGAGAAGCCTGTAGAGATCGCCCAAAAATTTCTGGCCAGACATCGCGATCTTTTTGGCATCGTAAACCCGCAACAAGAGCTCCAACTGGATCAACAGTCCTACCCACCGGCAGAGCCGCACATGCCGAGTCATATTTTATATTGGCAGCAATACCAGGGAATCAAGATTTACAATCACAGCCTGGCTTTTCACCTAAGCTCTGAAGGCATTATCGAGATGGTGGAAGGGAATTTTCTGAGCGGCGTGCAAGCGATGACACCATCTCAGCCCAAGCTTACCCCGGCACAGGCTGCGCAAATTCTCAGGGGAGACATTAAAGATCACAAGATGGCAGATCCGGCTACCGGTAAGGAAATGACAATGAGCATGGTGACGACACCTTCGCTTGCCTGGTACCCCAAGGATGGCGCAAATATATATTTGACCTGGCATGCAGATGTTACGGATATTTTCAAACCCGAAAGCCGGCGGATTTTCATTGATGCGATCAGCGGCAAACGCATCGCCCAAGAAAACCTGTTGATGGATTTTCGTTTCAATCACAAATAATCAAAATAAACACAACATCTTTAATCATAAAAGATGTTTGGTGCTATATTTACGTAGGAGGCTTAAATGAAAAAAACATTGCTATTTCTCTTTATCATGTTAGCAGTTTTGACTGCGACTTCCTGGGCTCAAGAGGGTTTTAGCGTCGAGCTCAAGGACGGTAAGGTCGCAGTTGAGGTAAAAGAGGCGTCTTTGCGCCAGGTCGTTTACGCCATAGCCTTGAAAACAGAGTTCGAGGTGGCTATAGATCAGGGCGTCGAGGACAGAATCGTCACCGCCAAGTTCACTCTTCCTGTGGAAGAGGCACTCAAGCATTTATTGAAAGAAGAGTCGTACACCGTAGACTACAAGGCGGAGCGTCAGCTTGCCAAAGTGACAATCTACCCCAAAGATATGGCTCAACGCAAAGGTTTGCTGGAGCCGCCGTCGCAAGAGCCGCCCAAGAATGCCAATGCAGAGGCGCTCAAAATCGTCGCTGAACTGAAAAAGCGCGATCCGAGTTTGCGGGTGTTTTGGGATGAGAAGACCGGCGTTCCTTCCTTTATGTTTGGCAAACTTGCGGATGCCAGTGCAGGCAAACCTGGCGAAATTGCCCAGGCGTTTCTGACGCAATACGGCAAGCTGCTGGGCATCGAAGATGCTGGCAAGCAGCTCAAGCTGGACGAGACTTTCTCCGAGCTGAAGGGAGACAAGTACGGTAAATACCATGCCATCTACAAACAAGAACATGAAGGTATCTCGGTTTACAACTGCACGGTAGGTGTTCACCTTGCTAAAGATGGTGCGGTAGAGGCTGTAGACGGCAACTTTTTGGGTAATCTCCGCGCCGCAAGCGATGCCAAGGCAGACATGGCTACGGAAGCAGCAGCCAAGACGCTGCGCGGCGACATCCAGGATCAGAAATGGAAAGACCCGGCCAGCGACGAGGAAAAGATTCTGAGCATGGTGACTACTCCGCAGTTGGAATGGTATCCTGAAAAGGACAACAATGTGCGTTTGGTCTGGCATTCCGATGTTACCAATCTCGACAAGCATGAAGCGTATCGCGTGTTCATAGATGCCGACAGCGGCCAGGTCATCGCTAAACAGCAGCTCCATAACGAAGCCAACATATGGACTCCTGGCGAAGTAGTTACCTACCTCAATACGGTAGCATTGCTCAATGTGCCGTCACTGGCCGGCTATCGTTATACGGTATGCTGGGGGCAGAACTATTACGCCGATCCAGTCGTTCCTTTCCTCTACGGCAGCGGTAACTATATGGCAACTGCCCGTCGTTCGGGCGGCGGCTATTATTGGCCTTACGATTCCAATGCCAATGGCAAGCTGGAGTGGGCGGAAGGGGTAGGCATGGCGGCGACGGTACACTACAATGCCTGGCGCGCCTGGATGTACTACAGGAACTTTTTCGGGCAGAATAGCTGGAACAATTTAGGCGGCAGCACATGGAACTGGGTCACGCCGGGACTGGCCAATGCCTATTCTCTCGGCAACGGCTATTTTGAATTCGGCGAAGCCGCATTCGGCAGTTACCGCCAGGGGATTCTGGGAACTCTGGGCGTCACCGCGCATGAATTCGGACACGGAATCTGCTCGGCAGCTCCTACCAACCTCGTTTACTCTGGCGAATCTGCGGCAGTGCATGAAGGGTCTGCCGATATCCAGGCCTGCTCCTGCAAGTATTATTATGGCGAAAACAGCCCATGGAATCTGATACCGGTCCGCAATCTCGCGCAGACGGTGACGTACAGCCAGTATCTGGCCTATCAAGAATCCCACTACGGTGGCCAGGTTCTCGGCAATGCCGCCTATAGAATGAGCCAAGTGATCGGCACACCACCGATAGGATACTGTCATCTCTACGCCATTCGCTACTATTTCCGCGGCTCGGTTGACCTCCGTTCCGCTTACTGGAAAATCCTCTACGCAGTCAATGCGATATACGGATATTCATGGTACGTCAACTGCTACAATGCTTCGTGGTATCCGATGTATAACTAAAGCCATCTCTGGCATCTAGCTCTTAGTTAGTGAAGTAAACGTAAATGTAAACGATAGTTATCATCGTTTATATTTACGTTTACGTTTATACGGCGTCCACGTTTAGTGGAAGGAAGATATGCATTTGGAGTGGCAATGTATGCAGAAACGGTCTGTCGGATTTGTCATGTTGGCCATGAGTTTGCTGCTTCTCTGTTCGTGCAGTGCTGTCGCTGCCCGCAGCGCGGAAGAAATCCGCGAGGAAAAAGCGCAAAAGTATTTCCAGAAAGGGCGCAAGGTAGAAGGGGATGGCGCACTGGGCGTGGCTATTTCATATTACACTATGGCTATTCGCCTGAAGCCGGATATGGTGGAAGCGTACTACCATCGCGCCAACAATCACTTCGATCGCCTCGAAGATGAAGAGGCAATGGAAGATTTTAGCGAAGTTCTCAAACAACTACCGCAACACACGCAGGCGCGATTCAATCGGGGATTGGCTTATCTGTCTTTGGGTGAGACACAAAAGGCGCTGGCAGATTTTTTGTTCCTGGTCAAACAAAACCCTAACGATCTTGAGGCACACAAATATGCGGGCATTATTTATGCAGATTATCTCACCAATCCGCAACAAGCCGACTACCATTTTCAGTATTATCTCAAGATGGGCGGGCAAGACAGCGAAGTGAGTACGTGGCTGACAGCCAGTTCTCCAATATTACCGCAGGAGAACGCCGCAAGCAATCAACAAAAAATCACGCCGAAAACAAAACCTGTAGTCACTAAAAATAACAGGGAAACGAAATGAAAGAGCAACACGCCATATTTTCTCTGGAAGAGATTTTGCTTTCTTACATCCCTGCTGAACAAGGGAAACGGGCACGCCAGATTGCACAAAAAACACACAAGCCTATTATAGATGTTTTGTTGGAACAATCCAGGCGGCCAAATTTGCCCGCCGGCTTTCGCACCATCTCGGAAGAAGAGATCGCCAAAGGGTTAGCCCACTATTTTCGTTTGGATTATGAGCCGCTCGTGGATGCCAAGGCAAAAGTCGCCGGCATCGAAGAAACCCCAGAATTGAAAGAAATCATCCCTAAATTGGCGGCCAAAGTGAGTACTTATTATCGTGGCATGTACATGCCTTTGCGTTTTAAATCGAGGCCTTTGCATCTCGGCGGCAAGTCTACGGTGATGTTCGATCTCAAAAAGGAAAGGCGAGAGTCTCTCTATGTCGTCATAGCTCTTTACGATGCTTACCACCTCTTGGGTTTATGTAATTATCTCGAGGCCATCGTGCGTGAGATCGGGTACGGTGGCATCCGCGCGGTTTTTTCTACGCGGCAAGCGGTACAGGCGGCCTATAAACAATATTTTCCCGATGATCTGATAATAACAGGCGACAGCGACACTGCCAATAAGCGCAAACTGGAGGAAATGGCCCGCAATGAAGAAGTCGTGCAACTGGTAGACAATCTTATTATCCAGGCTATCAAAAGTAAAGCGAGCGATATTCATATCAAGTGTTATGAGGAAGAGGTGGCGATAAAATATCGTATTGATGGAATTCTCGTGCCGCAAGATCCCATCCCGCTTTCCAAAAAAAACGCGCTTATTGCCAGAATCAAGATTTTAGCCAGTCTCAATATCCTGGAGCGACGCCTGCCCCAGGATGGCAGAATTTCGTCGCGCAAATACGAAGAGCTGAATATCCAGACGTTGCGTGTTTCCACTTTGCCGACGCAGCAAGGGGAAAGCATCGTGATGCGTCTTCTCAGTGGGCAAAAAAGCATTCGTTCTCTGGATAAAACCGGCATGGATTCTCTGCATTTGAGCCAGCTCAAAGATATTTTGAAAGAGCCTCAGGGGATTTTGCTGGTAACCGGGCCGACCGGAAGCGGTAAATCGAGTACCTTGGCCTCTATTCTCAATTATTTGAATCAAATTTACAATAAAGAGAGAAACATCATTACCGTGGAAGATCCTATTGAATATGTGATCGAGGGAGCCACCCAGGTCGCGGTCAATGAGAAAGTGGGTTTAACCTTTGCCAAGGTGTTGCGCTCGGTGCTGAGGCAGGATCCCGATATCGTTTTGGTAGGCGAAATCCGTGATTTGGAAACCGTCGAGATCGCCATGCGTGCGGCGCTCACCGGTCACAAAGTTTTCAGCACCTTACACACCAATGATGCCACCAGCTCGATTATGCGCCTCATGAACATGGGCGTTCCTCAGTACATGATGGCGGCGACGATCAACGGTATCGTCGCTCAACGCCTGATTCGTCGTGTTTGCGAAAACTGTAAGACACAAGTTCCGTTTACCGAGGCCGATATCAAATCTATCGGTCTGTCGCCGGAATATTTGCTAGAACTGCTGCAAGCATCTGTTATGCCAGCCACTATGTGTAAAAATGTCGGTTGCACTGAGTGTAATCAGTCAGGCTACAGCGGCCGCTATCCTATCTTTGAAATCTTCCGCCCCAATGAAAAGATTCGTACGGAAATGCTGTCCAAGGAAAGTTCGTTGGACAATAACCGGGTGAGGAAGCTGGCGCGGGAGTTGACGCATATGCGGACGCTGCGAGAAGATGGCATAGTCAAGATTTTCCAGAACATTACAACGTTGAGCGAAGTGGCAAGGGTTAGCGCAGAAGAGGCACAATAATGGACCTGGTCAGCGATATAAAATTGAAACCGAAAGAAGTCCTGGATTTTACCGAGCAGTTGGACAGCTTTGTTTCTGCCTCGATGACCTTGGATCAAAGCCTGGAAAAGCTGCGTGAGATATATGAGGAAGGAAGTCCCGATAAACCGGTCACCAAGATGATTACGGAAATTCAATTCCAAGTGGTCTCCGGTAAAAAATTTTCCGAAGCACTGGCCTGTTTTCCCCGTACCTTTTCGCGTTTTTTTGTCAGCATGATAGGTGCCGGAGAACTCACAGGCAATTTGGCAGAAATTCTGCATCACCTCATGGATTATCTCAAACGCGAAGATGAGCTGAAGAGCGAAGTAAAAGGCGCTCTGACCTATCCGGTCGTGCTGGTATGTCTCGGCCTGGGCGTGACTACATTTTTGTTGATAAGCGTCGTGCCGCGTTTCGAGAAAATGTTCCAATCGGTAGGGCAGGCTCTTCCCATTTATACGCAAGTGCTGCTCTCCTTCAGTCGTTTTTTGACTTCGGTGCAAGGATTCATTGCCGCTTGTGCCCTGGCCGGCGCGATCTATGGTTGCTACCGTTATTTGCAGACCGACGCGGGCAGGCAATTGTGGGATGTGTGGATATTGCGCATGCCGCTCTTGGGAGATCTCATGCGGAAGACCGCAGTTGCCCGTTTTACTTTGACCTTGGGCGTCCTCTTGAAAAGCCAGGTGGAAATGATTTCTGCCCTGGCGATTGGTCAGGGCGTAGTCGGCAACAAAGTTTTGGAAGAGGCGCTGGCTGACGCGGCGTTGCGGGTCAATTCAGGGGAAAACATGTCGCCTTCGCTGCGCGGGATATTCCCGCTCAAGGCGGTGCAAATGTTGGAAGTAGGCGAAGCCAACGCCCAGCTTGCCGAGATGTCTTTTTCGGTAGCACTTCGCTACAGCAAAGAGGTGCGGGATCAACTCAAAATCGTCACCTCGGTGGTGGAACCTCTGCTGCTCGTGGTACTTGGCGGAATGGTGTGTTTCATCGCGCTGGCTATCTTCTTGCCGATGATGACACAACCACAGTTTTAGGCTTTTGGAAAAAAATATTGGTAACTATTTATCGGGCGTATCTAACACTTCGGGGGGATAAAAAAATTATGGGTAGAGTATAACCTCTCCCCTGGCGGGAGAGGCAGCAGGCGCTTTGGCGATGCTAAATTTCGCAGGCAACACCCCATTCCACCTTACATTGTTGATTTCTTTTGTGCTGCTCATCGTCTGGTAATCGAAT
>JAGVGO010000055.1 GCA_020057085.1 Planctomycetota bacterium | reverse complement strand
TAGCATAGTTCGCAATTCTTTCTGGTTTTTTGGCCATAAATCCCCCTCACCCGCCAGTCGCCTTCGGCTTCTGGCGACCTCTCCCGCCAGGGGAGAGGTTTTATTGAGAAAAGCTACCCTTGTCAGCCGCCAGGGGAGCGGCAACCATCCCCCCGAATTGTTAGATACGCCCTTGAGCATATGCGCCGGTGATTTGAAGTGGCGTTGCTCAACGGTAGCAGGGTTCCACGGCGCGAAGTTGTAGATCAACGACCACGCACGAATATTGATGCGTGTGTAAAACTATGGCAGCTACGGTGTTGTTTTCTTAACATCGCTCACGGTAAATCGTTATAGAAATGCGTAATTTTTCAAAACCGTGTAAGAAGTCCGTGTAACAATTTTTTTCTGGAAATCATTGCCAATTTTTGTAAAATAAAATACCGTTGTGCAACTTTGGACTGCTTTACGGGGAGTTCTGATGCTGCACCAGGAATTGTTCTATGGCCCGGTGTTATCAAGGCGGCTAGGTTCTTCGCTAGGTGTGAACTTGCTTCCGGTTGTATGCAAAGTGTGCAATTTCGATTGTATCTATTGTGAATGCGGCGTCAACCGAAGCGGCGGCACCCCGCCACAACTGCCGCAATTGGCCGATATCCGTGTCGCTTTCACGCAGGTGCTGGAAGAAAAGAAGCAGCATGGCATACACCTCGACCACATCACTTTTTCCGGCAACGGCGAGCCGACTTTGCACCCGCAGTTTGCGGAAATCGTCGCTCTCACACGCGAGATGCGAGACCGCTATTATCCGCAAACACTCATCGCAGTCCTCACCGATTCAGCCAACTTGCACCGGCAAAATATCCGTGAGGCTTTGTGGCTGGCGGACAAGGCCATCTGCAAACTGGACGCCGGCAGTGACGTGCTGTTCCGCGCCATCGCCCGTCCGGCGGCCGGCATCACCATTGAACATATCACGCAAAATCTCGTTGCCATGCAGGGCCGTGCCTATGTGCAGACCATGCTGCTGCGCGGGCGTATCGGTGATGTCGTAGTTGACAACACGAGAGACGAAGAAGTACAAATGTGGCTCAGACGCCTGCGCGCGATCCGCCCGCGCGGCGTGCTGCTCTACACCTTGGATCGCGTGCCACCGTACGCCACGCTGTGTAAGGTGGAGGCGGTGGTCGCAGAAAAGATTGCCGCCCAGGTGCGCGCGTTGGGCTTTACAGCCTCGTACTATGGTTGATCTGTGTGCCGAAAAAGTCTTTACTTGTTCCAGAACCGCGCCTATAAAGGCGCGGGTCAAAACTAAGAAAGGTGTATCTATGAAAAAATATGTATCTGTGATTCTCATTGTTCTCTTTGTTTTCGTCAGTTTGGCCGCTGCACAAAGTTGTGGCGATAAAAAATGTTGTGCCGATAAAAAATGTGCGAAGTGCGACGCAAAGTCGCTGATTGCCCAGGAAAAGGCGGTGTGGGAGGCATACAAAAGCAAAGATGCCAAGGCCCTGAGCAATCTGCTGGCCGAGGATTCGTACGAAGTTGATGAAGAAGGCGAAATTCTCAACAAACAAGAACAGTTGCAGAATGTGAAAGACTTGACGATCAGCGAGTATCAGATGAAAGACGTTCAGGTTGTCGTCGTCAGCCCGGCTGTGGTCGTGGTGAGATACAAAGTGATGGTCAAGGGTTCTTATAAAGGTGAGGAATTGACTCCGAAGTGGGGTGTGGCATCCTCGATGTGGGTAAAGCGCGATGCCCGGTGGGTCAACGTCGTTTACCAGCAGACGCCCATCGCTGCCAAGGAATAAGGCAAAAAATAGCAGTACTTCAAATTTTTTCAAGATAAAAATTTGTCCGACAAGTCCGACAGGTCCGATAAGTCGGATAAGTCGAACGAGTCGTTCATGTTTCACGGAAAGCCTATGTCTGGTTGCTGAATTTTTGTCCACAGTGCGGACAAATCAGGAGATGTTCCTGGCTTTCCTTGTGAGAGGCAGTATCGGTCACGATTTCTGCCTTTTTTTGTTTCTTCATTTCTTCGTAACGCACCGAAAAAGTGGTGGCGATCACACCGGTAGGCAAAGCGATGCACAGGATGCCGAGGATCATGGTAATCGCGGCTATCAGCTTGCCAATCGCTGTTTGCGGCACCACATCGCCATAGCCCACGGTAGTCATGGTGACGATGCACCACCAAAAAGTGCTGGCGACGCTGCGAAAATGGGTACAGGCCGGCGGCAGTTGCAAAGCGGCATGGCATTTCGGGCATTGCGGGCTGCCTGCATCATGTACGCCGACTAGCCATTTGCCGCCACAGTTTGCCTGGGAGCAGGCGATTTCACCTTCATGTTCGGCGAAATACATACAGGTGGAAGAAAGTATCAGCACGAGCACCATGAGAAATATCAGTGCCCCCAGGGCAAAACCGGCGTCTTTCAGTGCCAGCACGGTAAGCTGAAACGATTTGGAATATTTGGCCAATTTGAAAATGCGAAACACGCGGACGAGGCGGACAATACGCATGATACGCAAATCGGCATTGAGCGGTAAAAGCAAACCCAGGTAAAACGGCAGAATTGCCAATAAATCGATGATGTTGAGCGGATGTAGCATGAACGACAGCTTGCCACGCACAGTGATCCAGCGAATGGTATATTCGATGGTGAAGATGATGACAACGACAAGTTCGATGCAGGCAAACGTGTTCTTGTATTTGTAGTTGTATTCGGGAATCGTTTCCAGGATAAACGCCACGCAGGCGACGATGATGGCGGTAACGACGACGATGCTGATGAGCCGCGAAATCCACAGCTCCGAATTGCCTTCCATGATATTGAAAATTTTGTCACGCATAAAGTTCCTTTGCTGTCCATACAATCACGGTAATGTAGAGAATATAGCCATTCAACCGATTTTTTTTTAAATTGCAACAAGAAAAAAGGAAAGATGATGTACGGGTTACTTCTCTGGTTTGTTGTCATTTCGCTACTGGAATTTTACGATTACTATGTGTTGCGAGGGAGCAGAGGCGACAGGCGACTGATTTCGCTTCTCGCCATCAGCGCCGCCGCCATCGCAGCACCATTTCTGCTGCCGACGAACTGGCTGGAAGTGCGGTTTGTGGTGTCGCTGGTTACCTTCAACAAGATTATCAAGTCGCTGGAAATCGCTTATGACCGGACTAAAGATCCGGCGATGCTGACATCGTTTGCGCGCTTTCTCTGCTGGAGCGGCAATTTTCCGGATACCACATGGCCGCAGACACCTGAAATTGCTGCTGCTACAAGACGCGAAGGTGGGCTACGTTTGCTGCGTGCCTTGCCGAAAATGCTGCTCTTTCTCGGCCTCCTGGCGCTTTCTACGGTATTGCCGGAGATGCACCATCGCTACTGGCTGACTATAGTCTGGTGGGGAGCCTTGGGCTATCTTGGGTTTTCCGGTACATGCGACATAGTGACAGGAAGTTTCATGTTGACCGGCATCCATATCTGCGAGCTGTTCGATAAGCCTTTTTTCGCGCGCACACCGCGGGAATTTTGGGGCAAACGTTGGAACCTTTACGTGCGCGACGCGTGCCATCGCAACGTCTTTCTGCCGCTCGGCGGCAAGGAACGACCGCTCCTCGCAGCGGCCGCGGTGTTCGCTGTGACCGGGCTGCTCCACGAATACATTGTCCTGGTGGCCATAGGCCCGCGCATGCTCGGCTGGATGAGTTGCTTCTTTGTGCTGCAATATATGGTAACCGTCGCAGAGACCTGGCTACACTACAAACTGGGCAAAAAAAAGTTGTTACCGCGTCCGCTTGCCATTCTTTGCACCATCCTCTGGCTACTGGTGACAAGCCCTTTCCTCATTGAACCTATGTTGCAAGTGTTTACTGTCACCACATGGCGTCTCTGGTAGCGATATGAAAAATATAACGACCCACGAATATACGGAAGAAAGCGTCCGTTCTCTGGACTGGCGTGAACATATCCGCATGCGTCCGGGCATGTACATCGGCAAAGTCGGCGACGGTTCATCTGTTGACGACGGTATCTACATTCTCGTCAAGGAAGTAATTGACAACTGTATTGACGAATATGTGATGGGGTATGGCAAGACCATTGAAATCCTGATAGACGACAACAAAATGTCGGTGCGCGACTACGGACGAGGCATCCCTCTTGGCAAAGTTGTAGAGTGCGCCTCCAAAATCAATACGGGCGCCAAGTACGACAGCAAAGCATTTCAAAAATCGGTAGGACTCAATGGCATCGGTCTCAAGGCCGTCAACGCGCTTTCCAGCTATTTTTATGTACAGGCGGTGCGCGACGGTAAAACTAAAATCGTCGAATTTGCACGTGGCGAACTGTCCAAAGAGCACCATCTCAAGGATGCGAAAGAAGCGAACGGTACAAGGGTGATCTTTGTGCCGGACGAACAAATCTTCAAAAATTTCCACTTCATTCCTGAGTACATCGACAATCAGTTGTGGAACTATGTGTACCTCAATTCAGGGCTGACGATCCTCTTCAATGGCCAGAAATATTTCAGCAAATACGGGCTGCTCGACATGTTGACCCGTAAAACCGTAGCCGAGAATCTGCTCTATCCGATCATCCATCTCAAGGGTGAAGACCTGGAAATCGCCATGACGCACGACAACCAGTACGGCGAGCAGTACTACTCCTTTGTCAACGGCCAATTTACTATACAGGGCGGCACTCATCTGGCGGCTTTTCGTGAGGCCATAGTCAAGGCGTTACGCGAATTTTACAAAAAAGAGTTCGAGCCTGCCGACGTGCGCCAGGCTATTGTCGCGGCGATCAGCATTCGCGTGCAAGAGCCGATTTTTGAATCACAGACAAAAACCAAACTCGGTTCTACGACGATGGCTCCCGATGGTGTGTCGCTGCGTGGCTACGTCAACGATTTCATGAAAAAAGAACTCGGCGACTACCTTTACAAACACCAGGACACTGCCAATGCGCTCCTCAAACGCATCTTGCAATCGGAAAAAGAGCGCAAAGAAATGGCCGGTATCCGCAAACTGGCGCAACAGCGTTCCAAGAAGGCCAATTTGCACAATCGTAAGCTGCGCGACTGCCGCTATCACCTCGATAACGAACGCGATGAGCGGCGCGCCGAAACCACCCTGTTCATCACCGAAGGCGATTCGGCCAGCGGTTCGCTCACCAAAGCGCGCGATGTGGAAACGCAGGCAGTCTTCAGCCTGCGTGGCAAGCCGCTCAATTGCTACGGACTGAGCAAAAAGATCGTCTACGAGAACGAAGAGTTCAACCTCTTGCAACATGCCCTCAATATCGAGGAGGATATGGAAGAGCTGCGCTTCAACAACGTCGTGGTCGCCACCGATGCCGATGTGGATGGCATGCATATCCGGCTGTTGCTGCTGACATTTTTTCTCCAGTTTTTTCCCGATCTCGTGCGCAACGGCCATTTGTACCTGCTACAAACGCCGCTGTTCCGCATACGTAACAAAAAAGAGACGATCTATTGCTATAATGAAGAGGAAAAAGCCAGAGCATTGCAAAAACTGGGAAAAAATGCCGAGATCACACGCTTCAAAGGGCTTGGCGAAATCTCGCCCGACGAATTCAGCCAGTTTATCGGCGCAGAGATGCGTTTAGAGCCGGTGATTTTAGAAGCTGGTGTAGTCATCGAAAAGGTTCTCGGCTACTACATGGGAAAAAACACCCCTGAACGCCAGAATTTTATTATTGAAAACCTCAGAGTGGAGGAGTAACTTTTATGCGAGCGATGAAAGATTACTACGAAATTCTGGGCGTTAGCAAAGATGCAAGCGACGCCCAGATTAAAAAAAGTTATCGGGACCTGGCGAAAAAATATCATCCGGATAAAAATCCTGTTAACAAAGAAGAAGCAGAACGAAAATTTAAGGAGATCACGGGAGCTTACGAAGTGCTTTCCAATGCCCAAAAACGAGCACAATACGACCAGATTCGCGAATACGGCGGGCGCGGATTCGCCGGCTTCAATCCGTTTGAAGGCAGCGGCGCGGCTGGGCGAGGACCGTTTGCCGGCGGCAATGTCCGCTTTGAAGATCTGGATATCAGCAGCCTGTTCAGTTCGTTTTTCTCCGGCGGTGGCAGAAGCCCGTTTGGTGGCGAAAGCGACATGTCGGAAAATGAGGTGGGCGAGGACATCCATATCAAGTTGAACGTGCCTTTCGAAGTGGCGGCCAAAGGCGGTAAGAGTAACATCCGCCTCAGCAAAGAAAGTGTGTGCGAAGATTGCCGAGGCTCCGGCATCAGTCCGGGCAGCCCCAAAATGGCGTGTACTCAATGCAACGGCCGTGGCAAGGTACAGGTAGCTCAGGGACTGTTTTCCTTTTCACGTCCCTGCCCGCGTTGTCTTGGCAGGGGCACCCTGGTACAGTCGCCATGCCAGAAATGCCAGGGTAGCGGCGGCTACAAACGGCCGCGCACTTTTACTGTCGCTATCCCCGCCGGCGTCGAAAGCGGACAGAAAATCAAGCTGGCTGGTGAAGGTAAGCCGGGCAGCAATGGTGGTGCTCCAGGCAACTTGTATATCGAGGTGGTGGTGGAGCAGCATACACAATTCGCACGCGATGGGATCAATACTGTCTCCGAATGCAGCATCAGCCTCAAAGATGCGCTGTTGGGCGTGAGCGTGCCCGTACCTACGCTGTATGGCGATGTGACCTTGAAGATACCGGCCGGTGTGCAGCCGGAGGCGATGTTGCGCATCCGCGAGTACGGCATCCAGCAGGGCAGCCGCAAAGGCGATCACCTCGTGCGTGTGCATGTGCGCCTGCCGCACTCGCTCAATGCCAAACAAAAAGAGCTGGTAGAGCAATTGGCGCAGGCAGGGCTTGCATGAACTCACGGACACCATCGCCAATTTCGTCCGCCATCGCCCAGGGCTATTTCATTCTCCGCGTTTTGCCATCTTCGCGTGGCAATGCCTTCTCCACGATGATCGGAACAACGAACGATTGCGTGTCTTTGCGCGCCAAGCACTACAGCCGATCCTCGTTACGAAGGCATTCGCCGCGCTCAGTGTGAATTTTACTACTCGCTTTGGAGAATGAAATAGCCCTGGGGCCATCGCTGAGAGTTGTTGCAAAAATGCGGATTTGTGGGATAATGAAGAAACATTGTCTGCAAGCGGTTGTTTTTAGGAAGTGCATATGCCTGATTTGAATCCCGAATTTGTCATGAATCCGGCCAAACGCTGCCCGCTCGTTCTCTTGCTCGATATTTCCGGCTCGATGCAGGGGGCACCGATCCAGGAACTGAACGACGGCATGGTAGCATTCAAACAAGACCTGGAAACGGACGAAATCGCCATGGCCAGCGTCGAACTCCTCGTCATTACCTTTGGCGGCCTGGTGCAAGTGATGCAAGATTTCACCACGATTGCCAACTTCTACCCCATTCCCTTCACGCCACAGGGAAATACGCCGATGGGCGAGGCTATCGAGCTAGGGTTGAGCAAACTGGAAGAACGCAAGACAAGCTACAAAACCAACGGTATTCCCTACTACCGCCCCTGGGTGTGGCTCTTGACCGACGGTGCGCCTACCGACGGTGACAAATGGCGGATGGCCGCACAGCACGTACAAGAAGGGGTGAAGAGCAACAAGTTTTTGTTCTTTGCCGTAGGTGTGCAAAACGCCAACATGCAGAAATTGCAGGAGATCGCTCCACCCACTACGCCGCCGGTTATGCTCAAAGGTCTCAGTTTCAAAGCCATGTTTCAGTGGTTGTCCACTTCCCTCAAACGAGTGTCGGCGCCGCACGGCAGCGATCAAATCGGACTGCCTGCCATCAATGCATGGAGTGTGGCCGGCACCAAAGCCGGCGACTGAGCTATGTTTTGGAAAGCCCTGTTTGCCAGCGTTGCAGGAAGCTACCACAAGAGCAGTGGCATCCCATGCCAGGATTATGCCGGCTGGGCAGAAACCGGCCACGACATTCTTATAGGTGTTGTAGCGGACGGTGCCGGTTACGCACGCCACGCCGATAGCGGTGCGCGCGTGGCGGTCGAAACTACGCTCGGCTTCCTGCGCCGGCAAGAATGGCCTGTTTCGGCTCCGAGCGAGGCACAGCGTGCAGCCACAGCAAAAGAGGTAGTCGCGACGGTGCAGGCCTCGTTACAGGAAGAGTGCCAGAAACTTTCCTGCGCCCTCACCGACCTCGCTGCTACCTTGCTCACCTTTGTCGCTACGCCCACCTATGTGCTGGGCATGCAGATCGGCGACGGTTTCATGGTGGCGCGGCGGCTAGGCGAGCCGGTTTATGCTTTGCTGTGCCAGCCACAGCACGGTGAATATGCCAACGAAACCATATTCACCATCTCACCGGACGCTGCAGCCTCAATCAGCATCTGCATCGCGGCAGGCGAATATGCATTTGTCTGCGCCGCCAGCGACGGTCTTGAAGGTGTGGCGCTCAGTTATCCGGGCGAGACGCCGTTCGAGCCGTTTTTCCGCACCTTCGATGACCACATCGAGATAGCGCAGGATATGGAGGAAGCTGCAGCGGACGTGAGCCGTTTTCTCGATTCGCCCAGGCTCAACGCGCGCACGCCCGACGACAAGACATTGCTGCTATGCCGGCGCGTGAGGTGAAAATGTACTCTCCATGCACAGAATTTTCTACCGGCTATGCGGGAAGTTACGTCTATATTTTAGAAATTAAACTTGCTGACTGACAACACAAAAAGGAGCCAATATGAAAATTTACACCTTACTTGCTATATTGCTTATGAGCGGCATGTTGCTGTCGCAGGAGCCGCAGCCACCGCAACCACTGCCCATCCCGGAGAAAAAGAAACCTCTCGATATTTTGAAAGAGATCCAGAAAAAGATGGAGGATGTGGAAAAAGACCTGTCGCAAAGCAGTGTTGACCGCACCAGTCGCATCGGTCGTGAACTCAAGGAATCTCTGCGCCAGGTGAACGCTTCCAAGGAAGAACAGCAGGAAATTGCCGACAAACTGGCCAAACTGCTCTCTGACAATGACAAAAAACAGAAGGAGATCGCTGAAGACATCGAGAAAATACTGAACAGCAAGGAAAAAGAGGAAGAGATCGAGCAAAAGTTGAAGGCGCTTGAGGATCTGGCTGCCGCCCAAGAAAACCAGGAAGCTGTGCGCGAGTTGCTCGATAAATTGCTGACCTCGCGACAAAATCAGGAAATGGCGCTGCGTACACTTGAAGAGCTGATGAAACGGTGCAGCGGTAGCCAGGAAGATGTGGCCAAAAAGATCGAAGAGCTGCTCAAGGCTGGCAACA
The DNA here is from genome assembly GCA_020057085.1 of Planctomycetota bacterium. Taxonomy (GTDB): domain Bacteria; phylum Planctomycetota; class Uabimicrobiia; order Uabimicrobiales; family JABWCH01; genus JAGVGO01. The sequence goes on along the minus strand of JAGVGO010000055.1, from coordinate 4,889 downwards.
ACCAGAAAGAAGTTGCCGAGATGATCGAAAAGCTGATGCAGACGCTCAAGAAACAGGAAAGCGCCATGAGCGACATGGATAAACTGTTCCAGGAACTCGAACGCAAGCAGGGTAAAGTGGTCAATGACATTGACTATCTGATGCAGATGGCGCGACGTTATCAAAATAGCCAGCAGTCATGCAGCCCGAAGAATAAGCCCAAACCGCAGGACAAGCAGGAACAGGAAAAAAAAGAGCAGGCGGAAAAAGAAAAAAACCAGAAGGAAAAGCCGCAGCACGATACTGAGAAGGACAAGGGCGATAAAAACCAAAAGGACAAAGAGGCCGAGAAAAAGAATCCGCCGCCCAACGACAACGAACGCTGGGGTGATCTGCCGCCTCACATCCGCGAATACATCAATGCCATAGACAAAATGAAAATCCCCGACAAATACCGGCAGTTTATCCTCGAATATTTCCGCAACATGGCAGAAACCAAAGGCAAGAAATAACACATCTGGCGGGGGTCGGTTTTTCAAGATGAAACTTTTTCAGACCTGTCCGACAAGTCTGACGTGTCCGACAGGTCCGACAAAAATTTCATGTTTCCTGGAAGGCACAAAATTTTTATGATGAGCATAACTCGTTCTCTCCGCTGGTCACTCTTGCTTTTCACCCTGCTCGCCTGCCTCTTTCTCCCGCATGTCGTCACACACGAACCGCCGAACACGTGGACAGAGTCGCCACGTTGGGAAAATTTTGCGCTGTTTGGCACTTACCAGGGGGAAAACCTGCTCTACGTGGTGGCGCGGGCGGCTCGGTTGTCGCTGTACTTGAGCACTGTGGCACTCTTGTTGAGTGTAGCGGCGGGCATCACGCTCATCTTCCTCGATTTTTATGCACCTTCGCATCGTCTGTTGCATGGAGTATTGCGCGGGGCTGTCTATTTCCCGCGACTCTTTGTCCTTATCCTGCTGGCCGCAGCTCTGCGCTTGTACGAGCCGTCGCGGCTGGCAGTGAGCCTCAACTGTCTGGGTTTTCAGGCCGGCGTAGAATGGTGGCTGATTGTGCTGCTTGGCGCGACAGGAGCAATTTTCCTGGCGTCCCAGACCTCTCTTGAGGTAGCACAGTTGCGTGAACAGTTGTTTGTACAGTTTGCCGCGTCTCTTCGGCTTGCCGCCTGGCGCATCTTTTTCCGCCATATCCTGAGAAATTGCACGCTCTTACCCATCGCCATTGCCAAGCAACTGCGCGACAACATCGTGTCCCTTGCCACCCTTTCTTTTATCGGGCTTGTCCATTTGCAACCGGAAGAATTGGGCGGACTGATCTGCAAATACTACAATGCGCCGGAAGCCTTCTATGCCGGTTGGTGGATTTTGTTTTTTCCCTGTGCTACCCTGGCCTGGCTTGTCATCTTGTTTGACCTCCTGGCCGCGACGTTGAGTAAAAGACTCAATGCAGGGTATAGAAAACAGGCGTAGTGTGCGTTTGGATAAGGCAAAGGCCCGTGGTAGTTGGCCAACGACGAGAGGGTATAGAGCGACGTGTCTCGCACAACATCATAACCTGGAAAACAGGCGGCTGCAAGGAGCCACGGGTTGACATAGCCAAGAATCGTCCATATCGCCTCGCGTTGACCTGGAAACACAGCCATGAGCGGTTCACTCCACACCAGCGTGGTCAAGGCCGACATGGCCAGCAACCCCAACCATATCGCCGCACGTCGTGCGCACCACGCCTTGAGCCAACGCCCCAGGCTATGCCACAGCCAGACATGGCAGGCGAGAAAACACCAGAGGAAGGGAAATGAGGGGAGCCTTGCCGCCAGACTGTGAGGCAAAGGAAGCATGAGCGAATAGAGGAAAGCCACCGCGCCGGAGATGGCCGCCAGCCATTGCAAGAGTGCCATATCGGGCTTCTCTGTATGTAGTGCCGCACTGCACATCGTCCAGATGAGCGAGGCATAAACCGTGCAAAATACGTAAAAGCGTGCGAACGTCGGCAAGTCGCGGTTGTTTCTGACCGGCGCTGTCAGCCACAACACAACCGAGATCGCCAACCATAACAAAGAAGGCCAGGCAAAACGCCAGAGCGATTTCAACTTAACATGTCGCCCGTTTTTAATAGCACGTCGGCGGTGACGAATTCGCTTTGTTGCTGCCCTGGCCAAGCAATCTGGAGTGCTTCGATAGCGCCTGTTGCCGCTTTGATCAGCAGTTTGCCTTCATGATCGAATACCTGGCCAGGCTTTATGTCTTGCCAAGCGGGCATTTCCTCGTAACATTTGCTGCGCCACACCATGAGTTTCTTGTCGCCTAAAAAAGTGAACGCGCCTGGGTAAGGCACGGTGACGGCACGCACCAGGTTATGGACCTGCCGTGCCGGCCACGTCCACATGATTTTGCCGTCGTCGGGCTTGCGTCCGCCGAAATAAGACCCTTGCGAAATGTCTTGCTTGATGCGCGGGGCGGTGCCATCTAAGATAGCGTCGAGGTATTCCTGTAACAAATCTGCGGCAGCCGGCTCGACTTTCTGGAACACATCGAGTGCGGTGTCGTCGGGGCCGATCGCGATTTTTTTCTGCCCGATGATGTCACCGGCATCCGCCTTGCGCACCATGTAGTGCATGGTAATGCCACCCTCGATTTCGCCGTGCACAAGCTGCCAGTTGACCGGTGAGCGCCCGCGGTATTTGGGGAGTACTGAGCCGTGCATGTTGATCCCGCCGTAACGCGGGATCGCGAGCAGTTCTTCGGACAGCATCTTGCGGTAGTAGCAACTGAAGATAACGTCCGGTGCTAACGCGCGGATGCGAGCCAGCCACTCCGGGGTATTGGGATTTTCAGGGTAGAGTACCGGAATACGGTAGCTTTTGGCCAGCTCAGAGATCGAATCGAACCAACACACTTCCTTGGGATCATCGAGATGGCTGAACACCGCTGATACCAGTACGCCACGCGACACCAGCACTTTGAGACAGCGACAGCCGATATTGTGATACCCCATGACGATCACTTTTTTCATAAAAGTCCCCCATTTGACGCTACGCCAGTTTTTTTTCTTGCCAACTTTTTATGTTCAAAAACCATTGTTAGCTGCCCACTGTTCCCAGACCTCGCATAAGGAAAATATTTCATTCCGACATCCACAGAGTTATCTATTTCAGCCAATTTTTTAAGATCGATCCTTTTTAATATGTCAACATTGATTGGCCTTTTTGAGTCAAAAAATACTAAAGATTCAATAAAATTTTGGCAATGGTCTGAATTTAATAAACGACAAAGGTAGTTAGCCTCGTACTCAGAATGGCATGGAATAAAATAGCAGGTATCATCAACGATTATTGGCCTGCTTTTGAAACCGCCGATTACTCGGAACTTGATATTTTTGTATAGACCTGATACAGCGACCTTCCATGGAGCGAAACTATAATCACCTACGCCAAAAATTGAAAAACGTGGACGTTTTTTGTAGATTATGCTTTTCCGTTTGTCTAAATATTGCGCATTGCTTATAAGGTAATTCCATGTTTTGGGGGCAATTTCCTTGATTTTTTCAGTATTTTCCCCGACGCTACTTTGGGTGACGATAATATTCTTACGAGGCACAAGACGACTATTTCCCAAATCTGAAGATTTTAGAAGAGGGTAAAGAAAAGTATCTTCTATATCCACCAGTTCTCCAAAGCCATTAAAAAGAAGGCCTTTTTTTTCAGTTAACTCCATTATTTTAGTGGCATCATGCTTGACTCCGGAACGCCAGGGATAATAATCAAAACCATCTACTGCATTGTATTTCACATAATTATCAACATTCGACACAAGTTCACCGAAAGCTAAACCACAATGTGAAATTAGCTTAGACCTAGACAATCCATCATAAATATCAGCATTTTTTGTCTTGGTGTCCTGCCCACACTCTACAATCAAAGCACATGCACTCACAGAAACATCAAAGTATTGTTGAGCATCAAATGTGTAAATGGAACATTTACCGATAGCGTCATCTGATGACCAAAAATGCTTTAATACTTTTCTTGCGGTAGCAAATTTACACAACATTACCAGGCAGGCATTTTTATCTTTCAGTTGTTCAATCAGCCGAATCAGTATCCATTCTGCTATGTCAAAATTAGCCTTTCCTGTTTTTGCGGCAAACCCATTTAGACCTTGAAAATTGGATTTTTTAGGGAGGTTTTTGCTACCTATGACCCCAAGAGCAGAATTTGTAACCCACGGAGGATTTCCAAGGACGATAATGGGTTCATCTCGATATTTTTTAAAATATTCAAATAAATCCCAACTAAAGAAATCTTGGACATTAATTACAATATTTTTTTTGTTTTGAAAGCGTGTTTTGGATATTTCCACATATTGTGGATTTATTTCAAATCCATGGTAGTTACAATTATCACCAAAAATATCATAGGCGGCTTTAAGAAAATTACCTGTGCCGCAGGTAGGTTCAACAATTATACTGGGTGCGCCAAACACTGCTTTTACTAAGGCTACTATTTCTCTTGCCAATGGTTCTGGTGTTTGAAAATCGCCAAATTCTTTTTTTCCCATGGTTTCACTTTATCCTGATAATCCCGCTGACAATTCCCGCTTGTTGTATTACGCGGTTATACTGAAGCCGCCATTGTAAGGCATTTGAGATGGTAAGATAGCCAATTTCAGGAGGAGATTGCATTATCTCTTTGGCCAAATTTATCTTCTCAATTTCGATTTTTTTGTAATAGTTCAGGTGATGAGTGACAGTTAAACGTCGAGCATATTCATTCGGAGAAAGCCCTTTGAGTTCACGCCCCCGCCGCGAATGCGGCGTAGTGATAAAGCCTGGCAGTTTACTGCCAGGAACAAGGCAATATAAAGAATTGCGACCCAGAGGGTCGCGGGAAGACTGAT
>JAGVGO010000004.1 GCA_020057085.1 Planctomycetota bacterium | reverse complement strand
CAAGCACATAGAGGAACATTCTTTTGATGTTGAGAGCAAGCGATTTGAAGGTCAAAGCCAACTCTATGCGCGCGTAGCCTCTGACTGTTAGCCTTGCCGTGCCGTGTTTATAGCCTGCTTTGCAGCGACACGAACCTTTTCACTTTTGTCGTTCAGAAACGTAGCCAATACTGGTAAAGCCGCACTGGCATCCTTGCCTGTCTTCCCAAGCTTTTCTATCATCTCAATCTTGGTATCACCGGGAAAATCGTCGTTAAAATCGTCTTTACCAGTGCATCTCGATCCAATCATAAACGCTCCACTTTTGCCATAAATGTATATCTTGCATCTCCTTCTGCTGCTTTTCTCGACCAGAGTGCAGCACGTTCGCCGATTTCTGTAAATTTTTCACTGCTGTTTTCTGTTGACTACATTCCTGAAAAATTTGTTGGTCTCAGGCCATATTGTAACGCAACATGATGGCTTTCACAAGTAGATAAACTCGCAAAACTCGCAAAAGCCATCGCCGATCAACAAGACAAAAGTTGCCGCAGGTCGGCAACCCTTTGGTGCCTTTGGCGAGTACATCCAATACGGCCAGTTTACCAGGTACGAAAGTGGGGTAGCCGCTTTTGCCGAGGAATGCAAGAAAAATACCTTTTGCTTTGCATTTTTTTCTCCCTGCTGCTACAATCGAGATGGAAAAAGCAAAGCAGCGGACGTATCCGATTTGTGACAAAGGAACACATTATGGCAAAATCTCGCAAATGGCAAAAATATGTTATATTCCTCCTCATCCTGGCGGCGGCTGCCGCTCTCTGGCGTTTCTGGCCGAGGCACGCACTTGCCGTACACGACAAGGCGAGCATGCGGCCACCGGTTTCGGTCAAAGCACTGACGGTGAAGGCGAGCGATTTCCAGGCTTTCAACGAATTTGCCGGCACCGTGCAGTCGCTGGTCACGGTGCAGGTGTCGGCGCGCATCGTGGCGCACATCCAGGAACTCGCTGTACATGCGGGCAGCTTCGTCAAGAAGGGCGATTTGCTGGTACGCTTGGACGACGGCGACATCCGCGCCCGCATGAAACAGACACAGTCGCTCTTGGCCGCCGCCGAAGCCACACGCGATGAGGCGCAGAGAGATTTCATGCGCTACCAGGATCTGGTGAAAAACAACATCGAACCAAGGCAAAAGCTCGAACAGGCCGAAGCACGGGCGAAAAACGCTGCGGCTGCGGTCGAAACGGCGCACCAGCAATTGGTCGAGGTGAACGAGACGCTCAGCTACAGTGAAATCAAGTCATCCTTCGACGCCGTGGTGGTGGAAAAATTTGCCGAGCCGGGTGACCTGGCCGCCCCGAACCGCGTGCTGCTTACCCTGCAAGATCCAGGCCGGCTGCGTGTGGAAGCGCCGGTGTCCGAACAGTGCGCAAGGCGCATACATTTGGGCGACATGGTAATGGCCAGAGTCGCTTCGACAGACACCGAGCTGGAAACCAGGGTAAGCGAAATTTTCCCCAACGTAGATCCCAAGAGCCGTTCATTTCTGGTACGTGCCAATCTGCCAAGGCTTGCCGACATCAAGCCGGGCATGTTCGGCAGGCTGCGCTTTCCCTGCACACCGCGCAGATTACTGGTAGTTCCGCGTGCAGCCATCGCCAGCCGCGGTCAGCTCGACATGGTGTTTGTCGTGGCGAATGGGCATGCCAGGTTGCGTATCATACGACTGGGCGAAGAGCAGAAAGGCAACGTCGAGATATTGTCAGGACTGAGCGATGGCGAGGTGGTTGTCGTGAGTCCGCCGGAAACACTGTATGATGGAGATGCGGTGGTGGTAATGTCGGAGGACAAACAATGAGCAAAGAGACTTTCCACGATGCCAGACACGACGGCCTGATGAACCGCATCGTTTATCGTTTCATCTCGTCACGACTCACACCGCTCGTCATCATCGCTTCACTGCTACTAGGGAGCGCTGCCGTCGTCATGTTGCCGCGCGAAGAGGAACCGCAGATCGTCGTGCCCATGGTGGACGTCATGGTAGAAATGGCCGGAGCCTCTGCCGCCGAGGTGGAACAGCGCGTGACGCGGCCGCTCGAAAAACTGTTGTGGGAAATTCCCGGCGTCGAGTACGTCTATTCCATCAGCCGCGAGGGCAATTCGCTCGTCATCGTGCGTTTCGAAGTGGGACACTCGGCCAGCGACGCCATCGTCAAACTCAATGCCAAGATCGCCGCCAACCTGAACCGCATTCCCGTCGGCGTGTCGCAGCCGCTCATCCAGGTGAAGAGCATTGACGACGTACCCATTCTGGCGCTCACTTTGGCGAGCGAACGCTACGACCACGCTACCTTGCGCCGCGTCGCCGCACAGATGGAAGACGGCGTCAAACAGGCGGCAGGCGTGAGCGAAACGACGCTCATCGGCGGCTATCCGCGTCAGGTGCGAGTCATCCCCGACCGCGCAGCCCTGGCGGCGCGCGGCTTTTCGCTCGTTGACGTGGTGGCAGCGATCAACCAGGCCAACAAGCCGCTGCCGGCAGGCAAGATCGTCGCCGCGGACAGCGAAGTGTTGGTGGAGACCGGCGCTTTCCTGCGCAGCGCCGAGGAAGTGTCGCTCGTCGTCATCGGCACTTACAGCGGCCAGCCGGTGCGAGTGGGTGACATCGCACAAATAAAGGACGGCGCCGACGAACCGGACCAGTACGTGTTTTTCAGGCCCGGGCAAAGAGCGGCGTCAAGACCGGGCTTCTTGCCGGCAGTGACGCTGGCTATCGCCAAACGCAAGGGCACGAGCGCCATCGCCGTGGCGGAAGACGTGCTGCGCAAAGTGGCAACCATGCGCGGCCACATCATTCCCGCCGACATAGAGGTAACGATCACCCGCCATTACGGCCAGACCGCCGAAGAAAAATCGAACGAACTCTTGCTCCACATGGGGATTGCCGTGCTGTCGGTGGCCATCTTGCTGTGGCTGGTGCTCGGCTGGCATGAGGCGCAGGTGGTGGCCATCGCCATTCCGGTGACGCTGGCTTTGACCATGGCCTCGTTCTATTTTCTCGGTTTTACCTTGAACCGCATCACCCTGTTTGCCCTGATTTTTTCCATAGGTATTCTTGTTGACGATCCCATCGTTGATGTGGAAAACATCGTGCGCCATCTGGGCATGCCGCAAAATCGCGGCTTTTCCGTACTGGATGTGACGGCGCACGCGGTGTCCGAGGTGCGCAGCCCGCTCATCCTGGCGACTCTGGCGGTGATGGCCGCCATCCTGCCGATGGCGTTCGTGCGCGGCCTCATGGGGCCGTACATGCGACCCATCCCGATCGGTGCTTCCTGTGCCATGTTTTTTTCCATGGTGGTGGCGTTCATCGTGACTCCCTGGGCCGCGGCCAAACTCTTCAAACACCACAGTGAGAGCGAAGGTGAAACACACCGCGAAGACTTTTTCACCTGGCTCTACCGCAAACTCATGGGCGGTATCTTGCGACACTGGTATCTGCGCTTCGGCTTTCTCTCGCTGCTGGCACTTCTGCTCATGGCCGCCTGTCTCACCGTGCCGCTCGGCCTCGTCAAAGTGAAGATGCTGCCGTTCGACAACAAGAGCGAATTCCAGGTAATCATTGACATGCCGGAAGGCACCTCGCTCGAACGCACGACGCTCGTGGCGAGGGAAATGGCCGATCTGGCCGTGACGCTGCCGGAAGTGGAAAACGTGCAGGTGTATGCCGGCACCGCCTCGCCCTACAATTTCAACGGGTTGGTGCGTCATTACTACCTGCGGCAGGGAGCCAACGTCGCCGATGTGCAGGTAAACTTACTCTCCCGCCACGAGCGCGCGCGGCAAAGCCACACCATCGCCAAGGAGCTGCGCCCTGCATTGCAAAAGATAGCGGCGCGCTACGGCGCCAAAATCAAGGTGGCGGAAGTGCCGCCAGGCCCGCCGGTGTTGCAGACTCTGGTGGCGGAAATTTATGGCCCTTCTGCCGAAAAGAGGACTGAGCTGGCGCGCCAGGTGGAACAGATTTTCAAAGCCACACCCGGCGTCGTTGATGTTGACACTTACATCGAGGATGTGCAAAAAAAATACAAATTCGACATTGATCGCGAAAAGGCGGCGCTCTTCGGCGTGGATACGGAAACCATCTCGCGCAACCTGCGCATCGCCGTCGCCGGCATGCATGCGGGCATTCTCCATGACCCGCGCGAACGCGAGGACGTCAACCTGAGCGTGCGGCTCGGTGCCGACGAACGCCACAAGCTGCCCACCTTGCAACTCTTACCGATCCGCGCCCGTGACGGCAATCTGGTGGCGCTCGGCGAGCTTGTCACCATACGGGAATTGCCGTCCGACATTAGCATCCACCACAAAAACCTGCTACCTGTCTCGTATGTCACCGGCGATGTGGCGGGCGATGCCGAAAGCCCGGCCTATGCGCTCCTCGAGATGTGGCAAGCGTTGTCCGCGCTCAAAGTGAACAACGGGCCGGACACTGGGCTAGACATCCATTTCGCTGGCCAGCCGCAGGACGAAAACCGCTATGCCATGAAATGGGACGGCGAGCTGCACATCACCTACGAGGTGTTCCGCGACCTTGGGCTCGCTTTCCTCGCCGTGATGCTGCTCATCTACGTACTCGTCGTCGGCTGGTTCGAGTCGTTCAAGACGCCGCTCATCATCATGGCCGCCATCCCCTTCTCTCTCGTCGGTATTCTGCCGGCCCACTGGGGCATGGGGGTGTTCTTCTCCGCCACCTCGATGATCGGCTTCATCGCAGGCGCCGGCATTGTCGTGCGCAACTCGATCATTCTGGTGGACTTCATCGAACTCTTGCGCAGCCAGGGCAAACCTTTGCGCGAAGCGGTGGTGGAGGCGGGTGCCGTGCGCTTCAGACCGATGATGCTGACCGCTGCGGCGGTGGTAGTGGGCGCTTCGGTGATCCTGTTCGACCCGATTTTCCAGGGGCTGGCACTCTCGCTCATGGCCGGCGAGGTGGCGAGTCTCCTCTTGAGCCGCATGGCCGTGCCTGTACTCTACTACATGGGCAACAGGGACAATCTCACAAACCCAGCCACCAACCCATGAACGTGGCCATCAGTATGCCGCAGTAGTTGCCGATGGCATAGCCCCAGACACCTACGAGCAGCGCCGGAATGACCAGATCGTTCCAGCCTTTGGCCACGGCCATGGCGGCTGCCGTCGTCGGGCCGCCGATGCTGGCGTTCGAGCAGACCAGCAGCTCCTCCAGGTTGCAGCCGAAAAGTTTGCCGAGTCCCAGCGTGACAACCATATTGCATCCCACAATGATCGCCGCGTAAGCAAACAATAGCGGGCTTTTTTGGATGAGCAGCGGGATCGAGGCAGGGACGCCGACCACGACGAAAAACAGGTAGATCATGAACATGCCGAGTTCTTTGGCGCCGCGCAACTTTTCGAAAAAACGTGGCCACAGGGTAGCGGCGACGAGCGAGACGGTAGTGATCAGCAGATATTTCTGTCCCAGGAACATGCGGATCGGCTCAGGGAGCCCGGATTGAGCGATGAACGCCGCCGTCTTGACCGAAACCGTAACGATAGTCACTGCCACGGCCAGGGTGGTGGCGATGTCGAGGAGCGAGATTTCCTGCCGCCCCCAGTAAGCCACCACCTGGTCTTGGGATGACTGGCCGGAGCCTGCGATTTGATCCTGGAGAGGATGCGGGTAATGCTTTTGAAAAAACGGCAGGCTCGGAATCACCATCAACACTAGAAAATATATGGACATGAGCAGATTGTCGGCCACCACGCCCGCACTCGCCAGTTCCGAGGAGACCTGGTAAGTATCCTTCATCGCGGCGTAGTTGACGCTGCCGCCGATGTACGAGGCAGAGAACATGGCCGAGATACCTTTCAGTTCAGGGATTTGCCCGCAAAACAACAGTGTCGCCAGCATAGTTCCCAGGATGGTTCCCAATGCCGAGATGTGAAACGCACCGAAGCTCCGTCCGCTCTCGCGCCAGATTTTCCGGACATCGGCATGAAACAACAGTAACGGTACGGCCAACGGCACCACATAATTCCACACATCGTCATACACATGGCTCTCAGTCGGGATAACCCGCAAGTTAGCCAGAATCATAGCGAGCAACAGCGCAATCATGGCACCGGAAATCGTCGCGGCCCACTTGTACCGTTGTTCCAGATAGATACTCACCGCAGCGCAGCCGGTCAAGACCATCCACAGCGCCCACACATCAGAAGCCTGAATCAGCATAACATGTTGTCCTTGATTGACCAAAGGGGATTACCACCAGGGTCTACTTTACGACACTCACCACTTGCGAACAGGTACGACCGAACACTTCGGGATGGTACATCTCCTCCACCTTGCCCGGAGGCAAAATATACGTCCCAGGTGTTGTGGCGCGAATCACATAGATGTACTGGTAAGTGCCGGCGGACAGGTTGTCGGAGAACGCCAGGGCGCGGTCGTCGCGTTTTTCGGCGTAGTCGAACCGGTGGCCGCCGACGCTAAATTTGGCGGTTGTGGCAAAAGATTCGTTCACGTGTTCAAAACCGGCCGGCAGCGGATCATCTACCGCCAGGAAGCAGCGTGGCTGGGGCATACGCATGGTGAGAGTGACTTTGACGTAGGCGCCGACCTTGTACTGCCATACCTCTTCGCCCTGGCCAGAAATTTCCGGCCCCTGAATGACTTCGTACTTGCGCTCCATTGTCATGCCACGATCCATGGCTGGGATGTCGAGACGCGCAGGCGCATAGGTGATCCCGAGGCGGTAGTAGAGGATGCCTGGTCCTTGCTTCTGGATGGTCACCATCTGCTCTTTGCCGCCGCTGGCTTCGAGCAATTGATCAATGGGCAGGCTCGCCTGCACCGACTGCGTGCTACGGCCCTGGAAACTCTGGCGCAGGAGCTCCTTGTAGCCAAGCTGGATGGTCGCTACGAAATCGGGTTTCTCGTTCTCTACCGCTTTCAGGTACTTACCGAGAGCCAGGAGCGCCCAGGCGTTTTCCTGCGTGTTGCTCCAGCGCCCCTTGAGCCTCGACTTCATAAGCCCACGGGTCAGCTTGGGCAGCAGGAGATGCTTGGGCTCCACGCGGCACAACAACCACATTACGATCGCGTCGGTGCGGATGTCCGTGTGCATGAGCGCCCCCAGATAATTCGCGTTCTCTTCCTTGAAGTGAACCGTGTCGGCTTCCTCCACCGCCTGGTTGAGAATCTGCTGGAGCAGGGTGCGCGATTTCCATCGGCTATCTTCTTTAGCCAGTGTGTAGGCATAGGCAAGGAAAGCCTTGGCGAAGATGGGGAGTGTCTTGGTATTCTCATAGAGGCGTTCCATGGCCTGGGTGTTCGGGCGTCCGGCCATCGCCAGTGATACGAGCGCCAGGGTGTTGCTAGAGAGGCCATAAACATCGCCGCCGCCCTGACTGGTGTATTGAAGAAGATAGTTAGCCGCTCTGTCCAGTACTTCCGACGAGACCGGATGTCCGGCATCCCGCACCTGAAGCAGCAGGAACAAGGCATAGGCAGAGGCCCAGGGATTGTCGTAACTGGATCCCGGCCAATAGCCAAAACCTCCGGCAGCGGTCTGCATGGAGCATATCCTGTCCACTCCGATGGCGATCCGCCTGCGGATTTCCGCGTCGTCCAGCCCCTGCACCTTGAACTCGAGGATCATCTCATGCAGTCCGATGAGCGGGAACAGGCGGCTGCTCGTCTGCTCTATGCAGCCATATGGATAGGTTAGGAGGTATTCGATACCGTCCTGGAGATTGGTCATCGCCGTGGAGGCGAAGGTCACGTCCATACCACCGATGCCTGGCCATATCTTGTCGGGTGGCAATACGGCCTCCTGACGTGGTTGCTTGCTCACGACACCGTAGGTTCCGAATGTTTCGGTCGTGGCCGGATACTTGATGGGGATTTTTTCTACCACGCCGTCCTGGTGCTTGCCCAGAAAGGCTGCGAAGGTGAACGTGGCGACACCTGGTCGGGCCGCCTTCAGCTCGTAGGGAATCTCCAGCGAAGCTCCTTCGGCCAGCCGTGCCTTCTTGATGTTGTCGCCCAGGATCGTTATTCCGTCGGCCTTGAGGCTGCAAATCACCTCGCCATCCTGACCGCTCTGATTGATGACCACCACTCCGGCCCGGAACGTGTCACCTACATGCGCGAACCGGGGCAGGGATACCTTGAGGGTCACAGGTTTTTTCACGATAATCCGTGTGTCCGCGGAGCCGAAGCGTTCGTCATGATCCACAGCCACAGCCATGATGCGGAAAGAAGTCAGATTCTCCGGCAACTGGAAAGACACTCTGGCCTTGCCACTCTCATCGGTCAGGACTGCCGGGTTGAAATAGGTTGTGGTGGCAAACACCTTGCGGATGCGGATATTGCTCATGCGCTGGGCAATCTGCTGGGCCTGGCTCGAATCTCTCTTGATGCCGCTGACGGCCTGGTCTTCCTCTGCCGCTGGCATCGGCGCACTCTTCGCCTTTGTGGCGGATTTGCTCTCATTTTCCTCGCACCTCTCCACATCCGCCGCATAGAATCTGGCAGCCGTGGGCATTGCGGGTGGCTCGGGTTCGGGTTTGTACTCTTGTATTTCCCAGCCTCTGTCACGGAACAGTTGCTGCGGATCGTCGCTAGTGTACTCTGGCTTGGGCTTTTGCAGAGGCTTGCGGGCCGGATCGGGCGAAAACAGTCGAACGTGCTGCCAGGAATACTCCTGCGTGACCATCCAACTGGCTCGTGGACAGATGAAGGCAAACAAAGGATCGGGTGTCTTGAATCCCGTGAGCGTGAGCACACCTTCGTCTACGACCATGACAGCCATGTGTGCCTTCACGGGCTGTTTCTGCGAATCCTGCACAGCGATGTCTAACTCTACCTTGTCCTGCGGCGCATATTGGCCACCATTGGTCTTCAGGCTTATGTCCAGGCGTTTGTTGATGCGGGAGACCTTAAGTTCGCAGCGGCCGGAACGGAATTCCGGGATGTTTTTTTCGCCGGAATCTTTTGCGCCTTTCACCAGGAAGAGGTAGACAGTGGCGTTGGGCACCAAATTTTCCTTGATTTCGCATGGTACCGTGTGGCTGGCGCCGACATTGGATAAGGGCAGATAGCTGACGAGATCGCTCCTCTCGATGCACAGGACGCCGTTCGCTTTCTGGTAAGGGGAGCGGATCATGAGTCGGGCGGTTTGTCCGGGCAGGTATTCTTCTTTGTCCGGAACTATCTCTAACGGCTGGCCGGAGTCTGCCTGATCGGTTTCCGCTACGACGCGGGCGGTATCGGACACATTGGCCCGCTTCAGTTGCACGGTGATTTGATAATCTCCCAGTACCGGCAACAGGATGCCGCAGGAGACTGGTTCGACGGACGAGACGAGAGATGCCTGATTTTCGGCCCACAATTTGTATTCATCTTCTTGCTTGAGTACATGCACGGTCTTGAGTGTCATCGGCAGCCCGGCTACGGGCTGTCCGTCCGGGGAGAAAGCGAGGACAGAAACCGGCATGGCGCCGCCTTGTTTGATCGCCTTCTGCGTGAGACGCAATCCTACGTAGGCGTCGCTCGGATAGACCGTGAACTCTCCAGTGGTGTTGACCACCTGCCGGTTGGCCGCGGTCACCTCCGCGACAATCTGGTATACTCCCGGGCCACCGTTAAAAAAGATGCCTTGGGGATTCTGCTGCTGATCTTGCGCCGGGGCGGGTGGTACCCGCTTTTGTTTAGGGCGCGAGAGTATTCTGTGCGGGCGGGGCTGCGGTCTTTTTACGGGAAGCTGCGGAGGTTCCGCCAGCTCTTCCTCATACATTTTATCAACGTGTACCGGTCGTGCTTCCTCAATGATCTCTTCCTCATCCATGCCATCCACGGGCATGGGATACAGTTGGATCTTGAGTTCTCCCTTCGCATCCAGACTGGCGGTGGTCTGCCCGGCAGCGTAAGCGCTGGTCCTGAAAGAGGGGGTGCCCACCAGGTAGCCCGTCTTCGAAGGCGTGGGTGGCTGATAGGAAATCACTTGCAGGCTCCATTTTACCTGTGCTTCGGTGAGAGGAGCTCCGGTCAGGTATTTGCTCGAGATGGTCACGGACACTGGCTGGTTGTCCAGGAAATAGGTTTTGTCCGCCTGGACGCTGGCTTCGAAATCGCTGACGCGGTACTCCTGGACATCGAAATCCTTCGAGGCGCTGCCTTTGCCGGGGACATCAATACTCGCGCAGTATATGCCCAGCGGCCCGTTCTCCGGTATGGGAACGTCAACGCTGAATGTGTCGAAATCGGAGATAGTCTCTACTTTCGAGAAAATATTTTTCTTGCGGGCGTCCTGCACGGTAATGTTGATCTGTTGCCCTGCCGCCTGCAACCTTTTGACGCTCACTTCGTCTTGTTTTCGGAAAATCCCGGTCAGGTGTACGGTGTGCCCGGGACGATAGACCCCGCGGTCTGTGTAGATATACGGTACCAATGTTGCATAAGAAGGGATGCCTTCGTGGTAATGGCTATAACCGCTGATCCATCCGTCGCGGTTGCCGCCATTGAGCTCCAGGTAGTTCATGTCCTCCCCTTTGCACACGTATATCTTGGGCTCGATACCCATGGCAGGGAGGTTCCTTTTGCCCGGAGCCATCGCCACCCCCTGGAGGTCCGTGACACCCTGCCACACGATCCCATCATCCTTGTTGCGGATAATGACCCTGGCGTCCGCGACAGGCGTTCCTTCTTGCATGGAGGAAACGAAAATGAGGATGTTGTCTGTGCCGTAACGAGCGGTAATGCCAAGGTCGGAGATCACAAATCGAGCCTCGCGTACGATGGTTTCGTATTTTTCGTAATGGAAGCGTAAGTTATCGGTGCGAGTTCTCAGAAAAAATATGCCCGGCTTGCCTTTGGTCATGCTGTCGAACGACCACAGCTCTTCCCACGTCTCGTTTTTCGCGGCGTCTGGCTCGATTGTTTTCTGATATTGCTTTGCGGAGAGGTTGTACAGGTCTTCTTCGTTCCTTATAGCGACCTGGGGCGAAAACACGCGGGTCGGGTCGGCCCGATGACATTCGAGATAGAGCTTGGGCACGTTCAGCATGGAGATGCGGACAAAACGCGCTGAACTTGCCAGCACCCTCCCTCCGTTGGGTTCTATCGCCACCGTGGGGTTGAGGTCGAACATGTAAATTTTCTCGCTTGCAGACTGGCCAAGCTGCTGGCCAAAAACATCGGTGAGTCCGGGGGCGAAGGTGATGGTGTGGTGCCGACCGAATTGGAATAACGAACTCGGCAGAAAAATCCTCCGATCGTAGGCATAGGCGGCTTGCAAATCCGAAGGTGCAGGAGCAATGGAGACGTAGCGACGAAAATCTGCGGGGACGAGACAATTGTTGAAATGGAGGACGACCGTGTCGCCCGGAGCGGATGAACTATGTTCTTTGTACAGACAGCCGAATGTCTGGTAGCGCAGAGGGCCATAGGTCTTGAAACGACTCGTGAATATCCTGTCGCAAGGCAACAGTCCCTGGAGCCCGCTCCAACCGTCCCGCACATTTACCCATATCCAGCTCTCTTTGGCAAATGGCTGGAGAGGCTTGAGATGTATCCGATTCGTGCTCTTTTCCTCATTTGATAACGTCTTCAGGAGCGTCAGAGAGTCTGGACTGGAAGCGGGAGAAGAGGACAGCGTGATGTATTTGCTCACCTCTCGGGCATTGACAGGCTGTGTGAAATCGAGGTAGATGTCGCTTTCCAGAACCACATCTACGCACTCGTTCCACGGGTTACAGGAGCTGACATAGGGGGGAGATGTCATGATGTCGAAGGTGTAGTCCTTGGGCAAAATTTTGCCGGCAAAAGAGCGAAGACCGGCCGGGATCGTCACCCGATAGAGGGTAGCCTGTTGCAGCTTTTGCGCTATCTCGAAGGTAATGCCTTGCTCCCCTCGCCACAGGAATCTGCCCACTAAAGGAGGCTCGATCTTGATGCCAGGATTAGTGGCAAGCACCGGCGACGTCTCGAATTCAAAGGCAAAGGCATTGCGCATTTCTTTGCCGTCAACGGAGCGAATGCCCGCCGGAATCGTCACCCGATAGGTCGTGGAAGGCTTGAGGCTGTCGGCCGGGGTAAATGTCCAGGTGTCTGTTCCATACCATCGGGCACTGCCGGGAATGGGAGGTTCGATCTGCATGCCAAGATTCGTGGCCTCTACTTTTTTGATGTCTCCCAGAGGGATCATAGCATGAGTGAAGTGGATGGTGATGTTGTTCATCCGGATGCCGATCTCTCCACTGGGGCTGAAATGGGATATGCCCAACTCTCCTTCGGCCAGGCGGGGAGGGCCTTGAGAGCCGAGCAAACTTCGGCGCATGGGATGGGTGAAATAGATAGAAATCTGGTTCAGATTCTCATTGACCAGCCCGTTGGGCGTGACGCTGGAGATTCCCAACTCATCGCCTAGGGCGGTCGTTGCCAGACAAGCACACAGTGCTAGAATGAGCAGTAATTTTTTCATGATTTTCTCCTTTTTACATACAAAGTTTCTCCCAGAGGGGAGCGTACCAAAAAGTACGTTTCTGCTTGAGTAAGAGTTGCAGAAAATTCATGTTTCAGACTAACCAACGGGCATATCTAACACTTCGGGGGGATAGAAAAATTATGGGTAGAGTATAACCTCTCCCCTGGCGGGAGATTCTCTCATGAGAGTCAAGCAAAAAATTCAAAATT
>JAGVGO010000086.1 GCA_020057085.1 Planctomycetota bacterium | reverse complement strand
CATATGGAAAGAAGCAAATCTCTGTAGTATAAAAACTAAGATCGGCCTTGTTGTATTCCTGGTATACAGGGCGATCGGGATTGAGCCTTTTGAGCGCGACGTTTGGATCGCCATTTACTTTAATGATGGCTACTTTTTTGTCTCTGTCGGCGGCTGCATCGCTGCTAAAAATAGTCGCCTTCTCTGCCTCCAGAAAGTCGGCAAAATCGCTCCGGTCGGTAAATGGCGTAGTGCGGCGTCTCACACAAACTCTATTGGCCAGGACGATGGCATTGGCTTCACTGATGGTTACACCACCCCCTGCCAGACCTCGAAACAAGGCTACCAGAACCGGCCAGGGAGCAGTGTTGATGTTGATCGGGCTGCGTAGTTCGCTACCGGAATTATATGTTTTTTCATCTCCTACACTAGTGAACTTTACATTCTGGTATATTGTATTGCCATTCATCTTGGTAGAACGCGGATGAATCGTCAGATAATCGGCAACATATTGTAGCTCACTGGCATCGACACCGGCCAGTGTTACCAACTCATCTAAGGAACCATAGCCAGCAGCAGGCCGACTATTCACAATGGTAGCACCAAGCCCGCGTAAAGGACCATTCGTATTCGCTAAATCTCCACTAGCATCTATGTAAGGTTTCCGTAAGTTAAGAGCTTTACTCAAATTATTCAACATTTCGTCCAAGTTGGTGTTGGCGCTAGTGTTCACACCCATATTTACATTGATACGTGAGGTGGTATCGAAAATTTTCAAAGTAAAAATATGCTGGTCGTTATTCACTCTGCCACTGACATTACGGCTATGTATCTGGGCAGAATAATAAGAAGGAGTACCACCACCAACTTGAGCATCTTGAATGGTAACGCCTGCGCCAATATTGTCCTCAGCATATAAATTGGAGACATAGAGGGGGTCACTTACGGCATCGGCATCCGGTTTGCCTATATAGACCCATGAGGTATTGGTAGGATCTGCACTTGCGTCTGCTTGTAATTTCGTCAACGCATATTCAATGCCTGCCAAGGCCGTCCAGCGGGCTTCTACGGTGTCACTATGATTGGTTGCCGCCGACCTCTCTAAAGAAGCCAGGCGGGCAAAACTGATGCCCATGACCGCCAGTACCATCAACACCGATACGGCAGTTACGAGGGCAATGGCCCGGTCGTTTCGTCGTTCTTTGCGCATCGTTCTTCTCCCTAAATAATTATTATGATTGGCAATAAAGACAATGCCACCATGTTGAGCATGATGTCACCATGTAATTACACAGAGCAAGAAAATAAGGTCGTTTAATTCTATCACGAAAAAAATCCCAAGTCCAACCGAATTTGTCTGGCGAAAAAAGGATTCCTTGTTGCGTCGGCAATGGCTTTGGTGTAAAATAAGATAATTGCAGAATCTCGGCGCGGGTTGCCCATGCAAAAATAAGGGACCGCACGGAGCCGCAGGCGCAGAGCGAGGGAGGGGGAAACCAGAACCCCCTCACCCGCCAGCCGCCTTTGGTTTCTGGCGACCTCTCCGCCAGGGGAGAGGTGACGTAAACTACTTTCAAGCAATGGAAATTGATATGGCAAAACTCAAAATCGAACGTGGAGTGGGGGAAGGCACCGCCTTCTTCATCAAGGACGAGGCTACGCTTGGCCACGATGCGGCGCAGGCGACCATTCGCATCAACGACGAAAAGGTGTCGCGGGCGCATGCACGTATCTTCCGCAAGGGAGAAAATTTCTATGTCGAAGATTTGCAGAGCAAGAACGGCACTTTTGTCAACGGCAGACCGGTACAGGGTCAGGAAATTCTCGAAACGGGCGACTTCATCCGCATCGGCCTTACCTGGCTTGCCTTTGGCGAAGATCTGGAACTCGAGAAAATCCGCAAGGAGCTGAGTGCCTATGAAGTTTTGGAAGAAATCAGCCAGCCGGGCAGTATGGGACTCTGTTTCAAGGTAAAACAGCTCGGCCTTGACCGCATCGTCACCTTGAATCTCTTGCCGCCGAGCATCGTACGCAGCAATCCCAAGGTGGCGCAGCGTTTTCGCCAACAAGCCAAGGATCTGGCACATCTCACCCACGAGAACATCGCCATCATGCTCGATTTTGAAGCCACCGCTTCGTATCTTTACCTCACCACGGAGTATGTGGAAGGCGAGACTCTTACCACATTTCTCACGCGCAAGAAAAAGATGTCGCTCATCAAGTCGCTCGAAATCGGCATTGCCGTAGCCAGTGCACTTGCTCATGCCCACAGCCACAACATTTTACACGAGGACGTCAACCCGCGCAACATACTCATCAGCGGGCACCGCGTGATCCTCGGCGGCTTCGGCGTCACTTCGGTACTGGCCGAAGTGCAGGATCAATTTTCCGGGCTTTTCAGCAAGATAGAATACCTGTCGCCGGAACAAATCGGCAAAAAAAAGGTAGATTTCCACAGCGACATCTATTCGCTTGGCGTGCTGTTGTACGAACTCTTTGCCGGCCGGCCGCCGTTCACCGGAGACACTTCTGACAAGATCATTGAAGCGCATCTCAACAGCGCACCGGAAGCGATTACCGGTTACAACTCTGAAGTACCGGCGGAAGTGGAACGAGTGATTTACCAATGTCTGGAAAAAGAGCCGGAGATACGGCCGAAAAATTGCGAAGATATCGTCACCCACCTGGAGCAAGTGCTGACGCGCCAGAAGATATTCGCCCTGAAAAATTCCCCTTTCATCTACACTTCGCCGTTGGCCAATTACGCCATGCAGCTTGTTGCCAAGCCGATTTTTGTGTGGATTTTTTTCCCGCTACTCAGTATCTTTGTGTTATTATGTCTGGCGATGATTTTGGGCAGAAGTTTGTAGTCGCCCAGTAAAGGAATTCACATGGAAAATTTCATTTACGGTGCGCATATGTCAATCGCGCGTGGGTTTGTCAAGGCGGCAGAGATGACGCACGAAGAATACCGCACCAATGCCATGCAAATTTTTCTGAAAAGCCCGCGTGGCCGACACGAGAAAGAGATAAGCGAGAGCGATACGGCGGCTTTCCGTAGTTACTGCCAGAGCCATGCCATTCGTTTCGTCGTGGCCCACTGTTCGTATCTCCTGAATTTTACTCACGATATGAGCAAAGACATCTGGCCGCTCGATTCGCTCGTAAGCGACCTCAAGAACATCCATCGCTTGGGCGGTATCGGCGTCGTGTTGCACATCGGTAAATATCTGGAACTGGAAGCCCAGGCGGCTTGTCGCTATCTTGCCGTCAACATTGCCGAAATCATGCACAGAACCGCCGCGGAAAACAATTGGGTGATTCTGGAAAACACCGCCGGCCAGGGCACCGAAATCGGCTGGCAGCTCGCGGAACTCGAAAAAATATTCAAAGAGGCGTTGCAGCAGCACCCGCGTATCCGTTTTTGTTTCGACACGGCACATGCCTTTGCCGCCGGCTATGACCTGCGAGATGCCAAAGGCGTGGCCCAGGTTTTCGGCGAATTTGCGGCACGCTTCGATCTTGACCGGCTCGCGCTCATCCATTTCAACGATTCGCTCAAAGATTTGGGCAGCCGCGTGGACCGGCACGCCAATCTGGGCCAGGGTAAGATCGGCAAAGAAGGCATGCTCGCCGTGGCGCGTTTTGCCATAGAGCACAAAATTCCCATGATCCTGGAAACACCGGAAGACGATAAAGGCTCGCATTTGCCCGATCTGGAAGTCTTGCGAGGATGGCTGGCGTAACCCCCATAGGAGAAACTGGTATGCAAAGAGCAGATCTGATCGTTGCCAATATCGGAGAACTTGTCACCGTCTCAGGCCCGAATCGTCCACGCCTTGGCCAGGAAATGCAGGAACTGGGCATTCTACAGAAGGCGGCGCTCGCCATCCGCAAAGACAAAATCGCGGCCGTGGGGGCGCACGAAGATATCATCACCAACTGGCAGGCGCGTCGGATCCTCGATGCGCAAGGACTGCTCATCACGCCGGGTCTTGTTGACCCTCACACTCATCCGGTGTTTGCCGCCAGCCGTGAAAACGAATTCGACATGCGGATCAAGGGCGCGACCTACCAGCAAATCGCCGAGGCGGGCGGCGGTATTCGCAACAGCGTGCGCCGTCTGCGTGAAATGCCTAAGGAAGATCTCAAAAAGGCGGTGCTGGCGCGGTTGGATCGTTTTCTCAAGCTGGGCACAACGACCATCGAAGCGAAGAGCGGCTACGGGCTGTCACTCGAGGCAGAAACGAAGTCGCTCGAAATCTTGCAAGAACTTGCCGCCGAACACCCGATCGGCATCGTGCCGACGTTCCTCGGCGCGCATGAAGTGCCCGATGAATACCGTGACCGGCGGGCCGAGTATGTGCGCGTGTTGATCGAGGAAATGATCCCGGTCATAGCCGAGAAAAAGCTCGCCAGATATTGCGACATTTTTTGCGAAAAAGGGGTGTTCGAGATCGAAGAGAGCCGCAAGATTCTCGAAGCGGCGCGTCGTCACGGCCTCGGGCTCAAGCTGCATGCCGATGAATTTGCCCGGCTTGGCGGTGCCGAACTGGCTGCCGAGGTAAAGGCGATCTCGGCCGATCATCTCATGGCCGTCTCTGAAGCGGGCATTGCCGCCATGAAAACTGCCGGTGTCGTCGCCGTGCTGCTGCCTGCCACCACGTTTTTTCTGCGCGGTAGAGACTATGCACCGGCACGCAAAATGATCGAGGCGGGAGTGGCGGTGGCGCTTGCCACAGATTTCAACCCCGGATCCTCGATGACCCAGTCGCTGCGGCTCACCATGACTATCGCCTGTCTGTATCTGGAGATGTACCCGGCGGAAACGCTTGTCGCCACGACGATCAATAGCGCCTGTGCCATCGGCATGGAGGAAAAGATCGGCAGTCTGATGCCTGGCAAACAAGCAGACATCGTTATCTGGGACGCGACCGACTACCGGTATCTGCCCTATCATTTCGGCGACAATCTGGTAAAAACCGTGATCAAGTC
Organism: Planctomycetota bacterium; assembly: GCA_020057085.1. GTDB lineage: Bacteria > Planctomycetota > Uabimicrobiia > Uabimicrobiales > JABWCH01 > JAGVGO01. Next base: position 9,012 of record JAGVGO010000086.1, on the reverse strand, counting down.
CGGCAAGATCATCAAATAGGAGGTGCGCAATTATGGGTTTTGATTTTGTGTCGGCACCGAGCATCGCCGGGCAATTTTCAAAAAATTCGCAAGTGGTGATAATCCAGGAAGACACACAAAAAGCTCTGCAGAGCCTTCCGCGAGAACATTTTGCCTTGATTGTCACCTCTCCTCCCTACAACTTGGGTAAGGAATATGAGCAGAAAGCTGCCTTAGCGGATTATCTCAAATGGCAAAGTGAAATCATAGCTAGACTGGTCGAGCTGCTTAAGCCATCGGGAAGCCTTTGTTGGGAAGTAGGCAATTTCGTTGATGACGGAGAAATATTTCCACTCGACGTTTACTTCTATCCAATTTTCAAGCAGCTGGGGCTTAAACTGCGCAACCGTGTTATCTGGCATTTTGACCACGGCTTACATGCTGCCAAACGGTTTTCCGGCAGGTATGAAACAGTGCTGTGGTTTAGCAAAAGCGACGATTATGTTTTTAATCTGGATGCGGTGCGGGTACCAGCTAAATACCCAGGCAAGCTCCACTACAAAGGCCCCAAGATCGGGCAGCCCAGCGGCAACCCGCTTGGCAAGAATCCGTCCGATTTTTGGGAATTTCTTCAGCAAGAATGGGAATCGGGTATTTGGGAAATTCCCAATGTAAAATCGAATCACCCGGAAAAAACACTTCATCCTTGCCAATTTCCGGTCGAATTGGTAGAACGTTGCGTGCTGGCAATGAGTAATGATGATGATTGGGTGTTGGACCCATTCTGCGGCGTAGGTTCTTCGCTCATTGCGGCAATCAAAAACCGAAGGCGTGCCGTAGGGATAGATCGTGATGCAGAATATTGCGCCATAGCCAAAAAAAGAATCCAAGATTTCTACGCCGGCGATTTGAAATTGCGGCCTCTGGGTAAACCTATTCATAAACCTTCGGGGCGCGAAAAAGTGGCACAGATTCCCATGCAATGGCTGGAGGAAGAAGAAAAACAATGATTATTGCAGGCAGGTATTCTCTTAAAGGCGGGGCAACGCAGATTAGGATAAAATACGGCCATCTGCTGCGAGAAATTGAGGATATTATTCACGGCATAGATGCCCACTCGCACAGGACTAAACAAAGTGAAGAAAAAACTATGCCAGGCAGCATGCTGTATAGCCCGGTTTCCTTGAATCAGGATTTTAAACAGAAATTTGCTGCATTGGGCTGGAAAAAGTATAAAATTTCTTGTGAATATCCGACAACATATTACTGCGATGATTATGTTCCATCTGCTCAAGCTAAAGGCGCCTTCAGAGAGATGGATTTTCTAAAAGAGAGATTGGGTGTAGAGGTTCAGTTTGGCAAATATGCTTTTATGGTATACAATGTTTGCGCCAAAATGACTATTTTTAAAAACCATAGCATCATAGACATGGGTGTAGAAATCGTACCAGTTAAAAATTTTGCCGATAGTATGTCCACCGGTGTCTCGTATTTTGAGCAATTTGTTTGGGATTTAGACTCTCGCGGCGAAGCGGATATAGATATTCCTGTGTTGATTTTGGGTATAGACGCATAGTTGTCTAGCGCAAAAGGAGATCTAGCGTGTTTTTTTTCCAAGAGTGGTGGAGTTCTCTAAGCGAGCGCAGCCAGGTTTTGACCAAATGTTTCCTCAAGTCGGCACTGCGGACTGTTCCCGATATCGGCGAAAACGATCTCGACCCCATCGTCAACACCATCCTGAGCAACCATCCGCTGATCGTCACGCAGGAGCAAGACAGGCTGCTCGAAGATTTTGTGGTGCGATGTGTGCCGTTCTTCGACCTCCTTGACGAGGTGTTTAGCGATGGTCAGCCGCTCGCCAGCGTAATCGCCAAAATTGAAAAGGAATTACAGAACAACATCGAGCTCAAGGCCTGCATCCTTGGGATGATCCTCAAAGAAAGCAATGATCTCGTGTTCCTGGCCGATCTGGCGCTGAAGCTGGTACAAAATGCTTTTGTAGACCACGCCAAAGACATTGACAAGCTGATTGCCGAAGAAAAGAGTTTGGCGGCCCGCATCGAAGAGTGGCACAGTCTGGGGCAGACTAAGTCCGAATTCCTGTGGGAATGGGAGGTCAACCTCGAAGGCTGTCCCAATCTCGACTGCCAGTACATCAACCCGCCCGGCGTTGATACATGCCAGCAATGCGGCATCTCCCTCATAGGCGAGTGCCCCGATTGTTACAATGAGATTCCCGTCACTTCGCAGTACTGCCGGGTGTGTGGCAAAAAAGATCTCGAAGAGTGGAACCTGCTTACCCGCTTCAATCTGTCGCTGCGTATGGCTTTTGAACAGAAGCTGTACACCAAGGCGTACAACCTGTTCGACAATCTGCCCGCCGAGTTACGCCAATATCCTGAGATTATTGCGTTGCATCAGCAATTGGAAGCGATGGCACAACCGCAGGAGTCGGTAAGCGACTATCAGCAAAAAGTCGCCGAAGAAATGGAGGTCGTGCGTCGCAAGTGGATTGACAAGATCGCCGAGATTCTCGCCGAAAAGCATCCGGACTTCGTGCTGGCAGCGCGTGCCCTCGGTGTCATGCCTGCTTATCTCGCTACCGACGAGGTGAGCAAGCTGAGCCAGCGTATCGAGGCCGAGCGACAGAAAGTAGTACAGCAGGGACGTACACGCAAGCGTGGTTTGTTGTGGCAGCGAATCGAACTGTTGCAGCAGAAAAAAGAGTACCAGGAGGCAATCCAGGAAATCGAAAAATGGTCGCCCACTTTCTCCGACGCCCAGCTCCTGGCCAAAAAAGAGGAGCTGGTGCGCCAATCTGCCGAGTGGGAGAAGGTGCGAAGGCTACAGGAAGGACCGGCATGGGCCTGTCCAAGTGATTTTCAGAAGCAAGCGGCGGTGCAGTATAACCTGCCTGTGGTCAGGGAATTTGACCTGGGCAACGGTGTGAGTCTACCGTTCATCCTCATTCCAGCCGGCACGTTTATGATGGGATCGAACGAAGGCTACGAACAGGAACAGCCACGACACAAAGTCGGTATCCGTCAACCATTCTATCTATTGGTTCATCCGCTTACCCAGGCACAATGGCGAATGATCCAGGGCAACAATCCTGCCCGTTTTCACGGTGAACAGCGCCCGGTCGAGTATGTGAGCTGGGAGGATTGCGGGGCTTTTCTCATCAACCTGGCAAAAAAATTCGGTGAATTTTTCCGTCTGCCGACCGAAGCCGAATGGGAATATGCCTGCCGGGCAGGCGTTGACTCACCCTATTCGTTTGGCGAAGACGTTACTCAACTGGACGAGTACGCATGGTTCAAGAGCAATTCTCTTGGTGAAACACACGATGTACTCGGCAAAAAACCAAACCCATGGGGGCTATACGACATGTACGGCAACGTCTGGCAGTGGTGCCAGGATTGTTACGATGAAAGTTACTACAAAAAAAGCCCGGCACAAGACCCAATGGGACCTTTGGGCCAAAAGAACTCGGCACGGGTGTGTCGTGGCGGCTCCTACAACAGTATTGCTAGCGATCTACGCTGTTCGGCGCGACAAGGCAATTTTCCCAGTTCACGCCATGCCTACGTAGGCTTGCGGCCGGTGCTGGTACCCAAAAAAAGCAAATAAAAATCAGGAAAAGGAGATTTTTCAATGCAAGTGTGGAAAACGCTCAAGGTGTTCGTCAGCTCGACTTTTAAAGACCTGGAGCTGGAACGGGATCGTCTGGCGCAGGTCTTCCATAATATCAAAGAAAACATCTTTGCCCGTCAGCTCAGTCTTATCCCTTACGATCTGCGCTGGCGTGATCGCCATCAGGGCGAAGATATCGTCAAATGGTGCCTCGACATGCTCGACCGCTGCCAGTATTTTGTCGGCATTCTTGGCTACCGTTATGGCTGGCGTCCACCGTTCGATCGCGACGGCAAGGTAAACCAAAGTCGCATGTCGGTCACCGAGATGGAGTTTCGCCAGGCCATGGCGACTATGCCACGCGAGCGCCGCTTCTTTTGCCTGGGCGATATCAAATCCTACGGCACGGCCGAGCTGGCCAGTGAAAGCCAGGAGGACATCCAGGCAGTAGAAAAACTCAAGCAAGAGCTAATCACCCGCGGCGAAACGGTCTACACTTATAGCAATTTCAACGAACTCCTTACCATCATCGAGCGAGAACTGGAAAACCGTATTGACCACGATTATGACCCCGCACGCAAAGTGCCGCCGGAAATTTACACGCGCAAGGCCGCGCTCGCATCGGTGGTAGCCGAGAAGCAGCGCGGTTTTGTCGGACGTGAACAGTACGTCGCCGCGCTCAACGATTTCGCTGTCAAAGACAGTGCGCCAAGCTATCTGGCAATACACGCCGTAGCGGGCACCGGCAAGTCGTCGCTGCTGGCCCGTTTTCTTGAACTGTGGCGGCAAAACCATGCGGACGTGCCGGTGCTTGCCCATTACCTGGGCATGGGTGGCGACAGCCGCGAAGTGAACGGTATTCTCGCCAGCCTGGGTGAACAGTTGCAGGAACTCGGCACCATCGAAGGCGAACTCGACAGCGACCCTGCGCACATGCGCATGCAGGTACGCAAGGCGCTCGAAAGCTACACGGGGAAGCTCGTGGTGGTACTCGACGGCCTCGACGAGGTGGCCGAAGCAGGGCAAAACCTGATGTGGCTGCCGCCCAATCTTCCCACCAACATTCGCATGATCGTCTCGGCACGTCCAGGCCAGGCACTGGAGCGGCTCTCCACTTATCCGGCCTGCCAGACACTGGCCTTGCCGCCACTGAGCGATGCTGAAATCGCCGAGATCGTCCGCGGCTACAACGAAACGCACAAACTGAGGTTGAGCGAGCAGGACCAACTGCTGCTCCAGAAACGGGCAGCGGGCAACCCGCTCTTTCTCAAGGTGGCCCTCGACGAAATTTTGTCTTCCGGCATGGCGGTGGGGCAACTGGCGAGCACTATCGAAGCGTTGTTCGACCAGATTCTCACCCGCCTCAAGAAGACCTATGGCGCCGAGATTTTAGAAGATTACCTTGGCTTCATTGCCGCCGGTCGCATGGGTGTGGCCGAAGCCGAACTGCGCGAACTTCTGGTGTGGCAAGGTAGCAAGCTGTCGCCCGAATTTTTGCGCAAGGTAAACCAGACGCTCGACCGCTTTGTCGCCCCCATCGAGAAACTGGAGCAGGAATACGGCAGCGAAACGGTGAGTGACTACCTGGGTTTTGTCGCCTGCAGCCGCTGCGGCGTGCCGGAAGACGAGATGCGCAACTTGCTCGCCGCGCCCAAGACGAGCAAAGTGAGCGACGATTTCCTGGCCAAGGTGCATAAGGCTCTCGACAACTTTGTCATCGTCCGCGGCGGGCTCCTCACTTTCTTTCATCCGGAGTTCGAGCGTTCTATCCAGATGTGGCTGGGTAAATCGCGCATGCGCCACTACCATCGCCGCTTCAGCGACTATCTGCGTGACAAAGGCTACACTTATCCGCGCACGTTGAGCGAATTGCCTTATCAGGAGCAATGGGGCGAGCGCTACGAAGATTTGTTGCGTTTGCTGAGTGATCTCGAGTTCCTCGAAAAGAAATGCACGGCGGGTATGGCCAACCAATTGTCCGAGGATTTCCAGCGGGCTCTGCACGAAGGAGCAGTGGCGGTGCCGGCGACTTTGCGGGTGGCCAGAGGTAATACCATGGTCAGCCGCGACACGTTGCGTCTCTTGGACAAGGCGTTCACCCACAGTCTGCCGTTTGTGCGCAGCCATCCCGACCTTCTGTTTCAGACTTTGTGGAATTACGCCTACTGGTACGACTGCGAGGAAGCGGCGAGACACTACCAGCCTCTGGGTGAAAGTCAGGGCATGCCTCCCTGGCAACGCAGCGGCGACAAAGTAGCCAAACTGCTCCAGGAATGGCGCAAACAAAAAGAGGCAAACCCTGGTTTTTGCTGGCTGGAGAGCCGTCGTCCGCTCATACCTATCGGCTCTGCTCTGCTCAAAACCTTGAGTGGCCATGAAGACGAAGTGACAAGTGTTGCCTTTGGCCGCCATGGTCATGTGGCATCGGGCAGTAAAGACCGCACGGTGCGCATCTGGGACGCGATGAGCGGCGAATGTGTACGCACGCTCAAAGGGCATGAGAAACCGGTGTCGGGCGTCGCTTTTAGCCCTGACGGCAACCGTCTGGCCTCTGCTTCGTGGGATAAAACCGTACGTCTGTGGGATGCCGGGAACGGCGAGTGTTTGCGTGTTCTCACCGGCCATCAGGAAGCTGTCACGGCGGTGTGTTTCACCAACGACGGCAAACATCTGGTGTCGGCTTCCGAAGATATGACGCTGCGCCTGTGGCAACTGGACATCGCCGAATGCGTCGCCAAGTGGAGCGGCCACAAAGAAGCGGTGACTTGTCTGGCGTGCAGTCCCAATGGACTTTTCATCGCTTCCGGTGCCGAAGACCATGCAGTGCACATCTGGGAAATTGCCAGTGGCACTTGCAAACACGTGCTCATCAGCCACCTGAATTGGGTACGCGGCGTGGCGTTTAGCCCGGATGCACGACTGCTCGCCTCGGCTGCCGAAGACAACACGACGAAGGTGTGGGATGTGCAGAACGGCAAGTTGCTTTACACCATTACGGCGCAGGGCATGCAGCTTGAGGAAAACCTGGATACGGCACCGGCGGGCGAGGGAGAACCAAAAGTCATTATCCGCAAGGGCAACCAGCAGAGCCAGGACACCGTGACATGCCTGTCATTCAGCCCTGACGGAACCAAGCTGTGTATCGGCAGTTCGGACAAGACGGTACACGTCTGGGACATGAAACGGGAATGCTATGTCAACACCTGGAGCGGTCATGACAAATCACTGGCAAGCCTTTGTTTCAGCCAGGATGGTCGCTATCTGGCCTCGGCTTCGAGCGACAGGATGGTGCGCATCTGGGATGTCGGCAGCGACGAGTCGCATTGGGCCATTGTCGCCCACAAAGACCGTATCACCAGCGTGGCGACCAGCGGCGACGGCAGCAGGATCGCCAGCGGCTCCTATGACCAGACTGTGCGCGTGTGGGACAGCGAGTCGGGGCTTTGTCTGTGGACACTGAGTGGCCACAAAGACCTCATCAGCGGCGTCGCGTTTAGCCCGGACGACGTGAGACTTGCCACCGCCTCGTTCGACAATACGGTGCGGCTCTGGAATATGCAAAGCGGCAAGTTGCAATGCGTGCTGGAAGGACACGGTCACGCCGTACACGACGCCATCTTCAGCCCCGACGGCCAAAAGCTCGTGTCCACCTCGGCCGACCGTACGATGAAAGTGTGGGAGGTGGCAAGCGGTAAATGTCTGCAAACGCTCACCGGCCACAAACGCGAAGTGCGGCATCTGGTTTTCAGCCACCAGGGCAAACTGCTTGCCTCTGCCAGCAAAGACAACACCGTGCGGCTGTGGGATGTGGAAAGCGGGCAATGTCTTCAGGTATGGGAAGGCCACCAGAGGGAAGTGCTGGCGGTAACATTTAGCCCGGACAACATGCTCATCGCCTCGGCCTCGGAAGACAACACCGTGCGGCTGTGGGATGTGCAAAGCGGCAATCCGCTCGGCATCTTGACCGGACACAGCAAACTGGTATTCGGCGTGGCGTTCACGAACGACGGTAAACGTCTCATCTCGGTGAGCGAAGACGGCACCGCACGTATGTGGGAAGTGGCGAGCGGCAAATGCCTCGAGGTGAAGCAAGGTATCTTCCATGCGCAAGAACTGGCCAATTCGCAATTGGCATGGCAGGTGGCCCGCACGGCAGCGGGCGAGATGAGCCTGACGCACAAGAGCGGCCAGGCAACTCTTTATTTCCCGGAAATCATCCAGGAGGCGATTCTGGCGAAAAACAATATCCTGGCCGGCGGCAATCGCCAGGGGTATGTGTACGTACTGAAGGTGAACGGGTAACAACCCATCCGGCCAGGCCGGTTTTTTTCATACTCTGTGTCCCGACTACGCGGGACACGAGTACAAGCGATGAAACATTATCCGACAGGTCCGACAAGTCTGACAGGTCCGATAAGTCCGACGAAAAAATTCAGTTTCATACACGTTACAGGAGGACAATTTATGACACATCGTTGTATCCACTATTTTCTGATCTTGGCAATCTATTTCGCCACAAGTTCTTTGGTCGTTGCTCAACATAATCCACCCAAAGACAGGACTAAGCCCACTAAGCCGACGACAAAGCCCCAGAAAACAAAGCCTGCTGTGGATCAGGAGGCTAAAACGCAGATGGAGGCGCTGAAGAAAAACGCGGCGAGCAAGATGTCGGATGAACAAAAGAGCAATGTCAACAAGTTGAAGCAAGACCTGGAAACATTGCAAGGCAAGTCGAGTATCACGCAGGAGCAGAAAGACCAGCTCAAGGCGGATCTCACCAAATGTCTCAGCGGTGCGCAAAAGCCCGACCAGGCTACGGTGCAGAAGCTGGCCAGCGATTTGACCGCTTTCTATGCCGACAAAAAGCTCGACAGCAAAGAACTGCTTGCCATTCAGCAAGATGTCCAGGCGGTGCTGGCCAGTGCCAATATTTCGCAAGCCGACGCCCAGGCCGTGGCGAGCGATGTGCAGGCCATCCTCAAGGCATCGAATTTGACCAAAGAAGACGTTACCCTCATTGTAAACGATGTCAAGGCCATTGTCACAACCGCCCAGAAAAACGCCGCCAATGCCAAGTAAATTTGCCCTGACAGAATGGTCAATTGAGTTCGGTATAAAACTAATTGTTAGAGAAAAATATGGCAATTGATTTCTTTAAAGGCATAGTTATTGCGATTGTTGTTTCGTCTATCGGTATAACCATCGGAAGCATCTGTGGGGAAAGAAATGCCTGGGGGGTTTTTGGACCATTTTTGGCCGTTCTTATGTTGTTTCTTACTTCGTTTGCTACGATTACAGGATTTTTTTGTTCTGGTCAACGACATGTTGAACACACTAAACGTCGGGCATATTCGTTAGGAGAAAGCCCTTTGAGCTCACGTCCTTGATGAGGGCGGTCGT
>JAGVGO010000071.1 GCA_020057085.1 Planctomycetota bacterium | reverse complement strand
GCGGCATTTTTGCCAAATCTTGAAAAGCGCCTGGGCATCCAGCAGAAGATACTGCGCCAGTTCAGGGATAAAAAGATGAGAACTGAGCCATTTGAACCGGCTCTTGTATTGGCTGGCATACTGAGCATAAATAGAAGCTGCCCGTTTTTGGAAATCGGCTTCCCTATGCAGGGGAAAAGTTTCTGCGAGTGATATTTCCTGGCCATTTTCATCTTCGGCGGCGTTAAACATGTCGCCTACAAGATTGGGATCATCAGCGTCCTGGTCGAAGATACGGGCATCGAGAAGCCCGGCGTCTTGCGTCCCTATAGGCAAAGGCTGATGTTGGGCAATAGCGTGTAAAAAGATGTAATTGCGCAGGATGTGACGCTCGACCGATTGCAGAAAAGCGTGCCCGCTGCTTTCGAGTCTTTTGAACAAATTGGTGCGGCAAAATCCCATCAGACGCTTGCCGGCGCGTGACAGATCATCCAATTGCTTGGCTTCTTGCGGTGTCGGTGGATGGTGTGGCTTAGGTGCGATGTAATTGCCAAGCCCGTAGCGTGGCAAGGTGAGAGCGGCGATGATGTCAACCACATCTTGCGCGTAGAGTTGGGCGTATTGGTCTTCGGGATTTTTGTCGTCTATCTTGAAACGTACGGTTTTTGGTATACGTTCAGGAAAATAGCAGCGTTCCCCGTTTTCCAGGATAAGGAATTGTCGCCCTTTTTCAGAATCGCTTTCCGCATAGTTGTCCTTGATGAAACTGCGGGTGCGGCGGATCAAATACAGGCGCATGAGTTCCCGCCAGTCGTCCGCATATCCACTTTTCTCAAACGCCGCCAGTGAGTGTACCGGACATTGATGACGGCGGATGAACTCTGTTTCGCCCAGATCACGCATTAGGTTTTCAGGCCGGATACCTAAATTGACGTCTTCGGCAATAAAAAGCCGTAATTGGTTAGAGAGATCGAGATACGTCTTGTTGTACGGCGTTGCCGAAAGCAGCACGACCTTACTTTCGTTTTCCCGGATATATTCCTGAATAGCATGATACCGCTTGCCCTCACGATTGCGCAGGTGGTGGCTTTCATCTATCACCACCAGGCGATAGCGCCGCAAATCGGGTAACTCTTTGCTGACACGGCTTAGAGAAAGAACCTTGGCATGGAGACGGTACTGATCACGGTAATCTTCCCACATTTTGACCAAGTTTTTTGGACAAAGTATCAGCGTCTCGAAACCGTAGTCTTCTTCAAATATCCGCACCACAGCTGTAGCCATCAAGGTTTTACCTAAGCCGACCACGTCACCGATAATCACCCCGCCACGTTTATTGAGATGATGGGCGGCAATCTTTACGGCGGCTTTCTGGAATGCAAACAGCTTTTGCCCTAAATCTTTGGGAATATCGAACTCGGCCAGGCCCGCACGCGCTTCGCGTGAAAGATGATAGGCCATTTTGACATAGATGTGATAAGGGGGAATCAGGTCTTCACGTGCCCAGCTTTCTTCTATGATTTGCACCAGTTCGTCGGAAATATCAATACACCAGCGGTCGTTCCAGCGGTCTTCAAACCACTTGGCCAGCTTCTGGCAGGCATCCGTGTCCAAGACATCCACATTGAGTTCGCCCTGGTCGGCCAAACCAGCAAGAGTCAAATTGCTGCTCCCCAGATACCCCACAACCGGATTGATGGGATCATGGCGAAACAACAAGTAGAGCTTGGCATGAAGGCCATGGCGTAAAAACAGCTTGACGCTTACTTTTTTCTCTTTGATTTGTCGCGCCAGCCGTCGCAATCCAGCTTCATCTTCATTGGTAGGAATGCCAAGGCATAACTGATTACGAAAATCGTCGGCTAATTTTTTTTTCAGGCTTACTGCGGTCTGGTTATCTATGGCAGGTTGTTTGATAACACTGAGAGCGTTTCTTAAATCTTCCTGAGCTATCCGTTGCATGCCGACCAACAGCCGGCAACAATGGCCTTCGCCGCCTGACCATTGAGCGATATAGGTATCCAATTTTTGCCAACCGCGTAAATTGAAGAATCCTACGCAAAAATCGGCTTTGTGAGACAAGCTCAAGGTATCGCACAAAGTCGGCAGTAGCTTGTGTTCAATATTGTCAAATATCCTGGGCATGGATGAATCCTTTGACCAAGCAAAATAGCTTGACATTGTCACATTACAGCAGCCACCTCCCCAATGTAACAATGACTTACGGCGGCTTATTCCAAAGTCAATATCGCACTCGTTGTTTTTGTCGCATCAATCACATCGAGCGGCAGTACCCATTCTGTCGGTATCTTGCCGCAACCGGCAAAACGTGCTGTTACCTCGTTGTAGATTTCCCATGTCAATTCACGGTATTTAAACAGCAAACGGTCGCGGCGCAAAGGTTTGTCGAGATTTTGTCCAAACAACGGTTGCACGATTTCCGGCTGGATGTAATCGTTTTCCATATTATAACTCACACGTGCCGCTACTTTAAAAGAATAGCGTGGAGTAAGCAACATGAGTAGATTGGCCTTTTCCGTGTGGTAGGCAATCTCATACCGTTTTTCCAGATTGATTTCCTGGCGGACGTAGAAGTCCGTCATTTCTTTGCTCATGTGGATGCCCGATTTTTTCCAGAACACGAACAAGGCAAACCCGATATATATTTCCAGTTCGGCCGGAGCCTTGTGTAACATCGGTGGGCGCACATAGCCAAACAAAATGTGCGATTTGAGTTGATAGTGAATGGCAAAATCGAGCCGTCCTTCGGGCTGCATGTCAATATGCACAGGAATGATAATTTTATGCAGGGCGATTTTCACCTCGCCAATCTCAATAGCGACGATCTCGCGGGCAATACGGACGTTATTGGTGAATTCGGCCTTGAATTCTCTTTCCGCAAAGAGGCTAATCTCCTCACACAGATGATGCTTTTGTCGCTGCAATCTGTTCAGCACGCTCCAATCGCCGCTCTTGACACCATAGCTCGTAGCCTGGCGAATGTTGGCAAACAACTTGGGGATGGCACCGGCATGGAAACCTGCTTTGAGCAGGCGCAGCACATCTTCCCCGTGCCCGGTCACCGCCGCCGCTTTTACTTGTTTAGCCGCTGAACGGCGGTATAACTTCCAGTTGTTTTTGAGTTCCCATGCGACGAAACCGCAAATGCCGGGGATGCCAAACTGGATAACGGCAAAGACAAATGTTAACCACAGATCAACGACAATGGGCCAGTCACCGAAGTTAGCGATCCCGAAATTTTTACTGGCGCGGGTAATGGCAACCGCAAACGGCAAAATAAGTTTGTGCGACACGGTGACGATGGGGAAATGTTTGATCGGGTTGATCTGTGGTTCCACCACCAGGTTGACGGTAAAACGAAACAGGTAGGTGATGATGTACCAGATTTTAGCGATTACTCCCTTGATCAGTTGCATGATCAGCAAATCGCCTTTGCGGAAACGCAGAAAATCATCCACTGCGTACAACACATCTTCGATCAGGATCACTGCGTTTTTAAAGACATCCATGATAAATTGTCCCAGGCGCAGCAGTACCAGCGCATTGAAACGCATAACCAGCTCGATGAGAGTGTCTTCCAGTGCATCTATCAACTGGCGGCCAATCGGATTATGGATGACCAGGTTGGCTATAAATATAGCGATAAGCGTCAGATAGCCGATATGAAAGTAGTCGTCTACATCGCTGAAGAGCCAAAGCGGCACAATCACCGGTAGGATATAGATGGCTGGTCGCAGGATAAAAGTATTGAGTAGAGACCACAATCGCAGTTTATAGAGAAACTGCACGGGCGGCAGATACCAGAGGGTCTGTGGTGTCTCGATAAGCAGCTTTTTGCAGGCGGTGGCGATGCCGCTGACTATTTTCCGCCACACCTCATGTCCCCACTTTGTGTACAACAAAAATAGTATGGTAAACCCAAATATAGCTACCCAAACCATTTTATCGGGGAAATCGGCAGACTGCCCAAGTAGCTGTTGCCAACGATCGAGGTGTGGTTCCCATAGATAAAACTGGTAGACGGGTTCGAGCAACTTTTGCAGGCCGTTCCAGTACGACAGCCAACCGCCTATGTGGCAGATGGTTTCAAACAGGACAAAGCCGCCGACAAACGGCAGCAGCAGATACCTGGAAAGCCAGCGACCTACCCCCCAGCCGAACAATAGAGAGTTGAAGCAATGGATGGCGCCCATATACATCTCCGCAGTGCGATGTACGCCTTCGAGCGCGCGTCCGATCAGATTGTCGAAACGCAGCAACTGGTCGCCGTGCAGAAATTCGCGGACACCGGTGAGATCGTCAATTTTCAAGTGATTGCGGCTGATGATATCTCGCAGGTCGGTGAATTGTGTGTGGCCTTTGCTGATGAGCTGATCGAGAATTTCCTCACGTACTTTACCAAAGGCAATGGTTTCCTGCTGTAATCCTTGGGCAAAATCTTGCGCCGAGGTCGGTGTGGAGGAAAGCGGGCGATGTTCCGCATCTTCACCGGAAACCCAGACGATGCGCGGTTTGACGCCGGCTTTCATCAATGCTTCATTGATTTCAGGTCCCAGCCGTTCGCGTAGTTCTGTTTCCGCATGACGGTAAGCTGCCTCGATTGCTATTTCAAAATGCAGTAAATCTTTCTCACGCACCTTGAGCTGGTAGATACGTTTGCGGATGGTGTTGAGCACTTTGATTTTTTTCAAGAGCGCTACCGCCGGCAAAGGAACACGCAACGGTGCACGACCGAATGTCAGCAGCCACCTGGCTAAATTGAGACGAAAATATTCGCGGTTTGGATCTATGTAGGACGACTGCAAATCCAGCAATAACCAGTGCTGCATTTTGCTCAAACGGCGTGAATGCATGAAAAATTCGAGTAGTTGTTTAAAACAGTTCTGGCTCTCGCCGGTCAGGCCATGCTCATGACAAAATCGCTCTTCGATGCTCTTGAGTTTTTCCCAAGATTCCGTAATCATGCCATGGTAGAAAGAGGCATAGTCCGGTAAATCAAAGCGCCGGTATACCTGCCATAGAAATATCAGTGCTCTTTTGTAATAGGTAAACGCAGCCGCCATATTTCCCTGTCGTTCTTTGCGGGCGGCATAGCGTAACTCGCGGGCAAACAGGCGACGTCGCCGGCGGTCGCGGATCTTAAGTGCCCAAAGAGCATGATACTCGAACAACGCCGCCAATGTCTCCAGGATAAGCCGTGGCACAAACCACAACACTTGCCACAAAAACAGGAACGGCCACAGCAGCCACAGATAAGGGTTGGCTTTTTCTTCCCTGCTGCGCTGAAAGGCGGCCAGACTTTTTTGCGTAATCCGACGCTTCGCTTCGCGTGCTTTGCTACTTTGTAAAAAATTGGGTGTACGCAACCGGATCAACAAGCGTTGCCAGTCGGAGGCCGGCTGGTACAGTGGATAAAAAGTCTGGTAAATAATCCGATCGAGCAACAACAGGGCAGGACGGTCAATTTCCGTTTGTTGATGAACTATTTTATCCATGACATAGGGCAGGTCCAGACAACTGACGATACGCGAGTTGTAAAGAATTTCCTGGACCAGACTCTGGCACAACGCACCATATTTTTTTTCAAATTGTTTGCGGTTTAACCCCAACACGCCAATATACGGTGAGTTGTAGATGTTTTCCAGATAGTATTGCGCATGGAAGACGGCCAGGTCCTGTTCACGATTGAGCAACTGGGCATCACGCTGTAATAGCAACTCCTGTGCACTCAGCGTTCCTTCGGGTTGGCTTGAGGTAAGCAGATTTTCTTCGGCAATTCCTAAACTCACAATATGATTGTGCACCTTGCCCGGTGACTGAATCAGTGGGAAGAATTTGTCGAGTATTTGCGGCGCGAAATTGTAGAACTGCAGGAAGTAAGCGATAAATTCGTACACAACCTCCTTGGGATTGTCCGGGTTGAACAAACAATTTTCCTGGTGGAGGACGTCCCGTATCTCATCAAAGACATCGCGCCCGATCACGTCTATGAAAGTGGACGCCCGTTTGTCAGGAAAACGCTCTTCTTTGTCCCACTGTATTTCCAGTTTGTGGATTTCGGCGTGGAACAAGAGAGACCAGAAATAGCGCCGGAAATAATCCATACTGTAGCGAGCAAGCTCCTTGCGCGTCGGTTCGCGCAGCAGCACAATCATTTCCGGCATTTTTTCCGGATTAGGAATGCTGAAATAGACATCGGGCATCTGGTACTTGACAATATTGAGAAATTCTTCACGCGGCAGGGTATATTCGTGGGTGTGTGCGACGTTGAGAGCCAGCATGCCAATGTCTTTGTGCAAGCGAATGATTTCAACGATATACTTCTGCTTGAGCAGGAAGATGCCCTTGGCCGGTAAAAAAAATTGCTCCAAGAGATGCTGGCGCTGGGTATGACCGCCAAGGCCAACCTGCGAAGCGATAAAATTTTGGATGGCCCGTGTAGGTTTGCCTGCACGATAACCGCAGGCGGTCGTGTGGTTCTCCGGCGGAGCCGCCTGTGGTGCATGGAAAGAGAATCGTTGGGTAGACATATTGGTTTCCGTTTGTGTAGCTGTCTAAAGTTTACGTAATTCCTCCAGAGAACGCCGTACGAAGTGGAGCAACCAGGCTTTGGCCTCATCATTCAATGTCGAGCCGAAGGATGTTTTACGCAGGCCCGTGCATAAACCCACGCCGTAAACCGGACGATTGTTCTGGCGGTAGGCTTCGACATATCTTACCTCGGTGATATCTGCAGTAAGCAAAGTACTCGTGTAGCCGAACAGCCAAAATTTTTTTTGTACCGTACATTTTTCTCGCTGCAGGATCACCCGAGTCGAACCGAACACCAGAAACAAAGCTATCAGCAACACTACCATACCTATGATGCCAAAGGGCAAGATAAAGAGCCCCGGCCCAGTGCCGCCAAAGGCGATGGTGCAAACAATCATATTCCAAAACAGCGCAAAAAAAAGCATCATGCAGCCAATGCCCCAATTGCAGCCACGTACCACAATGTGGATTTCTTTGGGGCCGAACATCTCCACCCTGATTTTGTTGCCGGGTGGTACATCGCCAGCCACCATGGGAGGCTCATGGGGCACGTCCAGTTGCTGGATTTGCTGGGCAAACTGTTGTATCTGTTCGCCCCAAGGCATGGGCGTCGCTTCTTGGTCTTTGGCGACAGTGGAAAAATCGGGCGCAGCAGGCGCGGTTGCCTGTGGTTTTTCGACGCGTACCGTTCCTTCGCAGAACGGGCACGTGATCTTGTTTTTCCCTTCTTGCAACATATGGTCGGGAATACTACCTTTGCAATGTGAGCATTGGATGGCCATACATGTTTCCTTGTTTCTATTTTTGTTGTGGTAGAGTGAATATCTGACGCAGTTGTGAGATATGGCTTACCAGTTCCTGCATCTGTTTGTTATTGGCGAAGTCCGGACTTTCCTGCGCCATCTTGACGACGCCCTCGAACTTTTCTTGATTGTGATGCTTGCAATAGTAGATCGCCATGTAAAACAGCGGCGTAGGTTCCTGTTCTTTGAGCGCATGTGCTCTTTGGGCGACATCGGGCAAATGATCGCAATTGAGTTCCACTAAAAATTCGGCGACAGATAATGCCACATCATAGCCGCCGACTGCTATTGCTTTCTCGAAATAGGCATAGGCTTGACCGCAAGCACTAAGGTTCTGGCAACGGATGCTGCGTCGCCCCTTTTCGTTGTAAGCAATGAGGTCTTGCTGCAGATACAGAGAACCAATTTTGGCCAGGATGTCATGGAGCGGATATTTCTCTCCGGCGAGCTGTTGCACCCTGGCAAAATAATCTTCAGCCTCCTTGCTCTGTTTTTGCTCCAGACACATCCGACCAATCGTCAAATAGACATCCGGGATACCCGGTTTCGTAGCAATTGCTTCGCCAAACAGTTTTTCGGCAGTACTACGCTCGCCTTTTTTCAGATAGAGAATGCCTTTCAAGGCCAGCGCGTAGTCGTGTTTAGGCTGCCTGGCAAGGAGTTTGTCAAGGAAGGCTACCGCCTCTTCCGGTTTGTCGTTGCGGTAAGCTGTATTGGCAATATATTGGTAACCCTGGCACAATAAAGCAAACGGCATGGCAGCGTTTGCTTCCAGGGAAAGAGCTTTTTCCCAACAACCGACCGCCGCTTTGGCGTTGTCTGCCAGATCATAAGCCATGCCCATATGGGTCAAGTGCTTTATCTCGCCCGGCTCTTTGTTCACCAGCTCTTCCAGTAGTACAAACGCCGGTTTGAGTTGCCGTTCTTCCAGATAGTGCTCGACCAGTGACGTTTTGTGGTTGAGGTCGTGCGGTTCAAGTTCCAGTAAACGCAGATAGATACGCTCGGCATCCGCACCGCGCTCGGCGGCAGCATAGCAGAGCGCCAGTTGTTGACAACATTGCACCAGATAGGTCTTGCTTTTAGCCAGGTCTTTCTCTCGTAGTAAAGCCTGTTCCGCCGTCTCTACGACACGTTCCCAGCAAGGTATCGCCTCGCCGAACCTTTCCAGTTTCTGGTAAGCCAAAGCCAGGTTTTTGGCAAATCCGGTATGTTCTGGGTGCTTTTGACGCAGACTTTGCCAGAAGTTGATCGCTTTTTCCAGTCTACCTTCTTTGGCGTAGTTGCCGGCAAGTATCTCGCTGGCCTGGTTTAGATTCACGGCGGCATTGTTGTTGTTCTCATCCCATACCAACGCAGTTTCCCATAGTGACACAGCCTTTTCGAGTTCGCCGGATTTGGCCTTATGCCAGGCGACATCGGCGAGCATAGCTGCTACTCTCTTGTGCCGCAACAGGTTGGTAAAATATGGATATTTCTGCATACGAGCCAGACTGGGCAGCAGCGTGTTTTCCGCTAGTTCGTACTGTCCTTGTTGTATCATGGCTACAGCCAGATAATATTGAGCGAACAACACCACTACCTCGTCGCCGGTGCTTGCTGCCGCTTTTTCCAGAAACGTTCTCGCTTCGCTCACTTCTTTGTTTGCCAGGTGGAAAAGTGCTTTCACCAACATA
Organism: Planctomycetota bacterium; assembly: GCA_020057085.1. Taxonomy (GTDB): domain Bacteria; phylum Planctomycetota; class Uabimicrobiia; order Uabimicrobiales; family JABWCH01; genus JAGVGO01. The sequence goes on along the minus strand of JAGVGO010000071.1, from coordinate 7,945 downwards.
TGGTATTCATTTACGTTGAGCGAACCGAGCAAGTGCAATCCTTTGCCACTCTTTTTTTCGCTGAGGAGCGACAACGCCTCCACCCTTTTATAATCTTCGCCGGTAAAGGGTGACTGCTTCGGAAGATTGCCTTTTGATATCAACAAAACGAGATAAGACAGTTTTTCAAATAGTGGTCTGTGCTTCTTTTCTTGCATCATTTCTTGCGTAAAGGCGAGAGCAGCTTGCCAGTTGCCGGTTTCACGACAGAACTGTAGCAAACGCAGCAACATAGCGGAAGAATTTGGTAAACAATGGCAGGCGGCTACCAGATATGGCAGACGTTTGCTATGAGGTAGAGCCGATGCAGCAAGCAAATTGGCTTCGGCGAGCTTGACTAGCAAGGGGGCGTTGATAGGGGCATTCATGCCGCCACGTACTTTGAGTAGACGGTTCCAGGTAGCTATGGCACCCTCATAGTTGCCGGCGGCTAAAAAGTTTTGCCCTTCACGATCGAGGCTTTTGGTGTCTATGCTCTGGGGAACATTGCTCTTGGCAGATGTTTTTTTTTTGCTGGACATTTTGGACAACCTTCTTGTTGAAACATGCTGTTGAAACATGAATTTTTCGTCGGACTTGTCGGACCTGTCGGCAAGTCCGATAATGTTTCGTATTGAAAAAACTGGCCGGCCGGATGGATTCTTATTTAGGCACTTCGTTTTTGTTTTCGTCTTTCTTTGGCTCGACGAATTTTTTAGCGAATACCTGGTATTCTGCGATATTTTCCGTCTTCAACTGCAGTTTATTGCACAACTCGACGATGCCTCGTTGCAGCATTAAATCTTCGAGATAGTCGCAGGCATATTCCTTGCCACGATCATCGGCGACGCGCCGCCGAAGCTGGCCACGCAGCCACTCCCTCACATCTTGCTGCGAGCCTTTGGTGTTGAGGCTGTTGTACCATTCGTCGAATTGCGGGTACTCTTTGGTAGAAAGTGCGTCGTTATCGGCTAGGCGGAAGAAAAGCTCCTTGTTTTTGTCGTAGTGATCTTCGATATATTTTTTAAACGCACCTTTCTCTTCGATCTTGGCATATTCTTCGTTTTTCCAAGGTTCCAGGTTGTCGTAGGCGATCTTGACATCAGGCATGACGCCGTTGTGCTGGATGATTTTGCCGGTTTTGTCGGTGGTGTTGTGGATGCAACGGCCATCGGGCAGGAAATATTTGGCGATGGTGAGTTTGAGCCTGGTGCCGGGACGCGTGTTCAATTCGAGCGGTTCTTGCACCGATCCTTTGCCGAATGTCTGGGCGCCTACCAGCACCGCACGTTTGTAGTATTGCAGCGTACCAGCTACGATTTCCGAGGCGCTGGCCGAAGATTGATCAACCAGAAGTACCAACGGAAAATCGTTGTGAGTGCTGTCATCTGTGCTGAAATATTCGTATTTTCTGCCTTTGATTGCATGTCTGCCCTGGCTGTAGACGATCAGTTTGCCTGCCGGCAGAAACGCATCCACGATGTCAACGGCCGCTTTGAGCCAGCCACCGGCGTTACCACGCAAATCGAGAATGAGCGCGCGTAGTTCCTGTTTCTCCAACTCGCCGAGAGCCGTTTCCAGATTTTCAGTGGCCTTGCCGCCGAATTGCGTAAGACGCATATAGCCTATCTTTTCTGGCAGCATTTGTGTGAACAGCGACGGCACCTGGATACTTTCACGGCGGACTTCGATCTCGCGTACTTTGGCCCAGCCATCACGATAAATCTTGAGTTTGACCATAGTTCCCTGTTCACCACGGATGCGATTGATGATTTCATCAGTCGCTTTGCCTGTGGTCGGCCAGTCGTTCACTTCCAGAATACGGTCCATCGAACGTATGCCTGCGCGGTAGGCAGGACCGGAGTAAATCGGCGCAATTACAGTAAAAGAGCCATTCTTGTCGTTGACATACACGCCGATGCCTACATATTCTTCTTTCAGCGTAGTGCGTGTGAAATCGTCCCATTCCCGCTCATCCCAGAATGCCGAATGCTGATCCGTGGCCGAGACGATACCTCGCACGCCCGAATCAATCAGGTCTTTGATGTTGAATTGGTCTCCGTCAACATGGTATTCCTTGATCTTATCAATAATCTCGTCAATGACGGGATAGCGCGATTTACCTGCATCTTTGGCGGCTTCGTTGTCTTTGTTATCTTTGTTGTCTTTGTTATTCTGTTGCTGTTTTTTGTGGAGCAGCATTTCATAACGGTTGATCTGCGTCTCCTGGGCGAGCAAGGTTTTGGCCAGGCGACCGCGCCAAGACGGTTCGTCTTTGAGTTCGGCCAGCACCGTTTGCGCGGCCTTCACATTGCCGACCTCTCCCAAAGCAAGGGCTGCCGCGTAACGGATATCGTTATTGTCAGAACTGAGAAACGAGCGCAAAATTTCGCTAGCGTGGGGGAGGCGCGACACTTGCCATAGCGATTTAGCCAGCGCGATCTTGATATGCGGATCAAAGCTCGCTTCCAAAATCTGATTCAGCTTGTCTTCGATTTCATAACTGCCATAAATACCGATGATGGCAATAGCATCCAGGCGTGCCGTATATCCCTGCCCTTTTTCGGCAACTTGCAACAGTATTTGCATGCCGTACTCGCTGTCTTTGAGCGAGATCAACACTTTGGCACAAGCGACCTGCGCATTCTCAGGTAAGTTCTTTATCTCGCGCTTGATGAGTGGTACCGCTTCTTGGCCTAATCTTTCCATGCGGGATGCGGCGACCCACACATCTGGCTTATTTTTTTCTGTCATCCAGCCAATATATCGTTTTACCTTTTTTTCCAGGTTTTCCTGTACTCCTACTTCCTGAGAATGGATAAAACAACATGCTTGACTGAACAACAGCAGTATCATGAGCGATTGTGTAACAAATGATTTTTTCATAGCTTCCTCGCCGTGCAATTATTGTGAAAAATCAGCGATTTTCTTTTTGTTTTAGTGTAACAAAAAAACGGTTGCAATGCAACCATTTTCCTATCAGGGTTTTCCTGTGTACACCGGATCATCCGTCCCGTTCCGGTTGGGTGCCTTGTACCTGAATAGTTACAGACTTTTTACCAGGCGCACGCCGACGGCATCACTGCTGTGTTCTGGCGAAAGCTCGCTGCGGATGGCCGAACGGCACAGCCAGGCATAGCTGTACCAACTGCCGCCACGCACCACACGCGAACTGGTGGTAAGCGGGTAGACGAAATCCACGATGTCATCCTTGGGGTAACCGCCGTAACTGTCGAGACACCACTCCCAGATATTGCCGTGGCAATCGAAGCAGCCCCAGGCATTGGCATTCGGCAGGCTGCCGACGGGCACAGTCCTCTGGCGGTACTGGCCTTTGCTGCCTTTGCCGTACGGATAATTACCGTCATAATTGACACGCTCGGTGGTGATGTTGTCGCCTTGGTTGAACGGTGTGAGTGTGCCGGCACGGCAGGCGTACTCCCACTGCACTTCGCTCGGCAGCGAAAGTGCAGTCTTGTGGCAAAAAATGAGCGCGTCCTGCCAGCTGATTTGTTCCACTGGCAAGGTATCGCTTTTGGCGGAAAACAGCAGTTTGAAGTGGGCCGGATTTTTGCCGGTGACCGCCTTCCATTGTCCCTGCGTCACCGCATGTTTAGCGATGTAGAAAGCTTTGCTCACGATGGCACGGTGGCGCTTCTCGTCCTTGCCACGTTCTTCTTCGGTGAGCGGCGACCCCATCCAGAATCGTCCAGGCGGAATGAGTACCATGGTGAAACGCTCACTGCCCACTTGCACTATCGTTTCGCTTTCGAGTTTGGCCATTTTGGCATAGGTCGCCTGATAGGCGGCGGCAAATTTGTTGCGCTGAGTAGAAGAAAATTCCTGCCACGCCTGGCCGGTCATATCGAAAATCGCCTTGCCTTCACACAAGTACACTACCTGTTCCAAGAGAGCTGCGGGAAAATCGTAATGTTTGACAAGATCATCGAACCATGGCGACTGATCATAAAGCTGCTCTTTGATTTTGGCCGGCAGGCACGCCAATCCCACTTGCGCTGCTTCGTCGCCAGGTTGGAGTAGCAGTGCCGTCAGGTAGAACTGGCGCGCGGCAACAAGGTCGCTCCTGGTTTCGGCTTCGCTGGCCTGACGCATTGCTTCTCGGTATTCTCGCTCAAGCCTGGCTTTGAGTTCCAGTGCCTCTTGTTTCTTGCGGCGGGCAACTTTATCTGTGGGCAATATCTGGATCGCCTGGTCATAACATTTGAGTGCTTTTTCGACATGACCGGCGGCTAAATCACTGTCTCCTTGTTTGAGATATGTCTGACATTCCTGTTGGTTGCGTGCCGTCACCTCTTGGTTGACCTCACGCGTAATGCGTGCCTCCGCCAGGCGAAGGGCTTGCGCCACTTCCTCATCGCCAGGGTCGAGGTCATGAGCTATTTGCAGATAGGCGAGGGCATCATAAGGATCGCTCATCTCGCGCCACAAACGTAGTCCTTCGCTACGACTTTTCTGGAGCGACCGCTCCTTTTCGCGCAGATTGCCTTCCCATTTTGCGAAATCGTCGTCCCAAAACCCTTGCCCCTGGAGCTGCCAGAGAAACGATAGAGCTTCGCTAAGCTGGCCGTTCTTTTCCAGGGTGGCGATCATTATTTTTTGTGACTCGACTTCTGCCTGAAGTTCAGGGAATAGCTTACACTCCTGAGCGAGTACGTATTCGAGAGATTCTTCGTCTAGCGGATAATACCCTTCCTCCTGTAGTCCTTGCGTCCAGACGTCCCAGTCGCTCTTGCTCCACTTGGCCTGGGTGCGCCAGACGAAGTTGCGGATTTCGTTGCTTTCCTTAAGACGCTCCATATTACGTTCGAGGCGCATTTGCAATTCGCTGCGCACGAGCTTCATCGTCGCCCCTATTTTTTTGCTGGCTATGTTTTTAGCCGCACCAGTAGACGTCGTCTTGCCGGTTTTTCCCTGTGCGACTTTGCCGATAATATCGGCGATTTCTCGGTCGGCAGGGTTGAGTTCGTAAGCTTTCTGTAAACATATCATCGCGCCGCCGAGGTCTTTGGCTCGCCACAAACGCAGGCCTTCTTCACGATTTTCGCGCAGCAGTCGTTCCTTGTCGGCCAGACTGTCTTTCCACTGTTGCAAAGTTTCATCCCATAGGCCGCCGTCTTCGAGTTCCTGTAGCAATCTCAGGGCGTCGGCGTACTGACACCCCTTTTCCATTGTGTGGATCATGCTTTTTTGCGCTTCGACCGATGATATGTATTCCGGGTAGGAGGCCATTTCTTCTTCTACCGCTTTTTTCAGCATGCCCTCCTCAAGCGGATAATACCCTTTGGCTTGCAGATGGTCCGTCCACACGTTCCACTCTTTCTCTTGCCAGTTGCCTTTGTTGTGCCACAAGAAACTGCGAATTTCACTGCTATCCTTGACTTGCTCCAGGTTTTTCTCCAGTTTCACCTGCACTTCACTGCGCGCTATCTTGACGGTAAGCTGCAATTTTTTTGGTTTTACCTCGCTTCCCTGTTGTACCACTGAGTCCATCTGTTGTTTCAATTGGTAATGATGACCAAGCAGGTAGGCCTGGAACAGATATATATCCGGCTGTACCGCCAGACTGAAATGGAGCGATGCGGCGCTAGCCAGTATATTTTTTTGCGCCAGCAAGGAAGCAAAGGCATACGGCACAGTGGTCACCTGGCGCACTGCCTCGGCCAACACATGACGGCCATCGTTTTCCATCTCGTCAATGGCGACGATGTCCTGACGGGCATAGAGAGCCAGCATCTCCACTATCTCGCTCAACGCCGCCACATCAACGGCAAAAAAATTCTGGCCTTTGAGCGACTCAAAATCACTCAGACAGTGCAACACGAACTCGTCTTTGTCCATCTTGTTTTTAGCGAGGAACGGCGGCAACACTTGCGTATGGAAATTGATAGCGAAATCTTCGATGGCACTCTGTTGATAAAATTTTGGCCCGGACAAAGTGATTTTGAGCGTGTCGAGTGCCTTGCCGAAAGAATCGCTCAAGGCCCGGGCGAGGAGTTCATTACCCTCTATATGTTCCTTTAAAGTGGTGATTACCGGCTCGATCTTTTTGACGTTTTCCATCACGCCTAATGCCACAGGTGACATGATTTGCGCAGCACATGGAAGAATTTGTTTGAACATATTTTCATCCTAATCGGCCAAAGAATATAATATTTTGCCTTCGCTGGTAGTGCGCGGAAAAATAAGCGTAGCCTCTTCGAGTTTGTGAAGCTTCTCTAGCAGTTCAATTTCAGCAAGCCCTGTTTCCTTGATGAGTGTCTCGCGATAGCGTCCTCCCTGTTGTTTGTCTATGAGATGCATGATTTTTTTGCAATGCGGGTCGCCGAATGCGGCAAGGATCGCTTTGCGCAACTCGCGGCCCTGGGGTCCGAACACTACCTGTGGATTGAGCAGCTTGACGGCGATGGCTTCCTTTTTTTTCAAGGCTTTCCACACGGTTTCGTATTCGGCGAGAAAGGCGTTCAATATCTTCTGTTGCGCAGGCATTTCGCCATAAAATACCAGCATATTTTCCAGATTGCGCGTTTCTGCCGAAGATGACCAGTTGTAACTACCTATACTCATGCGTTTTCCGTTGACTATCACGCATTTGTGGTGAAGCAGCAAGTTGCGGAAGGTGATGAGGCGGCATTTGTCTTTTTCCGCATCCCAGGCAAAGGCATTGGATCGCCATTTGTAGCGCACCTCGATGTTCGCCAGTTTCCTGGCCGCGACTGTTTCTTCGAGAAAAGGCCCCTGCACCCGTTGGTTGTCTTCATTGTCCTCAATCTGTGTCTGGTCCAGCAACACACGCACCTTGATTTTCGGGTATCTCTGTGCCAGGCCAAGCAGTTTCAGCGCAAATTTTTTGTTGGTGAAGCTGAACATGCACACGTCGAGGCTGCCGCTCTCCGGCTCCACCTGGTCCATCAGACGCAAAACGGCATCGTCAATGCGCTGGTTCTTCTCTTCATCGAGAGGCTTGCTGTTCGAGATAAACTGCACTTCACCGAGTTGTGGCATCGCCGGGATGAAACGTTCGCTCTGGCAATTGTCGGTGAGCGGCGTACCATACTCGTTCCACAAACGGGCAAACTCTTCGGCCAATTGGCGACTGATGCCCGGTTCGTACAGAAAAAACAGGCGGTTTTCCGCCGCCGATTCACCGGCACCGTAGGAGATATTGGCACTACCGCAAAACGAATGGAGTGGAATGAGGCTACCTTTGGCGTAAAAAATACCGAACTTCTCGTGCATGGTGCCATGTATGATGGTTTTGTCTTGTGCCTCGCGCCAGCGACCGCGGGCGAGCATGGTTTTGCTGTTCACTTCCTTTACCTCAAAAGCAAACGGTTGCCCTTTTTGCGCCGCCTCCGCCAGTGCCTGGGCGATGCGTGTGGCGTATTCGAGGTGCATCTTACGTGTCCATTCGGCGGTAGTGTCGAGCAGCAGTTTCACGTGTATTTTGCGCTCGCGAGCCGCCGTCAGCAAAGCTTCCTGAATCGGCTTGTAACTGAAAGAGTACATGGCGATCTTGATGGTACTGCCTTCTTCACTTCTTTCGATCAGATCGAGCAGTGCATGGTTCAGATTGGCAGGCACCTTCTCGCCGTTTTTGAACACGATGGTGCGTTCGTTATTGGTGGCGCTGAAGCCACCTTTCGGCGAAAGATAGATTTCGATTTCGGCGGATGCAGTGACAAGCAGCCCCAACATCCACGCCGCCCAACACAAGACAAGATGGCACAATTTAAATTGCATGACCTTTCCCTTCCCTTCTACTCGTCGCTGTAAAAAAATAACTATTACAAGTTGCTTGATCTTTTTGCCAATGGCGTCGTCGCGCCCTCAGTTACAGAGCTACGGCTATGCGCCTTTCCTCTGTGCTTCTTAACAGAAGCACGAGGACGAGAACCCCTTCGGGGCG
>JAGVGO010000048.1 GCA_020057085.1 Planctomycetota bacterium | reverse complement strand
GTCAAAGATGTGGGTACAAAACAGCCCGCCAGGGGAGAGGTAATAGGCTTGTACTCTTGTACTTATTTCAAAAAAGTTACTATGCCCCCTAATTATTGGCTACGCCCGTTATGCACTCGTTCGGCGAGAAAGTAAAATAATGACAGATAAGTTAAATACATTTCGTCTTTACACTGACCTTGCATGGCTCTGGCCTCTGTGGGGTGACCATACAACTGAATACGCGCGCTACTGTGATCATGTAGTTCGGCTTATCCGCCAATATGCCCAACGTCCTGTGGAATCTTTACTCAATATTGGTTGCGGTGGCGGTAAGAATATTTTCAATCTTAAAAAACATTTCCGGGCAGTGGGTCTCGACTTAAGTCCCACCATGTTAAGCCTTGCCGCCAAGCTAAATCCTGAATGCGAGTTCGTTGAAGGCGACATGAGAAACTTCTCTCTTGCCAACTCATTTGATTCTATTTTGATGGACGATGGAATATCCTACATGTCAAATCGTCCGGATTTGTCTTCAACACTTCAGGCTGCTTTCCACCACCTTGAACCCGGCGGAGTTTTGGTTGTAACCCCCGATGTAATGACAGAGAATTTTTGCCAAAATCAAACTGTTGCCACCCCTGCTTTGGTTACTGCCAAACCAGCAAATATCGATGTTGTATTTGTCGAAAACATCTACGACCCCGACCCGACTGATGAACATTATGAAACTACAATACTCTACTTGATCCGTGAAAACGGGTCGTTACGGATAGAAACCGATCGGTTCACGCTTGGACTTTTTTCGATTGACACCTGGAACGGTATCTTGTCCGAAACAGGATTTATCTTATACCAAGAAAAATATATAGATGGCGAAAATGAATATACCAGCTTCGCTTGCACAAAACCAAAATGAATGCACATTGATTTGCTGCTGGAAATTATTTTTTTGCTACACTGGTCTATCTTGGGTTGGCTATCACAAGCTTGTGGGTCTTGTAGTTTTGCAGCGCAATTACCGCCGGTAGGCCTCATGGTCACGCCTGCGCTGGCTGGTATATTCCTCGGAAGTGTCCAAGGTGACAATCTCGTAGAGGAGAGCCTTCTTGTCACCCAGTTTGCGCAGGATGCGGCCAAGCCGCTGCACATGTTCACGCACGCTGCCACTGCCCGACAAGATCACACCGATGTTGGCCGCCGGGATATTGACCCCTTCGTTCAACACCTTGGAGGTCACGAGAATCGAATAAGTGCCTTCGTTAAAGCCCAGAAGATACTGTCGCCGCTCTTTGGCCTTGGTCTGGTGGGTGATGATCGGCAGCAAGAATTCCTGCGAAATCTTGTAGGCGGTGGCGTTGTCGTGGGTGAAAATGAGAATGCGGTCGTTGTGGTGCTTCTTGATGAGCTTTTGTAAAATCTGCAATTTGGCCGGAGTCGCCTGGGCAATATCCTTTTGCTTTAGATAGGCGAGAAACGCTCGTCTGCCCTCTTTGCTTTTGCAAGTCAGGCTGATGAAACGCTGCCAGTTGCCGGGTGACATGCGCAGATTCTTGTCCTGCAGAAATTGGCGATAGACGGCGCGGTTTTGCCGGTAAGCGGCTAGCTCATCTTTGGAGAGGCGGGCAGAAATTTCGATCACCTCGTATTCGGCAAGATACTGCCCTGACAGCTCGGTGATGGTTTTGCGATAGACGCATGGTCCGATCAGATCGGTAAGTCCGTAGTGGCCGCCATCCACGCGCTCCGGCGTGGCGCTCAGTCCTAGCCGGTAGGGCGCAATGGCAAACTCGGCGCTCAATCGGTAGGTCGCGCTCGGCAGATGGTGGCACTCGTCGAACACGATGAGGCCAAAGCGATTGCCCAAATCTTCGAGGTGGCGGTGTGCCGAGTCGTAGGTGATGACGGTGAGAGGTCCGACTTCGAAATAACCGCCGCCGATAAGTCCGACCTGGATGTCTCCGAAATAGGTTTGCAAGGTGTCGTACCACTGGTGCATCAGGTCTATGGTCGGCACCACCACGAGCGCGCTGCGTCCGGCACTGGCAACAGCCAAAGCGCCGACAAACGACTTGCCGGCGCCTGTTGGCAACACGATGTAGCCGCGTCTGCCGTGCTTTTGCCAGGCAGTGATTGCCTCACTCTGGTAAGGAAACGGCGTCTGGTTTAAGCTCCAGGCAAGCTCGAGGGTGGTATAGGCACGCGCCTCATCGCGGTAGGCTACACCGGCGCGGTAGAGTGAGGCCACCAGATGGTAGTACTGGTAGCCTGGCAAACGAAAACAACAGGTGCGCGGATCCCACTGACAATGCCCGATGTTCTGCACCAGGTAAGAATTTTCTTCACAGTGGACAAGCAAGGTGCCCCTGTCGAACTGAATGGTAATCATGATTTTCTCACCGCCCCGTCACCGGAAGATTTCCAGTAGCGAGGGTTCGAGGTATTTGCCCGCATGCCACCAGCCATCGTCCAAAGGTGGAGTTTTCAGGAACATCCACAGTATTCGATCATCCGTAGGCTGTTCAATAAATTCTACCATCTTCTGGATAAAGCTTTGGGCAACATTGCGTGTTTTACGGACTTCTTACACGGTTTTGAAAAATTACGCATTTCTATAACGATTTATCGTGAGCGATGTTAAGAAAACATGGCCGTAATCATAGATGGGCGTATCTAACACTTCGGGGGGATAAAAAAATTATGGGTAGAGTATAACCTCTCCCCTGGCGGGAGAGGTCGTCAGCGCCTAGAGGCGCTGGCGGGT
>JAGVGO010000067.1 GCA_020057085.1 Planctomycetota bacterium | reverse complement strand
CCCCACCCAACCCTCCCCATGGTGGCGAGCTACTCTAAACTATCCATGTCGCTTGCCCATGGGGAGGGCGGGCAAGTAACATCCACTTCCCCTAAAAAAACCTAGAGTTGGCACCCCCCCGAATTTTTGGATACGCCCATTATCCCTTGATTATCCCATACCGTATTTGTCGAGTTTGCGTTGCAGGGTGAAACGGCTGATGCCAAGCAACTGGGCGGCGCGAGATTTGTTGTGGTGGGCAAGCTGGAGTACTCTGAGAATTTCTCCTTTTTCCACTTCACGCAACAGATGCGGCAGATTGCGAACTTTGTCATCGTGTCTGCCGTTGCCGGCGCCAGGCAAGATTTCGGGCGACAGGTAAGAAGCCTCCAGCACAGTCCCTGATAGCGCGGCGAGGCGCAAGATTTCGTTGCGCAACTGGCGGATATTGCCAGGCCAGGCGTAGCCGATGAGCAGGGATAATAAGCTCTTGTCTATCCGCTTTGCTTCCTGCCCGGTGAGTGCCGCCGCCTCAGAAAGAAAATGCTCGACGAGAAGCGGAATGTCTTCGCGTCGTTCTCGCAGCGGCGGAGCCGTGAGCAGAATGCCGTTGAGGCGATAGAAGAGATCTTCGCGCAACTCGCCCGCCTCTACCATTTCTTTGAGATCGCGATTGCTGGCGCTGATGATGCGTACATCCACGGCGATCGGTTCATGGCCGCCGACCCGACGGATCTCTTTTTCAGCCAGGGCGCGCAACAGCTTTTTCTGGCTTTCCACTGACAGTTCAGCCACTTCGTCGAGAAAGAGCGTGCCTGAGCTTGCCTCCTCAAACAAACCTTTTTTCGTTTGCGTGGCGCCGCTGAAAGCCCCTTTCTCATAGCCGAACAGTTCACTTTCCAGAAGCGTTTCCGGAATGGCGGCACAGTTTTCGCTAATGAACGGCCCGCTACGGCGGCTGCTGGCGGCGTGGATGGCGCGTGCCACGAGTTCTTTGCCGGTGCCGCTTTCGCCCTGGATCAACACCGGCATGTCGTGGTCCTTGATCTTTTCCAACATGCAGATGAGTTCCCTGATTTTCACACTTTGCCCGTAGATGTTGTGGTAGTGAACCGGCTCGGTGGTCTTGCGTTGCGCTCGTACCAGTTCCAGCTCGCGGCTTTGCAACTGCACTTTGCGCTGTAGGGCGATATTGAGCAGATGGATTTTTTGCGAGCGCTGGGTCAACTCCTGGTACATGCTGGCACTTTGTAGTGCGAGGGTCAGTTGGCTGGTAAAAGCAGTAACGAGAGTGAGATGATGAGGCTGGAAGGCGTTGCGTACCAGGCGGTTGTCGAGATAGAGGACAGCGCTCTTTTCGCCGCGCACCGTTACCGGTACGCACAATACGGAAAGCTCTCGACAGGCGTGCACAGAAGCGAAATGAGTGAGCCTATCATCACCGGCAGCATTGCCGCTGATGATGGGCTGCTCGCTCTGTTGCACGCTTTCCGCCAGCTTGCGGCTGATTTTATATTCTCCCATAATATCGGCGCCGTCGAAATGGCGGGCAATCTCGATGTCACGCAACAAGAGAAAACCGCGTTCGGCAGCAGTAAGCTCAATGGCGCTATCGAGGATAAGGGTGATAACGGTTTTTACTTCTTTGACATCGTTGATTTCCCTGAGGATGTGTAGCAGTTTGTCGTAGGCTTGGAGCATAAGCCCAGTAGCGGCAAGAAACTGCCCGCCTTCCCGTTGCCAGCCGGTAGCCAATCTGTCGAGAAAGCCCCAGGCACTCTCTTCGCTAGAAGGCAACGCCGGCAGCAGGGTCTGCCACTGGCGGATGACCTCGCTCACATCCATGCCTGTTCTCCCTTGCGTGTCGTTTTTTACAGTGTACAATACTAAAAACGTGGCAGATTGTGATGATATGCTTCCCAGAGCAAATGAGATAAATAGCCGTAAAGGAAGGCGGTGAAGTAGAGGCTCTGCGTTTTGGCATGGAACATCTCCATGCCGAAGACGATGATGAGGAGTACCAGCCATGACTGCAAAATAGGTATGTAACGGCGACTCGCCTGGCGGAATGCACCCGGCAAAAGTCCACCCAAAGCGCCCATACCCACACACTGGACAAATCCCAGAATCAAGCCGCCTTGCACAAAACTGTCTACCAGAGCGAACGCGAGACCAGCCAAGGCGCCTGTTACACTGTAGATAAACACGTAGTTCATATTCTTCTTTCCTTTCAAATTTAGATTGACATAGCAAATTGAAAAACTGTCTACACCACCGCTCCCTGCTTGACCAGAATTTTGCGTAGTTCATTCACGTCGAGCTGGGACGAGTTGATTTTCTGCGTCACGCATAACGCTGCAGCAGTGCCGGCCGCCTGTCCGAGTGCCATGCAGGTGGGCGACAGACGCGCAGAGGCGATTGCTTCACGCGTGGCGGAAATGCACCGACCGGCCACCAATAGATTCCCTATACCGTAGGGCAGCATGCAACGGAAAGGGATACCGTACGAAGTGCCTGGCAACATTTTCTCGGTTTTCGCATTCTCACCTTCTGGTGTGTTGATATCGAGACAAAAAACACCACGCGCTATCGCATCAGGGAAATCGCAGCCGGTCATTACATCATCGGCGGTAAGCGTATAACGGCCGACCAAATGCTTGGTTTCACGTACGCCGATCTGAGCTGCGGTATCCATAAGATAGGCATTGGTAAAACCAGGGACGTACTCCTTGAGGAAACTGATGACCTGCATGGTCTGCACAAAGGCTTCGGCCTGCGCTTCGGCAATCTGCTCGGCGCTAAGCCCTGACAGGTTGAGCACGCGCGTCATGTTGATAGCCACTTCGCCGGCACGCGGCAAGTCGAAATATAGTACCCGATCTCGGAATTCGCCGAGTTTTCCTGCCTCCTGTGCCCTTTTGACCAAACTGAAGAAACCACTGATTGCCAGTATCGGCAGACTATCCAGCTTATGCTTCGCTTCGTCGCTCAACACAAACTCCCTGGGGTTCTCTTTGATGTACTGCCGCACCGCTTTGCCATCCACGTTACCCATACGGAACATGAGTGTCATCGGCTGTGTAAGATTATCGGCCACGCGGTCATAAATAAAATCAGCCCCTGCCTGTACAGCGATATCCGCATCCCCGGTGGTGTCAAGAATAACCTTGGCTTCCATGACATTGCGTCCGGCCTTGTTTTCGGCAATCACTCCTTCCAGGCAGTTGTCTTTCTTGACAACGCTTACAGCCAATGTGTTCAGCCACAATTTGACATCCGCTTCCTGCAGCATCTGGAAAATGACGAATTTCAAGATTTCTGGGTCAACGGGCGTGATGGTGGCAGACATACCGAGCGGATTGAGCATGTGCCCCGGCGAACCACCCAAAGCTTTCACTCGCTCCACTATCTCGTTGGCAATACCTTTGACGATCTGCTTGTCGGACGCCGCATGGAAAGTCATGAGCGGCATCACCAGCGATTGGGTAAGCGATCCACCCGGTACGCCAAGGCGTTCAATGAGTACAGTACGCGCCTTGTTACGTGCTGCAGCTATGGCGGCACAGACACCGGCAGGGCCGCCTCCGCACACAAGGACATCGCATTCTTTGCTTACAGGCAGTTTTTTTGTCTGTTCGGTGATGTATTTTACTCTTGTTGGTTCCATCGGGTATCCACTTTACTTTTCAGGATTATTTTACCTGCTGAAGAGCCTCTTCGGCGCATTGCAGTAACGGTTTGGTGGAAATAGGTGAACCTACTGCATTCTGCATCCACAGTTGCGGGATGATGCGGCCACAAACGCACATTCTTTCCATTTCTGTGCCCAGGTTTTTGCCCTCGATAAATTTTTCGATTTGAAATTCAATGACGTGCCCCAACGGGTAATCGGGTAGATACAACGGATAGGCGATCATGTGCGAATAAACGGCGAGGATCGGCTGGTCGTAGAGGCCGAAGTTCTCGGCGAAATATTTATTCCATATCTGGATAGCGATTTGTACGACGGCGTTTTTAAGCTCTTCGGCGGAAGCGGTAGGGTGGGCATAGAGCCAGTTCCAGGTCTGCATGTCAACGAGCGAAACACCCATGATTTCATAAGCTGCCCACAAAGTGTCGAGTGCCATGAGGTGTTTTTTGTCAGGATTGTCCTCTTTGATGCCGAGCACTTCCAGGTCACGTTTCTGGAACACAAAGGCAAAAGCCTCGGTAAAAGCGGTGTTGGGAACGCCTTTCAACATATAGTAATCAACGTCGTACAATGTGAACACCTGTTCTACATTGTGCCCCAGTTCGTGCATAGCGATGTTGAAACCTTTGTAGTTCATGCCGTTCTTGGGTACGCGCGTACGCAGGTGTGCCTTCTCCGAGCGCATTTCGGCACCCCAGGCATGACCGGCACCGCGTGCCGGATCAACGGTGATACGAGAGGCAATGAACGCCGCTTTTTGCGGGGCAAAACCCAGCTTCACGAGAATAGGGGCAATGTCTTTTTCAAAGCTCTCGATTGTGGGGTATTTTTCGGCAACGATCTTGTCGAGAGTCTCCCCTGAAATGGCACTCCTGCTCTTGAAGCCATCGTACCAGATATCGAAAGGTTCCAGTTTGCGGTTGAGACGTTTGCTGATGAACTTAGCCGTTTCTTTCACCACCTGGGACGAGATGAAGTCGCTGAACAATCGTTCTACTTCTGCTTCGGAGAGCTCCCTGTCCATGGAAAATCGGCGCAGTATGTAAGAAGGAAGCACCGGGAAATAGGCATCCATCTCTTTCAGTGCATAGAAGTTGTTGAGGAATTTCTGGTAGCGGGTGTTCGGCTCCGGGGTAGCGACCACTTGTTTACCATTTTGCCATATGGTGTTGTCATAAGGGTTCCAGCTATACTCCGAGCTATTGATGACGTGGCCAGGAATTTCCTGGCGGATGATGCGTTTCATCACTTCATAGATCACGCGCTGTTGCACGATCTCTTCCGCTTTGCCGTAGTGTGCCTTGAGTTCATCTCGCAGTCCCCAGTGGCTGATCAGCTTTAGCTGGGCAGGAAAGTAGGTGTTGTTCTGCCGATCTATGAGATGGCCCATGTAAATATTGTAGTCGGCGATGTAGGCTTCAGAACCGGTCAAAGCCTGGGCGACTTTTTGATAAACTTCGGCCGGCACACGCGAGGCGTAAAGATCACCGACGCGCGCATAAGCCCACTCTTTTCTGCTCCATTTTTCAGCCAAAACTTTTTTCTCGGCCAGGGTATAGTAAGGAAAATTGAGGAGTACAGCAAAAGCGATTTTGCTCTTGAAGAGATCGCTCACCATGTGGGCGCCCGGGTCCAATTCGCCGAACATCATGTCAATGGGCAAAATTTCGCCCATATCCAGATCGAGAGGGCGCTTCAAATCTTGTATCATTTTGTTGAAATGGCCGCCGATCGTTTCAAAATTGGCAGAAAGTCGCTGGCAGAGAAGATCGAGTTTTTCCGGTGAAACGACATAGTGGTTCAGGCAAAATTCACAAAATTCCTCGGCTGTGCCGTCTTCAGCACGCCAGAAACAGGCTGCCTGGCGTACCCCTTTTTCGATGCGAGTCTGATCTTGTTCGCCTGCCTTACTCAGCAGTTCTTTCACCACTTGCGCTTGTCCGGCCTCGTCAATAAAAATCTTTGTCGTTTTTTCTTCTTGGGTCATATTGCGGTACGGGAAAAGTAAAAACATCGCTAGTAGCAAACATAAACATTTGTTCATAAAAATTCCTTTATTTATCCTCCAAACACTGTGCGATACAACACTGTATGCAAAATTTCTTGCTGTGGGCGGCCGTAACGGTTGTAACGGATGCTGATGGTAAGGAGTACGGCATTCTCACCCAAATCGCGTCCGAGAATATCGTATTGGTAACCGGGGAAATGTTGGCTCGCTACATTCTGCATCGCAGGCAAAGCCATACCTTGGCGCAGATAGACGCCAGAGACTTCGGCGACGAGAGATTCGGCTAACATACTGATGTTTTGTTCGACCAGAGCCTCTCTATGCGTCTCGGTCGCCGCGCTCCATAGTGCCCATACACTGGTACTGCCGATAATGAAGATGAAGAGCGCCACCAATATTTCCAGGAGCAAAAATCCATGTGTCGGTTGACGATCTACAACGGATTGCGTAAGCATAGCCACACCTCTTGATTGCCACCACTGCCAAGGTAAGGAGAAGGAACCGAGGCAATATGTCTGAAACGAGTCTGTAGCCAGCCCACTACTCGTTCTACCGCCGCTTGTAGTTGTTCAGCGTCCAGCACCCCCTGGGACGTTTTAGCGAATCCCGCCTCGTATTGTGGTTTCAGTAAAGACAGAATGGTCCCTGCAGAACTTAGATTTTTGATGGCAGAGGGGATGACATATTCTTGCCTGGTCCAGCCGACATCAATAGTGATGAGATTGAGCGGTTCAGGAGCAAGCCAATAGAGGGCATTCTGGCGTTCGCATACCACTACGCGCAGGTTTTGCCGTAAGGACCAAGCCAGCGTTCCATAGCAAGTATCTACGGCATAGACACGGCTTGCCGCATGCTGTAACAGGCAATCAACAAATCCGCCCTGGTGGCTGCCTAAATCCGCAGCGACTAGGGCGGTTGGCGACACAGCGAAATGGCGAAGGGCAAATTCCAGCTTCAACCCGCCTTTGGTCACATAGGGACAGTTTTCTTTGGATGGTTTTGCCCGACGTCCCACAGCGTGTCCTTCTATTGTTGGGTATCCTTGCTGGACAGGAAGAACGCTTTGCTACATTTGCCACAACGGAATTTGCCGCCTTTGGCACCTACACGTACACGAAAACTGGCGTGGCAGTGCGGACAGGTAATTTTTACCACCTTCTTGTCTTCGGTAATCCCTAAATATTTTTCCACATCCTGTCGCGAGGCAATATCTAGTGCTGGGATGCGTTTGGCCGCTCTGTCTTTCACCAGCGATTCCGCCAAAGTCGCATACTGAAATTTGGTGATAAATCCTTCTGTCAGAAGTAAGGTTGCAAGACTATCAGTCGCTTGGCCTGACGACAACGTTTGATAATATTTGTCGAGCAATTCACCCACTTCTTCACGCGAAATAAAATCGTAGACGAGCGCGTACTTCAAAGTTACCATGCCTTCAACCTGAGAAATATTTCGCGTAAGTTGGGCAAATGCTTCGGTTTTTTCCCGGCTGGGCTTTTCTCTTTTTTGTTTGAAAAATTGCGCTGAACGAATGTCCAGCTCCATCGTTTTCTGTCCGACTTCGCTAGGGGTAGTGGGGGCGACGCTGATATTGAGAATATCAGAGGCGTTAACGTCGTTTTGTGGCACCTTAAGGAAATCGACTTGCATCATCTCGTCAGGAGCGGCCGCTGTCGGCTGCTCCTGTGGCAGAGTAGGTAAGCTGGCAGAAGTATTGTCGGCGGACCACAGTGGTTGTGTGGATGTACTTGCTTCGCTGGCCGCCTGGCTCTGTTCCGAAGACCGGAGGGGAGCGGCAGCCGCCGCCTGGCTCTGGTCTTCTGCCGATCCGCTGTCAGAAGACCAGAGAGGCTGAGAAGTCGTGTCTCCGGCCGTTGCTGTGCCGGTTTGCTCCGAAGACCACAACGCACTCGAAAATTCATCCGCCTTGCTTTCTGCGTTCACCGCCGTAGTCGTGGCAACAGGAGTAGCGATAGTCGGCGGCTTCGGCTCATCCGAAGACCAGAGCGACTTGGAAAAATCGTCCGCCTGCGCTTCGACAGATGGAGCGGCAGCCGGTGTCTCCGTATGAACCGGTTGCGAAGCAGACTCTGCGCAGGCTGCAGGCTGTGGAGGAGCAATGTTCTTGGCCGCCTCGTTCATTTCGATTACCTGGCTTTGTGTGAGATGCACCGTCGCGTTGGCCGCTGGAGTCTGCCCAATCTGTGGTGTGGCAGAACTTGTTTCGGGTTGTGGTGCAGTTTTCTGGCTGACGGGTGCAGCGGTTTCGTCAGCTGCGGAAATAAAAAAATACTGGCGGCATTTACCGCATTTGAACTTATTGGAACTGAGTGGTAATTTGACGCGGTATTTGGCCTGACAATTCAGGCAACATACGACCATAGTTTTACCGGTTTGCGCAGTGCCCGATGCGTGGCTGCCGGTGCTAGGGCTGCCTGCCGCGCGTGTACTTTCTTTGGTCTGCGTTTTGCTCTGTGCTGCCGTACCGGCGGTGGACATGCCTAAAAATCTCTCTGCTGCCAGTCGGTCCTGTACATCAATCTCTTTGGGTAAAGTTTTGTTGGTGCGGTCTTCTTCTACGCCTTCGCGTAAAAATTCGGCATGTGCTTCTGTCAAGTACTCTTTTTGCAACAGGATAGTTAGAAGCCCGTTTTCGTTTTTCCCGGAACTGTATTCCTGGTAAAGCACATTGAAACATTCTTTGACTTTTTCGAGGGTGACAAAGTCTAACTCAAGCGCCCCTTTTACCACTACCAGTTCTTCAAAGCGGGTTAACCCTGACATGATTGAGTCCCTAATAATTCAAAATGTGTTCGACGCGGCATACTTTGCCTGCGGCAAAATCTATAAAAATCTCTTGCGCACGATAGTACAAAGGGATCACGAATCCGATTCCTTGGGGAAAAGCACTGTCCGTTGTATAGGCATCGCCTTGCGTGATGCCGGACTCCAGATTGCGATAAATCCATCGTTCTACTTGTGGTGTGCGCTGTTCTTTGAGCATGGGTTCTCCCAGCAGTAATTTAATTTGCTCTACATTCATGCCGACGATTACACGCCCGTTACTCATAGCAACGAGAATTTCGGATGGCTGTTCTTGATGTGCGACAATATACTCACCCACCGCATTGCGTGCGCAGCCAGCGCAAAACGACAAAAAACACAAAAAAAAATAGACAACTATGATTTGCCTGTTTGCCATGTTTCACTTTCGTCATTGGGTAAGGTGGAAAATGAATCCAGAAATTGTTGCGCCGATTTGGATTTGGCGGCAAAAAGTTCTGGCTTGGGAACCCCTGGGCAACTCCAATTGCTTTTTGTCAATGCGGCTACACGGTTATAAAACACTTTCAGTCGCCACATATCCAATTCTTTTTTTTCTTCTATTTCTTTACGAATTTCACGGATGATCGTTTGGTAGTCCTGATTGGCGTCGTGTTGATCTACCAGGCCTGCGACTTGCTGCGAAAGTTCCGCCAATCTTTCTTGCAATTCTGCTTCGTGGTGTTGCACCAGTACATACTTGCTACTGGTTTCATCGCACAGTTTTTGTAAACGGTCCCTTTCTGTCGCCAACACATCCCGTTCCTTGGTCACAGACTGGCACTCTGTGTGCAACTGCTGAACGTCTTCAATGCCACGTGTCAATGCCTGCTGTGCCGTGTCTTCCAAAAATTGCTTGTATATCCCTTGTTGCAACAGACGATACGAATTTTCCTGATCGCTACGAAAAGCGTGGATGATTTTTTCCAGTAAAATCGCCAGTCGCTCGCGCGAAAAATTTTCTTTGATGCTGCCGTCACCGTTTGCCGTGAGTAGCCCTGCGACAAAGTCTTCGCGCAGCAACTTTAGATATTCACGGCGCAACCCCCGCATCTTTTTCAGCAACTCACCCATCGCCTCTTTGTTGTCACCGATTACTTGAAAAAAAGTGCGTAGCACCTGGCATAGACAATTAGCCTGCATGTTACGAGGGAGTGATTTGCTCATAGCCGCTACCGCCTGCTTCGATCAGTTTGGCCAGCTTCCAGAAAAAAGTGAAGTTGAGCAGCTCGTAAGACCGTTCCAGATCCTTACGAAAATCGGCGATGATTTGTTTTATCAGATCGTGCGATGGTGGTTCGCTGCCTTGCCCCAACATTCCTTGCAAGGAGCTTTCGATCTCTTTCAGATCTTTTTTGAAAAAAGTGATATATTCGCTGCGTAAGCCGGCGTGCTGATCCAGCAACCAGCCAATTTCATTTGCATGATTTTTTACCAGGTCTAAATAGTTGCCCAAAACAGTGGCAAGTTCCTCGGGCGATGGCATAGGATTGGCTTCCGGGTCGGGAATCATGAAAAGCTCCTTTCGCAAATTTAAGTAAGCGCAAGCTCTATTTGTCAAAATAGGCCCATTCTCTAAAATTAAACCATCTCGCCAGATTGCTGTCAAGCAAAGAATTTTCTTTGTTGCAGTAAGCTCAATTTTCTTTTATAATGAAAGTTGAAAAAATCGAATCGCAAAAATCGCTGAAGACCATTTAGGAGGTCAGTCAAATGAAAAGGATCGCAGCGTTATACCTGCTGACAATTTTGTTATCTTTGTGTTTGCCGCCGGCCTTTGGCGAAAAGCTTGGGGCCGAGTACACAGGAATGGGCGTGCAGTTCGCGCTTTATGCGGAAAATGCCACCCGTGTCGAGTTGTGGCTGTTCAGCAATCCCGATACCTCCACACCGAGCAAAACTGTGGTGATGCAGAGAGAAGGCAGTGTGTGGAAAACTTCCGTGTCCGGACTTACACCGGGAGCTTACTATGGCTACCGCGTGTGGGGACCGAACTGGCCGTATGATTCCGCCTGGCAGCCGGGCAGCAGCGTCGGTTTTTTGCAGGATGTGGATAGTCTAGGCAACCGTTTCAATCCGAACAAGTTGTTACTCGATCCGTACGCCAAATGCCTCAGCCATGATCCCAAAGGCGGCGGCTATCTGACCGGCCCCAAGGAGCGCAGCATGGACACCGCAGCCGGCATGTCGAAAGGCATTGTCGTTGCCTCCGATTTTAACTGGGAAGGCGATCAGCCTCTGCGCAAGGGCTGGGAAGGCACCATCATTTACGAGGTACATCTGCGCGGGCTTACCAAGAGTAGCTCTGCCGGCGTGAGTCATGCCGGTACTTATCGCGGCGTCGCGGAAAAAGCGGCGTATCTCAAGGAACTCGGTGTCACAGCCGTGGAATTTTTGCCGGTGCAAGAGACCGTGAACGACCAGAACGACAACGGCAACCCCAGCGACGACAACTACTGGGGCTATATGACTCTCAACTATTTTGCGCCGGACCGCCGTTACTCTTCTGACCAGTCGCCGGAAGGGCCAGTGCGCGAATTTCAGGAGATGGTGAAGACGCTGCACGGCTACGGCATCGAAGTGATCATGGACGTAGTCTACAACCACACCGCCGAGGGCGGCACCGCCAATGGCGACAGCAAACAGGCGTGTCTCTTTAGCTTTCGCGGCGTAGACAACCAGGTGTATTACCAGCTTACCAGAGACAACCAGTTCTATTGGGACAACACCGGCTGCGGCGCCAATTTGCACGTGACGCACGCGCAGACCCGCAAATTCGTCGTGGATTCGCTCAAGTATTGGGTTGACGAGATGCACGTTGACGGCTTTCGTTTCGACCTCGCTTCCGTGCTGGGTAACACGATAGACAAGCACGGCTTCCAATTTTCGAGCGGCGCTCCCTTGCTCCGCGAAATCGTGCAGGCAATGCCGGGCACCAAGATGATCGCCGAGCCGTGGGCATGTGGCGACGGCACCTACCAGGTCGGCAACTTCCCGCAAGGCTGGGGCGAGTGGAACGGCAAATTCCGCGACACCGCACGCAAGTTCGTACTCATGGAAAGTTACACCCTGAGTGAAATGGCGACGCGGCTGTGCGGCAGCAACGACCTCTACCAGGACGACGGCCGCAAGCCTTACCACAGCGTCAATTTCATCGTCGCCCACGATGGTTTTACCCTCTACGATCTCACCTCATACAACCAGAAAAACAACGGCATGGCCTATCCCTACGGCCCGTCGGACGGTGGCGAAGACAACAACTGCTCGCGCGACTGGGGCAGCGAGGGACTGAAAAAACAGCAGATGCGCAACTTCGCCTGCTTCATGTTGCTGTCGCAAGGCACGCCGATGCTGCTTGGCGGTGACGAATTCGCCCGCACTCAGCGCGGCAACAACAACGCCTACAACCTGGACACGGTGTGCAGTTGGTTCGATTTTTCGCTGCAAGGCAGTAACAGCAGGCTGTGGAAATTTTTCCAGGGGCTGATCGCCTTCCGCAAAAGTTGTGGCGCTTTCCTGCGCAGCAATTTCTTCAGTGGCCGCGACAACGACGGCGACCAGATTCCTGATGTGCAGTGGCACGGATGCAGCTACAAGGCGCCTGACTGGGGTGGTAATTCGCGTGCCCTGGCGATGCGCCTCGATGGCAGCAAGGAAGAGACGGGAGCCGCCAGCAGCCACGGCGATGTCTACATTGCCATCAATAGTTGGCAGAGTAATCTTACCTTTGAGCTGCCGCCCAACCACACCGGCAAAAAGTGGTACCGCGTACTCGACACGGCTGCCTGGGCCGAGAACAATGCTACCATCCAGAACAACATCGAAAAACAGGGCGAAGAAGACGGCATCAGTGACGGCAGTTGGTGCGACCTCGGTTCCGGCTATTTTTCTGGCAACAACAGCTATCGCTACGAAGTGAGTGCCCACACGGTGGTGGTGTTCATCGAGAAGTAAAAGTGCCCTGGGAACGCCGAGCCCCAGCTCGGCAAAACCTGAAGTTTCAGACAAGGGCCATTTTAAGGCGCGTTGATGCCAACCACATTATCCGTACTCGTTCCCGTTTACAACGAACAGTTTCTCGTCGCTGCAAGCCTTGACCGGTTGTTCGTTTTGCAAGAGAGTCCGCTGCTCGACAAAATCGAAGTGATCGTCGTGGATGACTGTTCCAACGACGAAACACCGCGTATCTTGCAGCAATTGGCGCAGGAATTGCCGGGCAAGAGTGGCAAGATCACCTGGAAGTTCCTGCACCACGCCAAAAACCAGGGCAAGGGCAAAGCTATCCAGACGGCCCTGGCAGAAGCAAGTTGTGAATTGAGCGTGATCCACGACTCCGATCTGGAGTATCATCCGCGCGATTTGCTCAAGATGATACCGCTATTCCTGCAGGAAAACGCAGATGCCGTGTTTGGCTCGCGTTTTGCGTCGGGAGAATACAAAAGGGTGTTATTCTTCCGCCACCATTTGGGCAACAAGCTGCTTACCTTCATGTGCAATATCGTGTCCGACCTCAATTTGAGTGACATGGAAACATGCTACAAGATGATACGAACCAGCCTGTTCCAGAGTATTCCACTGGCCAGCAACGATTTTCGTTTTGAGCCTGAAATTACCATCAAGCTGGCGAAACGGCAAGCGATCGTTTTCGAGGTACCGATTTCTTATTGTGGCAGGACTTATGCCGAAGGCAAGAAAATTCACTGGCAGGACGGTGTGCGTGCCATTCTGTGCATCCTCTGCCACGCCGTTTCTGACAATATTTACAAACAGGATGAACATGGCAGTCAAACGCTGGCGAGACTGAGCCGCGCTCACCGCTTCAACCGCTGGATGGCGGACACCATCCGTCCGTTTGTCGGGCAAAACGTGCTGGAAATCGGGGCGGGCATCGGCAACCTCACACAAACATTGATTCCGCGCCAATCTTACTGCGCCACCGACATCAATCCGCTGTATCTGAAAACCATTGCCAATTTGCGCAGTAACAAGCCGTACCTACGTTCAGCCTATCTCGACGTGGAAGATATCGCTCAATTCAAAACGCCGGAAAAGCCGTTCGATACGGTAATTTGCCTGAATGTGATCGAACACGTGGAAGACGACCGGAAAGCTTTCAGCAACATCCACTCATTGCTCGCACCCAATGGAACAGCCATTGTTCTGGTACCGCAAGGCAAGTGGCTGTACGGCTCTTTCGACGAGATGCTTGGCCACAAACGCCGCTACACACGCGACGAATTGAAGCAGGTGGCCGAAGCGAGCGGGTTTCAGGTGAAGACGATCATCTCCTTCAACCGTGTCGGTGTGGTGGCATGGTTCCTCAATGCCAAATTGCTGCGCAGGAAAAGTTTCGGCCTGTTCCAGGTACTCATGCTCAACTGGCTGACGCCGATCTTTCGTCTGCTAGACCGCTTTTTGCCCTGGCCGCCGCTCAGTTACATTGCTATTTTGCAAAAGGCGGTTGAGACAGAGAAGACGCCGTAAGTCGCTGTAAAAAAATAACTATTACAACCTGCTTGATCTTTTTGCCAATGGCTTCGTCGCGTCCTCAGTTACAGAGCTACGGCTATGCGCCTTCGGTCGCTTCTCGCCCTTGGCAAAAATCTCTGCACAACTTGTAAAACTTATTTTTTTACAGCTCCTAAGTTTTTTGCAAAAAAATAATCGGCACTTGCTGTACCGCTCTCAGTTTAGGTTTTTGGAAAAAAATAATTGTCCCAGCGTTACGAAACAATAGATACAGGGCTAAGCGAGATCATACGTCGCGTGATTCCACTTGGACATGGCAATTGATGCCTGTGTGAAAAGTCGAAATTTTCCCTGCCGCGAATGCGGCATAGT
>JAGVGO010000275.1 GCA_020057085.1 Planctomycetota bacterium | reverse complement strand
GCTAAGGCTGGTCAACGTGTAGCAAAGCTACACCTACAAGGTTAAAAGCTTGTAGATTTCTCCACAAGCCTCGCCCCTTGTGGGCGAGGTAGTTGACATTGCTCTCTCCTGCTGTGGTCGGCACATCTGTCAACTATTTTTCAGCCGCTTTGTTACGGTCACCACAAATTTGCTCAGATCTTGTTCCAGAGTGTCCAGCCGGTCAGGGTGGTAGATGACGGCATTCTCCTTGGCAATGTCGAAGGAGAGAGTAAGCAAATCTTGTGTCAGGATGATGGTGTCTTTGTTGTAGCCGTGCGCCAACCCCAATTCGTAAATGACATTGCTGTTGGCCATCGGTTTGCCGTCGCGTAAAAATTCGCTGCCTACAGGCGAAACGTCGGCAATGATAAAATCTGCCTTCTGGATGTTGGAACGGATTTTGAGGACAATGTCGCCGGTTTCATGCTGTTCGTCAACCACATAATAATTCACACCGAGCTTGTCGCACACGTTTTTGATGACCTCCCGCACTTTTTGGAACTTCGGGTGGAACGGCATGACGAGAAAAGCGGTCGAACTGCTCAAGAGCGTGCGCATTCTCTGCGACAGCTCGTCGCAAGAGGAACATCTTTTCTCGACATTTTTTTCCAGCATCGAATTGATGAGTTCCACCACTTCATAAGGCAGATCCGGCGGGTAGAGATGCGAGAACTCCACCTCCGGTATATCGTTGAAAGCGACCTCCTGTTGCTCTTCGGCGACAAAGGTAGTTTGCGCTACCATTTCGTGCAATACCACACCAAGCGACCAGATATCGCTTTTCGGGGTGGTGTAGGCAAACCCCTGGAGCTGCTCCGGGGCGCAATAGATTCTGTTGCCGATAAAGGTGTCTGGCGGCATGGTATCGTCATCGGGGATCGCACGTGCAGCGTTGAATTTGCTGATATAAATGCGATCTTCTTCGATCAGGATATTTTTGCCTTTTATGCTGCCATTGACGACACCATGTCGGTGCATATAGGCAAGAGCGTCGCTCGCCTGGACAACCAGTTGTAATGCATGTTTCCACTTTAGTGGCGCGTGCTGCACGATGTAGGACTGGAGGTCCTGTCCTTCGATGTGTTTGAGTACACTCCACAAAAAACCCTCGGCTTCGAAAAAATCATACAGGTCGTGGATGTTGGGATGGCTCAGTTTGGCGTGCAATTGTGCAACGTGCAACAACCTTTTTTTCTTATCCGTAGGGTAGTTGCTCACCCGCAGCATCACTTTTTTACCCAGCTCTTCGTTCTCTGCCAGATAGTCGCTGGTGATGCCGCCTTGAGCCAATTGCCGAAGAATACGGTAATTGCGGATTTTTTTGGGAATAGGCATACTAAAGTCTCCCGATTAAGAAGTGTAGCAAACGAAAGAAAATGATGGATGGCTTTACAAGTTGAACTTGGTAATCGTTTCACGGAGGTGTCTGGAGCTTACCTGAAGCTGGGCAAGCTCCTCCGGAGCGATCTTGATTTCAAGAATTTGCTCCACACCTTTGCGGCCTACTTTGGCCGGCACACCTACATACAGATCTTTGATGCCATACTGGCCGGTGCACCAGGCGGAGATAGGTATCACGAGCTTTTCATCGTGAACTATACATTTCACCATGCGCGCCACTGAAGCAGCGGGTGTATAGTAGGCAGAGCCTGTCCCGAGCAGCTTCACTATTTCGTCGCTAGCTTTGCGTGTACGCTCGATGATCTTGTCAATCTTCTCCTTGGGCAACAGTTGGTCAATGCTGATACCCGAAACGGTAGCCTCACGTACAAGCAGCAGCATGTCATCGCCGTGACCACCGAGTACCATGGCCGACACTTCATGTTGCGAAACTCCAAGCTCAGCCGCAATGTAATAACGGAAACGGGCGGAATCGAGAATGCCCGACATGCCCATGACTCGCTCTTTGGGGAAACCGATCTTTTGCGCGACGGTATAAACCATCACATCGAGTGGGTTGGTGACGATGATGACGATGGCATTGGCTGCATATTTTTTGATGTTCTCGGCCACTTCGCCAACGATCTTGCTGTTGATCTGTACCAGATCGTCACGGATCATGCCTGGCTTGCGCGTTATACCACTTGTCACCACGACGATGTCAGAATCTTTGTAATCGGCGGGGTTGTTCGTACCAACGATCTTGCTTTCGAATTCACGCAGCGACGCAGAATGCATCATATCGAGCGCCTTGCCCTGGGGCATGCCCTCGACGATATCATGCAAAACGACGTCCCCCAAGTTCTGCTCGACGATTTGCTGAGCTGTGGTTGAACCGACAAAACCTGCTCCTACAACAGCGATTTTCATGGTCATTTTTCCTTTTTCAAACGCTCTAACACGCTTGCACCTTTGCTCCGGCCTAGCGCCTGCTCTACTTCGGTCTGTAAGAGTTCGCCTTTGTCTTCGCTGGCCATTTCCTGAATTGCTTTGGCCTGATCAAGGCGGTTTTGCACTCGCTTTTGGCGATCCTGAAAACGGGTCAGCGCGCTGGCACTTTCACCTACCTTTACCGTGGAGATTTTTTCCGAGGCACGCGCTACGGTGTCCATGGTCTGGATCATACGCAGGGAAGATTCGGCCTGCTGTACCGCTTCTTGCAGTTTGCTTCTCTTTTCTTGCAGAGTGTGCAGCATCGCTTCCTGTTGTTCGATAGTCTTTTTATATACCTCGATCTCCGCTTCCATCGGTTCAATTTGCTGGCACAACTTGCTGGCCAGTTCTTCCTTGCCTTTAGCGATCAAAGCACGTGCGTCTTCTTCTAGATTGCCGGCCATACGCTCTTTGTCACCCATATCTCGTTTCAAACCGGCAATGGTTGCCTTCACTTCGCCGACGCCGTTGGTCACTTGTGCCAGATCTTTTTGCATCGCTTCCAGATCTTGTTTGGCAAAATCAACCTCGTGCTCACGTTCAATGGCCTCGGACACTTCACTGTCTTTGGCCTTGAACCAACGCATAATACTCGCTAACGCTTTCATGTTTTCTCCAGTCGTTCTAGAAATATTTTCCCCCTGGCGTTTAACGCCAAAGAAACCCCATCGTAATGTGCCATCTTGTCGCCTTTGTCAGAGAGAGACTCGACAAGCATCAACCAATATGCCTTTTCGTAAGGTAAATCCTGCTTCATGAATTGTCGCAGCAACTCCGCCACGCTGCCCCGACCACCTTGTTCGGCCAAGTAGCGCAAAATTTTACACTGATCCTGATAGGTTTGACCTTGAGCCTCTTTCATGCGTGGCGCTAACTGCTGGAATATCTGTTCGGAGAGCGTGGCAAACCATTCCTGGGTAGCCTCACTGCCATACAGTTTGATACTCATCTTGTTTTCTGTACCCGATGGCCTGGCAAGAATAGTAAACCGCAATTGTTGCGTTTCGTTCAACGCAACATAGTACATAGTGTCCGGTTCTTCGGCAAAAAAAATCGGCGTGAGCGGGTATTGGCAAGATTCGTTGACAATCTTTTCGACCAGCCGCCACATATCGCTGCCGCGATACCACAAAGTTTTATTGACAAAATAAATCGCCACCGTAGTATTGCAAGGTCGCGGGTAAGAGTTCGACAGCATGTCAACACGATCTGCAAAACTTTTGCCGCAGAAGTCCGGCATACCTGGTATGCCCTTCTCCAGCGAAGAGCCAAACGCCTTGATAGTATCGAGCGCGGCAAACAGCCCATTGCCTACCCACACCGCTTTGCCGCCTACCTGATAGGACGCGATCAAGTGTCCGGAAGATTCTACCCCCAGGCACTGGTTGACCAACAGGTACTTGTCGCCGACCGGGGTGATGCGCAAATTGATCTTGCTGTCGCTTGCCGGTTTGTCGGAAGCGAGCATAAACTGCACCGGACAGATCTGTTGCAGCACGGCAACGAGAGCGTTGATAAAAGTGACACTCGATTCGACAGTCAAAGCAATAGAGTCGCCAGGCCGCAACTGTTGGCGGTGGATAGCCTGTGCTACCATATAAAACAGTGCTTTTTCGCCGTCTACAATATAAATGGTATGGCGTAACGGATGGTAAAAAGCCGCATAGCCACGATCACCGTCGCCGTCAACGAAGAGCGCCCAAGCCATACTGCCTTCCGGCTGTTTTTCTCCTGCTGCAAACAGCCGTTGCAAGGCCGGGAACCCGTAAAAACTGCCGCCGTTCATCAGCTCGCTTGGGGCAATTTCCTGCACATTTTCCAGGTGCGCAGCTCCGACACGGTCTTCTCCCTCGTTGTTGTTGATATTCTTGCCGTTTGGCCGGTCGCCGACAAGTTCCACCTGCGCGATGCCGGTCGCTTGCAGCAGACGTTCGACGATTTGCCGATACTTGGGGGAGGCAAAGGCGCCATGCGCCAGATCGCCGACGAGATAGCCAACATTGGCCCATCGTGCGCCCTGGAAGTGCCGCCAGGCAATTTCGCCGAACACTTCGCGTGCCTTGTATGGCATAAACTCAAGCTGTCTGCCTCCGGTGTGCAACTCCGGCCCGCAAATGGCTTCTTTGAAAAGGAGCGCCGAGATCAGCGTTTCCAGTGCGACAGATGCCTTGCCGTACCCCCAGCGGCCCAATACCGTTTGTTCTTTATAGCGCAGAAAAACCTTGACTCCATCCTGGGAAGCAGGATTGTGCGAGGCGCTTTTATAAATGCCTAGCGAGCCGTCGGCTTCCGCCATCACATAAGGTATGGCGGCTATCGGTAGTTCTCCGGCATCGGCTAACGTGACACCCGTACTCAATAGTGCCTGCTGCACCGCCTTGTAAAACATTTGCATGCGTACCGGATCGTCAGCCGCTAGATCGCGGGTATCCCGTCCGAGCAGCACCGTAGCTACCTGATAGCCCTGCAAACGGCAGGCATAAACAGTATTGCGCACAAGGCCGGCAAAAAGTTCTGGTGTGACATCATGGTGTCGAATGAAACGCTCCAGCGATTCGCTCAACGCCATTGGCTTATGCGGATACACCATGCGTCCGCGCAGCCCATCGGTGCCGTGGAATCTTACGCAGGCACGACGTACAATCGCTTCGATGGTGAGCGAAGAGATTAAACATGGCGTTTGTGCCAGAACTTGCTTGAGCCATACCCACATGTCAGGCCATTGGATGATGGCTGGGTATGGCAGTGTGGCAATGATTTTGAGTACCATGCCGAAAGAGTCGCTGTCCATGTCGGACGGCAAGGCAGAGCAAAGTTCCCAGGCGCTTGAGTCATAGTCGAGCGTTTCTGGTGAACGATTGAGCAAACCCAGTTGCGGCGACTGCCACCTGCCGCTTACCAGAAACTTTCCCTGGCGGTACAAGTCAATTAGCTGCGGCCAGAATGGCTGTAACAGTTGCCGCTGGCTTCGCAAAGTTTGTGCCACCGTACTGCTGAGGTCGGCATGCTGCAACAGATCGCTCACTTGCGCCAGACGATGTTGTAGCAAACGGTTCAGCCAGTGCTTGCCAAAGAGCTTCGTTTCCAGCGGGAGGCCGCGCACAAAAGAAAAATAATGTGGCGAGACTGCTTTTCCTAACGCATCTTCCCACTGTGCCATGAATGCCTGTTGTTCCGGCAATTGCGGCAAAGGTTCTTGCCACACCTGTGCCAGCGATTCCTGATCTGCCAGGAGTGCCTGGTGTTCACGCACTTGTTCCAGCAAAAAGCGTAGCTCCGGCTGGCCCGCTTTACTGAGCTTCTGTTGATGCAAGCGCAGCGATTCGCTAAGTCGGGCACACAAATCCACACGCACGCCGTTTTCTTTTTTGTGAAACAGCCAGGAAAGCCTCTCCTGGATATTTTGCAAGATGATTTGCGCCGCCGCCTGGTACAATTTTTCGAGGAACGTATCCGCAAGATGCTGGGCAAAGTGCTGGCGTACTGTGCAAAAATAATGGTACAGGGCTTGATAGTGAGCCAACAGCGTGGCGGTGAGCGTAAATTTCTCGCGCACACGTGTGAGCAGGGTCGGCTCATATGGCTTCTCTCCGGCGGCAAGCGGCTGTGGCACTGCGATGACGCCGTCGGCAACCGGTGAACGCACGGCTACGCCGGCAGGAATGAGTACCTCTGAGCCGATGATGGTTGGGGAAATGATCTGTGTCTGTCCGCCGACAAAGGTGCGCGCAAAGAGTCCGAACATCTCACCCAGCGCTCCCGGACCGATGAGTGAACCGAACTTGAGTCCATTGGGCGTGAAATTATAATGGATTGCCCCTGACCCGATTTCGGTAAAACCAAACGGTTCATCGCTGCCGCCGGTGACGAGTACATCGCAGAAATTGATGAGACTACCCAGCGTCACCTGCATACCCAGGATGGTCATTTTGCACCCTACGGTGTGCGCGGCCTGAGCTTCTTCCATAAAGAGGGTGCCTTCCCGCATTTCGGCACCGCCACGTACCCTGGCGCCGTCGAGAAACACGCAATTGTGGTATTGACCGGCAGCCAGTTTGACCTGCCGCCCGCAGCGTACATTGACAAAGTATCCTTGCGGGCCAAGCACCGTACCGCTGCCAAGCAAGGTTTTTTCTCCTTCGAGTACCACACCGGGCAACAGCACTACACCATGTTCGATGTTTTCTGGCGCTACCTCAGGCGCAACATACACTTGTTCCGGGGCAGGAATCTGTACGCCTTGGGCCAGCAGTTTGGCAATTTTACCTGTCTGTGTCATAGTTATCCCCAGATAAGACAGATGATTAAGATAAGAGAAGAGCTAGTGCCCACCGCGCCCATCACCATGCCAGCGTTGAGCATCTGTCTTTCACGCGGGGTAAGATTGGTGTGTACGATGGTGAGCGCCATGCCCAAAGCGAGAGGGCCGCACACCGCGCCGATAAAACAGGCAAGAGAAGCAATAGCAAGGTAGAAAATGTTTTGTATACGGCTGTGTCGTGCCCGCGCTTCCTCGGTACTCGTTCCCTCGTCGGTTTCTTCCTGCCCGGCTTGCCCTCCTGCCTCGATATTTTCTAACCCGGCATCGCCTTTTTGGGCATTGATCTCTTTGTGGCAACTTGAGCAGAATGTGGCATTTGCATCCAATAGCTCAAAACAGAACGGACATTCCTGGAGTCCCTCTGTCTTGCCGACCTCGATAGCGGTCTGCTCAAGAGGCGACACATCATCCTCCGGTAGTGGCAAAGCGGTCAGTGCGGTAGGCTGGGGCACTCCCAGAGTCAATGTGGCAAGACAACGCGGGCATTTGATTTTCTTGCCATTGTAGCTATCTGGCACATCTTTCTCGTAACTACAGAATGGGCAATCAAAAAGAATTGGCATTGGCATCTGCCTTTCTAGTGAGACTGGAAAAATTCGATCTTTTTGTTGTGGTTAAGATTATGTTATCAGCCAGCCGCAAAACACGCAAGTAAAAAATGAGATCGCAGGCAAAAAAGGTTGGAACTTCGTTAGAATGAGTACTTGTTTTTCACAGTTTCATCCTCTTAAAGATTGTCTCCGGCATACAACGGATGACGAGCATGAGAAAGCGCCAAAACCAGGGCAGATAGACCACATCCTGGCGGCGTTGAATTGCCCGCTCAATGCCTCTTGCAACCACACCCGGGTCCACAAATAGCGGGCCCTTTTTAATGTGTGCGGTCATTGGGGTATCCACAAAACCCGGTTTGACGGTAATGACCGCCACGCCACACAGAAATAGGCGATTGCGGAGTCCCTGGAGAAACAGGCTCAATGCTCCTTTGGCCGAGCCATATATGTAATTGCTCTGCCGTCCGCGATCTCCCGCCACCGAAGAAATCACCACAATAGTCCCACGCCGCTCTTTTTCAAAGTAGTTGGCTATGGGTGTGAGCAAAGAAACAAAGCTCAGGAAATTGGTGCGATATTCCCTTTCCGCTATGGCATAATCCGCTTCACCCAGCTTCTGAGTACCGAGTGTGCCGTGTGCCAGCAAGACTAAATCGAGGCCGGAAAGTGCGGCTATGGCGCTTGTGACAATCTGCTGGTGAAGTTCAAAATCCAGTAACTCGGCCGTCATGGTGACCACTTTGCTGGCACCACGGACACGAAGATCCCCGGCAACCGCGCTCAAGTTTTCCGCATTACGGGCTACCAGAAACATCTCATCTCCTTTGACCGCCCAGATTTTGGCGGTTTCCTGAGCAATGGCCGAGGTGGCGCCTATGAGCAGGATTTTTCGCATCAAATTTCTCCTTAGTTTGACGGCGACTTAGGCGTGTGGAGCGATAACTCTTCTCCAGAAACTGGAGGAAAAATGAGGGTCAACATATTTGGCAAACTCCTGCCACCGTGGGAAATAGGTCTGAAAACTTGCTGCTGACATCCTGGCATCTTTCGCTGGATAGACCGCCCCATTGTTAGCGCGTACAATCTGGTCCAACCGTTCTAAGAGTTCCAGGGTGTCGCGCCCCTGGTTTGGGAAATCCAAAGCCAGGGTTATTCCTTTTTTGGGGAAAGAAAGGATACCTGGGGAAGGCTTGTCACCGAACACTTTGAGCACGGCCAAAAACGAACCCATACCGCTTTGCGAGATGGTTTCCAAGATACGGCGGATAGGGCTACTCTGCCCTTCGTACGGCACCACACACTGATACTGGAAAAAGCCACGGCGTCCATACAACCGGTTCCATTTGCCAATGGCATCTAAAGGATAAAAGAAAGGATCCAGGTGGACTATCTGGCTTACTCTGGGGGAACGTTGTTTGTGATAGTAAAGAAAATTAAAGGCTCTGATACTGAAACGATTGAGTAAAAACGAGGGCGCTTCTACAGGAATGATAATCTGTGAATCGGATGGAGGTGGAGGTCTTTTCTCTAGGTGATGAGCATGATTGCCACGGATAAATATGCCTCTTCCCAATGAGCGACCTCGTGCCAGACAATCTATCCAGGCCACGGTATACTGATACTTCTCCTCAGACTCTTGAGAAAGTTCAAAAAATTGTGAGAGGTTTTTGCATTGAACGGTTTCTGCGTCAAGAAACGGATTGTGGATAGGGATAAGCTGGAACTCTACCCATAAGATGAGTCCGGTCAGCCCAAGTCCGCCAATGGTTGCTTGAAAAAGGTCTTGATTTTGCGTAGGCGAACAGAGATAACGTATTCCATCGGATCGCAGTAAGGCAAAATTTTTCACATAGCGTCCAAATGTGCCGTCACCATGATGATTTTTACCATGCACGTCGTTGGCCACAGCACCGCCTACAGTGACGAATTTGGTGCCCGGGGTTACGGGCAGAAACCATCCCCTGGCCACCACCACAGATAAAATTTCTGCTAACGTAACGCCTGCCTCACATCGGAGAATGCCTGATGTATTATCCAATGCGATAAAACGATTGAGAGCCGTGGTAATCAGAAGTACAGCGCCATCGTTAAGACAACTGTCGCCGTAACTGCGACCCAAGCCGTAGGGCAAAATTTTTTGGCCTGTATCAACGGGGATGGTATCGGTAATCCATCTCATGCGATGTATTATGTGACTCGCCTTGGGAAAACGGCCCCAACATTCATAAGACGCACTATATTGGTTCATAAAATTAAGTTGCCAACCACATAATACCTGCCATCAAGAAAGCAGATATATAACTTTTTTTGTCACACAGGGCAAAAGCGACCGGATCTTCATTCATTTGCCCGCGATGTGCCAAAAGCCAGATATAACTTATCCAGTAGAGGATAACCGGACAAAGCAACCACAATCTCTCCGGGGAGGCATATATTGTCTTCACATGCTCACTGTTAATGTATAACGCGAAGATGAGTACTGCAATATAACCACTGGCTACTCCGAAAAGTAAAAGGAGCTCCATGTCGCTAGCCACATACCCTCGTCCGTCCATTGTTTTCTTATTTACCTCGCATATACACTGTAACTCGGTGAAGCGTTTTACAAAAGCTAAACTGAGAAAGAAAAAGAGTGAAAAGGCAAGCAACCAGTGCGAAACGAAAATATCTAGGGCCACAGCACCACACCAGATACGTATGCAATAAAATGACGCCAGGCAAAAAACATCGAACAATACTATCTGCTTGAAATAGCAGGAATAGAGGAGTGTGGTCATAAAGTAAAAGGCTAAAATAGCTACACATCGGTTATGCAACAGATAGCCAAGAACCGAGCTTATGCAGAGGAGGAGCGGGATACATAGCAGCCCACTGGTAAGAGACAAAGCACCGGACGCGAATGGGCGATCTTTTTTGCGAGCATGACGGCGATCCGACTGCAAATCCAGGAGATCGTTTAAAATGTACACACTGGAGGCGCACAAGCTAAATGCAATAAATATCTCAATCGCCTTCATACATAAAACAGGGTCTGTCAGTTTATGTGCCGCTATCAAAGGCACAAACAGCAGCAGATTTTTTGCCCATTGGTGGATGCGCAAGGCCTTAATCCATGTTAGCAGCAACTTCTTCTTGGTGAGAAAAACCTGGGTGATTTCACATACTTGGCCGGCGTTTTTCACAACTTCAGGAGACGCATTGATTACAATTGCGCCTGCGGCGTGCTTCCACACAGCAAGATCGCTGGCATCGTTTCCTGCATATACAAAGCCTTTCTCGCCAAAGATACTGCAAAGTTTGGCCATCTTTTGCTCTCCGCGCAAATTTTCTGTGCCGTCACTGGCCACCACCATATCGAAAATCCCCAAATAATTGGCAATTTGCTGGGCAATCCGGGCATCGGCCGCTGTGGCTAACACCAATTTACGACCACGGTTATGCTCGTCTTGCAAAAATGACAAAAACCGCTGATTGTAGGGCAGTGACTCTATATCTAGTTGCACCCGGGCAGCGATTTGCTGCTTTAAGTACGCTTTTCCCCTCCACAACCAAGCCATTACGGAACAAATACGCCACGGCGCTCTTTTTAAGAACACAACAAGTGATTCTGACAGTACATCGGTTGGAATCAGAGTTCCGTCCAAATCGACACATAATGGTAAAGTTTGTGCTAGGGCAGTTTCCATAACTTTTCTTTTACTAAATGAGTACTACTCATTTTTTGCTCGATTTACGTTTTAGATTTCGCTAAAATAGCTATGCGGTTTAAGCCGCGCTAGAAGTGTTCAGAATGTAATGGAATAGGAAGCGACATATGCAATCTATAAAAGATAAAAAAATCTTACGCTTAACCATAATAGTATTCAGCATTGTCGGCGCATTCCTCGTTAGAGATTCTCGTGGCGTGGACTCAATAACTTGGAATAATATCTACAGTGTCAATGATTTTAATAGTTTTGCAAAGATTATACATTATGTTGAAAATCTAAAGATACCTATCCCTATCATTCTGTCATTAACAGAGATAGCAACTTGCAATATATTTGGCAGCACATTCCTTATCACTCATATTTGTTACCGTATAGCACTAGTTCTTTGCTTCATTCTTGCCATATACTTATCCTCATCATCTTATGCAAAGATGTTAATATCTGTTGTTCTTAGCGTTGTGTTTTTATGGAGTACTGTAATTATCCATCCGGGTAATCCACAAACATACGACATATTTTTCCCACTTTTTAATTTGCTGTATATTTCTTCGCTAAAGTATGCTGTTTCACAGACTGCTTCACCTCATTCTCCCAAAAAAATGGCATTGATTTGTTTCGCTTCGGGCTTCTTTTTATCTATGGCAGAGTTGCTGCGCCCTTTTATGTTCTTCTTGCTACCTTTATTGCTTTTCTGCTCTTATCAAGCTTTGAGAAATTTTCCCATTAAATATTTTTTCTGTTTTTTGCTGCCAATTGCTCTGTTTTCAGGAGTGTGGCATGTTAATATTGCATTGCAACATGGTCAGATAACTTGGACAAACAACAGCGGACAAAACCTAATCAGAGCTTGGCCGATGGTAGAGATACCAATGCTTGTTGCTGAAACACATAATCAACCCCTGGCTACAAACCGTTGGCCTAATCTAAATACTACCGAGCATTACCAAAACAGTCAGATAATACAAAAAGCCGTATTGAAATATATATTAAAACACCCGGTACAAAGTACTGTTCGTATCGTTCACCGGTTGACCTATCTGTTAAGTGTTAAAACATCCATTTATTATTATAAACCCAATCATTGGATTTTTTGGATTTATAAACTTTTTGTGAAGATAGCATGTTTTTGGTTATTCATTAATATTTTGTTACTCAGCATTGGTTTTGTCAAGTATCATCGCTTACAAGTATTTGGTATAGCGGAAAATATATTAATTATTCTAACACTTTTATATGTCTCTATTTTAGCAATAGGAGAAGTGGGCGAAGAAGCAAAATTGTTGATATCGGTTTTGCCTCTTCTGGTGAAGATAGCATATTTTGGGTTATTCATTAATGTTTTGTTAGCCAGTATTTGTTTTGCCAAGTATTATCGCTTGCAAGTATTTGGTATAGCGGAAAATATATTAATTATTCTAACACTTTTATATGTCTTTATTTTAGCAATAGGAGAAGCGGGAGAAGAAGCGAGATTCTTGATATCAGTTTTGCCTCTTCTGGCAGCACTCCCAAGCTGCTGCATCTTTTTCGAAAAAGGGAAGGTAAAAACCGTTGAAAAGAGGCTAATTACGAGAGCCGACAGTGCAGGGGGCGTATCCAATAATTAGGGGGGATTTCATACCTGCTTGGCAGCAATATTCGATGGCGTCTAGTACAGCCTGCAAATCGTCCGAAATTTAGCGTCGCCAAAGCACCTGCTACGCAAATGTTGCCATAATTTTGGCCTCCGTAGGAGTACGGTCTTTGCGCATTTGTTTAGCATAGTTCGCAATTCTTTCTGGTTTTTTGGCCATAAATCCCCCTCACCCGCCAGTCGC
>JAGVGO010000049.1 GCA_020057085.1 Planctomycetota bacterium | reverse complement strand
TAATCGAAGAGGCTCTCCAACATCCAGAAGTTATCGCTGAGATGTTTGGTATAGCTTTCGATGATACATAAAGTTATAAAAATCGTGTATAAAAGTGAGGGCTTACGCCCCTGGCTATTAACTTGCATCCCTACGGGGTTAAAAGCAAACTCAAAAACCTCGAAAGTGCACTTCACTCTCACTTCACCGTAAACACCTTGAGTACCTCGTCGCCATAGTGATTGATGACCTTGACCGCGATCTTGCCGGTTTGCGGTACAGGGAATGGGCGGCTCTTCGTGGTGTAGAGAGTGGTCCAGGCTTCCTCGACGATCTCCGCCTTGAGTGCCTTCTTCAGCTTTTCGTAAGGCTCGTTGGCACCGCAGAAGTAGGCATGACGCACGAAGAAGCTCTCGCCGTTGTAGTCGCTGTCGAGGAACCAGCAGGCAATATCGTCGGTGGTATGGCTGCGGATAGCGCCTGTCGTTGGATCGTAGACATCCACGCCGCGGATGGTGACGACGATGTGTCCGTTCTGTTTCTCGATCTCCACGTCCGGCTCGCCGAACACCATGAACAAATTGCCGGCGCCGGTGTTTTTGAGCAGCTCGTTGCCCATCGAGAGGTCGGGGTTCATGCGTGTGAGCAGCACGTTCAGCTTGCCGTATTGTCTGGCTTCTTCGCTGACATGCGGGTCAAAGGCAAAGCCGCACACGATGAGGAACTCGAAGCCAAGCCCCTTGACCGCTTCCTTGGCCGCCTCTTTCACCAGTTCCGGGCCGACAGTGCCGTGTTCAGGGCCGATGCACACCGCCACCCGGCAACTCTGGCCGGTATTGTCGCTATATTCGCCCCTGCCGTGCAGGTAGACGCCGGGGTATGATTCCAGGCTGTCGAACTTCATGCGTTCGTTTTTGACGGTGTTCTGCACGCCGGCTTTCTTGAGATGTTCCAGGATCATGTTCTCGAACTGGCCTGGGGTGCGGCTGGCTTCACGCACGGTGAGCGGGTAATCGTCTACCGGCAACACGCGATGCGGTGACAGGCTTTCCACGGTAAAGGGCCCGCTCACGCGGATGCGCTTACTATCTTCGTAGGGCTGGTCGTAGAGCATCTCGGTCTCGGCCCGCCGGGCAATAGAGTCGTCCATCTCGTGCTGACGCTGGCGGCGAGTATCCCACCACTGGCCAAGCGTTTCTTTGGCGGTTAGCGACCACCTGGCGTCCGCCTCGCGCGGGATTTCCCACTCCTGCCACTGTTGCTTCACCAGCTTGTTGAGCTTGTCGCGCAGGCTCTCCAGCTTGTCTTGCCATTTGGCGTGGATAACATCAATCTCTTCGTTGTTGGCAATCGCCTTGAGGGTGACGTGCGGCACGCGCTTGTAGACAAACCCTTTCCTGATGTCGCCGTCGCTCTTGGGCAACGGGTTGGGCGGCAGTTGCTTGGCAAGTTGCGCCTCTTTGGCGATGCCTTCGACTGAGTCGCTGAGCAGGTAGTACGGGTACCTGGCGGCCATGATGCGCGTGCGGGCGAGTGCCAGCGCGACACGGCTGGTGTCGCAGGTGATCCAGCGCCGCCCCCACTGCTCGGCGACATAAGCCGTGGTGCCGCTGCCGCAGGTTGGGTCAAGTACCAGATCGCCGGGATCAGTGGTCATCAGGAGGCAACGCTCGATAACTTTGGTAGAAGTTTGTACAACATATAATTTTGTATCACTATATCCACTGACAATCGTGTCTGTCCAGAAGTTAGCGAGCGGAGAAATCGGATAATCTTCCAAGAAACGTTTAAATCTCAAACTTTTGCCGATGCCAATCAATCTGTTGGCTAATCTCAATCGGTTCATTCCGTTAACAGTCGTTGACCAACCTCTATCGCCTGCGGGGAAATAGGATACATCATTTAGTTCAAAATTGAAACGGATTGATTCTGCACCTGTTCCTGACGTTGCATCAGCAGGCATGAATAACCTTGTAGCATCATCTAGCTCAATCCCTTCCTCCAGTTTTTGTACAGCTCCATCAGCGTATTGAATCCATGTATATTGTTCTTCAACAGTCTTTTCAGCCTTATCATTAAAAGGTCTTCGGTATTTTACATGAGATATATTTTTGGCGTACCAAATCAAATAATCGCTGACAGATGCTAATACATTCGTTCGTGCGGTCGGGCTACTTTGTCCGCTAGTTTTCAAAAATGTGATTTGGCTCACAAAATTTTCCCTTCCGAACACCTCGTCCAGCAGGCAGCGCACGAGATGCACGTTCTCGTCACCGATCTGCATGAAGACCGAGCCGCTTTCGGTGAGCAGTTCGCGTGCCACGACCAGACGGTCGCGCAGGTACGACAGGTAGGAGTGGATGCCGAGTTGCCAGGTGTCGCGGAACGCCTTGATCTGCTCCGGCTGGCGAGTGGCGTCTTCGGCCTTGCCGTCCTTGACGTCGCGTTTGCGCGTTGACACCTGCCAGTTGGAGCCGAATTTGATGCCATAGGGCGGATCAATGTAGATCATCTGCACCTTGCCCTTGAGCCCTTCTTTCTCGGCCAGCGAATTCATCACCAGCAGACTGTCGCCCAGGATCAGGCGGTTGGTCCAGTGCAGTTCATGCTGATAGAACTCGACCAGTTTGTCGAAGGCGAGGCCGTTGAAATCGCTGAACAAATCCATCTGGCCCGACGCTTTCTGCGACACGTCGCGCAAACTTTCCATGATCGCCTGCGGCTGGATTTTTTCCTGGATGTAGATGGGCACGGTCGCCACCGTGAGGTCGCGGCTGTCCTGATCGTCCTTGCCCTGCCACACCAGTTGCGGGTCGAGCGACGGGTCACGCGGGTAGCGTTGCAGTTTGGGCTTTTCTTCATCTTCTTTCATAAACGCTTGCAGCTCGCGCGTGGGGATGTTGGTGCGCTTGTCCTGCTTGTGAACCACGGCTTCCACAGGCTTGGATGAATCACCATTCTTGGCTTTACGCGGCATAGTCAGTCTGCCTTTCTATAGTAACTTTTTTGAAATAAGTACAAGAGTACAAGCCTATCACCTCTCCCCTGGCGGGCTGACAACTCTAGGTTTTTTAGAAGAAGATGATGTTACTTGCCCGCCCTCCCCATGGGCCAATGACACGGAACGCTTAGAGTAGCTGGCCACCATTGGGAGGGTTGGGAGGGGAAAACCAGCCGGTAAGAGTGCGGCCGGTGCATGTAATTTGCCCCTCCCAAACCCTCCCCTGGGAACATTGCCAAATAAGCATTCCAAACCAATTGCCCAGGGGAGGGCGGGCAAAAAACCTAGAGTTGCCATCCACTGTGGGCAAGCTGAGTCCTTTGGCAATACGCAACATGATCCATTCTTCTAAGGCTTCCGCCAACTCGTCACGACACGTTTCCAGGTTGGATGTATTGGCATAAACACCAGAGAATTCAGGAATCTCGCCGTAGAA
This sequence comes from Planctomycetota bacterium, assembly GCA_020057085.1. Classification (GTDB taxonomy): domain Bacteria; phylum Planctomycetota; class Uabimicrobiia; order Uabimicrobiales; family JABWCH01; genus JAGVGO01. The sequence continues at coordinate 3,396 of JAGVGO010000049.1, read as the reverse complement.
GCTTTTGTCAGACAATATTTCGTAGTGCGCCTTGCTCATCGCTGCTTTCACGTATTCCGTTATCATGTTTTTTCCTTCCCTATAAATTCACGAATCGCATTCTGGGCGTTCCACGGGTCGGTGATCTCAAGAAAATCCCAACGTCCGAACGCACCATGATGGTTGACAGCAGGCAGCCACAGGTTTTGCGCGGTCGCCACCTTCACCTCTTTGTCTTTCTTGCGTGCGCCCGTGACCTCGACGATCAGACGCAGCAAGTCGTCATGGTTGTCCTCGATATAGACGATGAAGTCCGGCAGATAGTTGTGTTCTTCGCCTTCCCAGGTGTACGGAATGGCAAACCCAAGGCTTTGGTTCTTGACGTAAGAGACGACTTCCGGCATATCTTCGAGTGCCTGTGCCATTTTCTGCTCCCAGCTCTCGGTGTCGGCCACCACGTAGTTGACGTGGCATTTCTGGGCATGCGTGGCGAATACCGGCCTGGTGGTGTCGAAATCCACATGGCGGGTTGAGCCGAGCGTGTCAAAGGGGCGCAAGATCGGCATCAGGGTTTTGTCACCGGCACACGACTGGACAATGGCCTGGTAAATGCGGTCGCTGGCGTTGTAGGCCAGTTCGAGCAACAGCAACATCTGCGGAAAGGCGTTGTCCTGGTACACCACGCATTCGGCCAGCCACGCTTTGGTGATGGCTAAAAGCTGCGGAAACAGCCACGCCTGTACCTCATTGTCCCATTTGTGTTGTTGCAGGTGTTGCAGATCATTGGGCTGCGGCAGACCGTCGCTGCGGAAATATTTCTCCAGGGTCAACTTGGCCAGTAAAAACGCCACTTCTTGCAATCGCTTGTTTTTCAGGTCGTCCAGCGTGTGGATGCTCAATTCGCCAACAATGGGCGCGTTCTCGGTCTTGGTCGGAATGTCCACCGTTGACAACACCATTTTCGCTGCTGCGCCGAAGCTGGCGGTCAATCGCTGGTGCGGCATCACGTAGCGGTAGCCGATCAGCCTGGGGAAAGCGATCTCAGAGGCAATACGTTCTGCGAGTGCCCGCACGCGCGTAGGAATCAGCCCTGGCTTAGGATTCTTGGCCGAGCCGGAACAAGGGAGAAAAGAGAACGGCACGCCGTATACTTCGGCATATTCCGGCGACAACCGGTCTTGTTCGTCGGTGACATAGGAAACACGGCGCAGGGCGCGGCCAATCACCTGCTCGCACAGCAGTTGCGTGCTGAAAGCGCGGACGCCGAGCACGTGCGTCACGGTGTTGACATCCCACCCTTCGGTCAGCATCGAAACACTGACCACACATTTGACATGCTCGCCCAGCTTGCCAGGCTTGCCGACGGTGTTCATCACCTCTCGCAGCAAATCTTCGTCGCCGATGTTTTCCACATCGCGGCCCGGAAAACGCTGGCGGTATTCGGCTTTGAACTCTTCGATCTGTGGCGCCACCAGCTTCTTAAAGTCGGGGCTCATCGCCTCGCCGCTTTCCAGTTGCTCGCTGTCAATGAGGATGGTGCTGATCTGTGGTCGCCACTGACCGTTCTCTTCGTTATTGAAAATGGGCAAGTGGCCTGGCACGACGACCGTGGCATTGTCCGGCAACTCTTTTTCCCAGCCGCTGATGTAGTCGTACACCATTTTCGAGACATTGGTGTTGTTACAAACGACGATGAACACCGGCGGGGTCTGGCCTTTGGCGCTGGCCTCGTTATTGTTATCTTGCCAGCGGCGATAATATTTCTCGTAGTTGCCATAAAGACTGTGGAGCGCGCCCTGTAACTCTTTGGGCAGCATGGGTTCACCGGCCACCTCTTCGGTCTTGCGCCCTTTCTTGGGCAGATCGTCACGGATGCGTAGCCACAGATTGCGATAGGTCGGTTGCTCGCCCAGCATCTGGTCGTCGCTCACTGGCACCCTGGGAATCTTGACGATGCCCGACTCGATGGCGTCAATCAGCGAAAAATCGGAGACCACCCAGGGAAACATCGTCCCTTCGACGTAGCCGGAAGCACGCAGGAAAAACGGTGTGGCCGAGAGATCGTAGACCACCTTGACGCCCAATTTCTGTTGGATGGCATGGAGTCCGGAGATCCACACCCGTGCCCTCGCCTCATGCCGTTCCGCTTCCTTGCGCTCATCGCCGCTCAATTTGACATCGCCGCCATCTTCTTTTTTGCGATAGCAATGGTGGGCTTCGTCGTTGATGATTACGATGTTGCGTTTGCTCCCCAGTTCCCGGCACACTCGGCGTACCATCTGCTGCGGGGTTTCGGCAAACGGGTCGCTAATCCCTGGTGACAGGATCGCCTTGGTCAAGCGGGCGGCGTCGCTGCGTTCGCGCAGTTTAAAGGCATGGAAATTGGTGATGACGATCTTGGCCTTGCCCAACTCTTCCTGCTGGTACACGGGCACGATGTCCCACTGGCGATAGTAATTCTGCGGATCGTTCGGCAGCAATACACGCAGGCGATCACGGATGGTAATGCCCGGCGTCACGATGAGAAAGGCGTCGCTAAAACGATTGTCCTGTGGACTGGCCAATTTGTTCAGCACATGCCAGGTAATGAGCATGGCCATGACCACGGTCTTGCCGCTGCCGGTCGCCATCTTGAAGGCGATGCGCAAGATGCCGGGGTTGCTGTCCTCTTTGGCTTTGTGCAGATCGTTTTCGAGCCAAGCCTCGCCTTTTTTCTTGGCCACCTCGGTGAGATAGATGGCAGTCTCCATCGCCTCGATCTGGCAAAAGAACAGCCGTTTTTCGCGGTTGGGTGCGCACCAGTACTCCAGCAGCCGCCGTGTGGTACTCGTCACTCCAGGCCGGCCCATGCTGCGCCATGTCCCCACGCTGACACGGATGCGGTTGATGAATTCGTTTTCTTCGATGCGGTCTTGCGTCCACTCGGTTTCAAACGTGAGCTGGTCGCCCTTGCCCTTCTTCCGGGGCCTGGCTATCGGGACAAAATAGGAACTCACACGCCTGGCGTTCACTACGGTGTTGGTGATGCCTTGTTCGCAAAACTGGAAATGGTGAGTAGGTTCTGTGTAGGGCGAGTTCAAGATCGGATTTTCGATTACCACTTGTTTCATCGGTTATACACCTTTTGATATTCGCTGCGGCAACTGGCACAAAAGACTTGCCACTTGTTTGTCGCCCATGCTTTGCGGACCGTGTCGAGAGCAGAAAGCGCCCAAAGTCAGCAATACACAACGGTAGAAAATGAACTCCACTAATTTGACAATGTTAAATTCGGAATAGTCTTTCTTTTAGCGGTAAATCTGTTACCCTCTAATTTGGCAATGTTAAATTAACGTTTCTGTAAATCGCATGTTTAAAAGACTTGTAGCCGCAGGGTTGAGCGAAAGAGAACACGCGAGAGGTAAAAAGCCAACCTAG
>JAGVGO010000188.1 GCA_020057085.1 Planctomycetota bacterium | reverse complement strand
GAGGAAAGGCGCATAGCCGTAGCTCTGTAACTGAGGGCGCGACGACGCCATTGGTCAAAAGATCAAGTAAGTTGTAAAGGTTATTTTTTTACAGCGACAACGTTGGATGTTTCTTTAAGGAATAAGCCGTGGACTGGTTTGAGTGCCTGGATCCGTTGCTCGACGAAGGTTGTTATGTCGTTGTGTTTACAGTTTTAGTCCTTTGCGGTGTCGGTTTGCCTATCCCGGAGGAAGCCACATTTCTGTTAGCAGGCTATGCGGTTGCCGAGCTTTATCCTGCGGCCACGACGATAAATATAGGCGGTCTGGGCATAACCACCAACTGGCATCTGTGGTTTATGATATTGGTCGGCATGATGGGAATTATGGTTGGCGACACACTGGTCTATCATTTGGGTAAACGCTACGGTCTGCCGATCATGAAAAAGTGGCCGTTCCGCCTCTTTATTGACGATGCAAAAATCAATAAGGCTCAGAAAATTTTCGCCAAACACGGTAGCAAAGCAGTGTTTTTGTCCGGTTTTTTTGCCGGCTTTCGCCTTACGGTCTACTTCCTGTCGGGTACAATGCGTTTAGGCTATGCCAGATTCATGTTCTGGGACTTGATGCGTGCCCTTTTGACATGCCCTATTTCCATATGGCTGGGTTGTGTGTTTGGCAAAGATGCCGAACACATTATCAGCAACTACCGGCACTGGGTGCTGTTAGGCGTGATTGCTCTGGCGTGCTTGTTTGTTATTTCCTGGTTATGGCAACGGTGGAGCAAAAAACAGACTGGCAAAAACTCTGGCAATGCCAAACATCGGCGGTAAATTATACTTGCAAAATCCAAGAACTCTGTTATAGTTCCTAATATGGTATGATATGGAGCAAAGCACGGCTGGACAATATCTCAAGCGATTACCTTCTACCCCTGGCATCTATTTGATGCGCGATAGCGAGGGGCAAATTTTATATGTCGGGAAAGCGAAATCATTAAAGAAACGGGTTAACAGCTATTTTCGCAAGTCGGCACAACATGCACCCAAGATTGCGAGAATGGTAAAGCAGGTAGCAAGTATAGATTTTATTGAAACATCATCAGAAATAGAAGCTTTATTGCTGGAAGCACACACTATCCAGGACTTGCAACCAAGGTACAATACACGGCAGAAAGACAATACAAGCTATCCTTATATCGTGTTTTCCAAAGAAGAATTTCCGCGCGTTTTCATCGCACGCCAGCACGAGTGTTTACCAGCAGAGCAATTTGAATTTTGTGGCCCATATACCGACATAGCAGGCTTGCGAGGTTGTTTCAAATTGTTACAAAAAATATTTCAATTTCGCAGTTGCGAACTGAATATCAGCGACGGGGGAAAGCGATATTTTCGCCCTTGCCTGCTTGCTTCTATCCATTACTGTACTGCTCCCTGCGCAGCACGTATCACCCATGAAGAGTATGCGAAAAATATCGGACGGCTTAAAAAATTTTTGCATGGCAACCACAAAATATTGCTGCAAAATTTGCAACAAGAAATGATAGAGGCTGCACAAAACTTGGCTTTTGAGGAAGCGGCACGTCTGCGCGATCAATTGCGTGCCTTGCAAAGCCTTGAAAAAAGGCCTTTACCACGTGATCCACTGCCGGTGGAATTGAGCTTCGCTCACCCCAGGCAAAGCCTTCTGGCGCTACAAGAAGCACTCCATTTACCACAAATGCCGCACACGATAGAGGGTATTGATATCGCACACCACAGCGGGAGAGAAGCGGTGGGCAGCCTGGTAGCGTTTGTTGACGGAGTACCTTACAAAGAAGGCTACCGTCGTTATAGAATTCGTTCCGCGATGACGAACGACGATTATGCGATGCTGGCAGAAGTCCTGCGACGTCGTTTTTGCGGGCAGGATAAAAATCGCAAACCCCCGGACATATTTCTGGTGGACGGCGGTAAAGGACAGTTACATAGTGTTTTGGAAGAAGCAAAGCGCATAGGATTGATTCTGCCGGCCGTAGTGGCTCTGGCAAAACAGCAAGAAGATATTTATATTCCACTCGTGGAGCAAGCTTTGCCGTTCACGAAAGATTCCTTGGTACATCGTTTACTTTGTCATGTCAGAGACGAGGCACATCGCTTTGCCCAGGCGTATCATCATCATCTCAAAAGCGATAATATAGAGGCAAGAAGGAGGAGCAGTCGTGCCTGAAACTAGGCCTTACGAAGCGAACATAACCCACGCCAAAACTAATATTTATCTGTGTATTAGCGGGTCTGCTTTCATTTTGTTGTGGCTGGCTGCAATGCAATATCTTCCTTTTTTCGATAGCGTTATGGTGTTCATTTTCGTCATCACAGTCTATGTCGGCATAGAGCGGGGAACCGGCAAAGAATTGTTGGGCTTGTTGCGGTTAGTGACAGTTTTTGTTCTTGCCTTATATGGATATCCTATGTTACAAGAACTGAGCGATTTTAATTTTGGTATAAATGATCCACTATGGGTCGCGGTAGGCTGGTTCTTGAGCCTCTTCATAGGCAGCTGGCTGTTTTTATGGGTTTTGTGCTTTTTGTTGGATAACCCCGGCGCGAACTGGGTCAAATCCAGATTTTTGGATACATTGTTTGCTACTTTATTGAGTGCCACTAAAGGAGCAGTCGCTATATATGTCCTGGTCACTGTCATTTTTTTTACTGGAGCATACTGCCATCTACAACCACTCGGTGAGCAATTTCTGTTTTCCTACACACATCGTCTGGCCAAAATAGCCCACCGACAATACCCAATCTTGGATTCTTTTGATAAGCACAACTTGTTGTGGCGTGTACAAAGTTGGTGTGATAAAATACAGATTCAACGAGTAGAGGCGCACATACTTCTCGATAATCCTTCTTTGCAAAAGAAGATTGTAGATTTTTTGCAGTGGTTGCAGCAACAACCATATCGCGTCTTGCGGCTTCCACTTTCTCCCATAGCACACAAGATGGTAAAAGAACTATACCAAACCCCTGAAGCAAAACAATGGTTGGAGCAGGATGAGGACAATAAGCGAGTGCACAATGAATCCTATCTCTCGTTAGCGCAAATGTGCCAGTTGCTGATAAAACCAGAGGCGATCGAATTGTGGGGTAATAGTAAAATCAAAGAATGGGCCAGTAACCTCGATTTTTCTCAGTTGCAAGAAGAAATCGAACAAAAGATGAAGTAGGCAACTCAACTTTTCAGAGCGCAAAGGGCGTTGCATGAGCGTATTGAAATTTAGGGAAGAAAAAAAAGAAGCTTGCGTTATCTTCTACCTGGAAGGGATTCTTAACACCGAATCTCTAACAGAAATCCAAGTCCTACTGGAACGTGTGAGCAAAGAGGCAGAACCCGAATTTATTCTATTAGAACTTTCCGATCTGCAAGTATTTGCCAAAAACTGTATTTCTTCCCTGTGTACATTAGCGGAAGCTTTTAGCCAAAAAGGCCGCGAGTTGGCGGTTTGTGCATGCCCTGCATTTTTGGAGATGGTTGCTCTTTTCACCCCACCTCTCACTTATTATCCGACTCTGCAACAAGCTATCGAAGAGTTTCGCCAATCCTTTCCTGCCGGTCAACAAAAATCTGCCGTGGAACTTTTGCTGACACAAATTCCCATTTTATATCTAAAAGTCGTAGGCGGACCTTGCAAAGGCGACGCTATCTTGAAGGAAAAAAGAGAATTGGTCATCGGTAGGCACAGCAAATCGGATCTTTCATTGTCTCAAGATATGCAGGCCTCACGGTTCCATTGCCGTTGCTACACGCAAGACGGTAAATTTTTTGTGGAAGATTTAAAGAGTTGTAACGGTACATTGTTAAATAATACCTCGTTGCAAACTCCTGGCGAACTCAAAGACGGCGATCAATTTCAGGTAGGCGATTCTATCATTCAGGTCAAAATAGCCTACGAAGAAAAGATAGATACCCAGGTGGGGGCATTGCCTATTCCCAACTTGGAAATTCCGCAAGAAGAGGCGATTGGAGAACAAAGCTCTGAGAGAGAATCAGTCATGGCCCGGGTTTTCATGGATACTCAGAACGAAGGCAAAGACACCGTCAAGTTGCAGCTCAACCCTAACGATATACATAGTCTGGTTAAACTTTATGATGAAAATATTGTTCCGCCAAGTCAAGAACAGAGCGCCGCTAAATCGGCTTTACCGGATAACTCTATTTCCTCTTATGAAGGTGATTTACAAGATATCGCCTTGCTGTTGACTCAGCCGCGTATACCGACCCCGATCATGAGAAATTACAGCCCGATAGCGGTTAAGGAAGTCATCAAAAATCAATATCAGGTACAGGAAGTTTTGGGAGAGAGCTGTACCGCTTTCATGTTGCGTTGCATTGACAATCAAAGCGGAAATACGGTATTTTTACAATATGCCAAAGAACCGGTCCGTTTACGCGAGATACCAATCACACATCCTTATCTGCTACCCGCTACGGCCAAATATGAGTTTCTGGGTAGGCCTTTGCGCCTTGTGAATCCTGGCGGCAACCCGCTAGGCCAGGCCGCCTTAAGTGAATTCAAGGCGCTGCAAATTGCATTGATGCTTAGCGATGTTGTCTCGTCTTTGCATGCCGCCGGGCTTACTGGGCTCGACATATCTCTTTGCCACACTTTTTACACGGAGAAAGAGTCGCCGCAGTTTGCTATTATTCCGACAGTCGCCTATGGCGGAACATCGGAAGAAAAAGCCGATTTTTTTGTTTTAGGTGCCTTTTTGTGGGAATGCGTCAGCGCCAGCAAAATTCCCTATACATTCTTGGGCGGTCTGGACGAGGAAAAAATGAAAAAATGCCTGAACAACGTGAGTTCCTCCTTCTACAGCCTGGTGTTACAAATTTTGCGTGGTGAGCTCCAGGATTTGGACAAGATACGACAGCAGATACAACGTCTGGTAAATGAATGGCTCATGCCGCAAACATTGGCCAACCAGGCAATGACTGTGCAACTCTGGCAAAGCGGAACACAGATGTCATCGTGGGTTGAAGGAATGGCGTATGGACCATCTTGTTATGACGAGAGTCTGTCGCAAGAAGTAAGCGAAAAAATAAGACTGGCAGACAACAGGGACAGGCTCGTTGCATTGGGGCAAATTTTATATCACCGTTTTTTCCCGCAAGGTCTGGTCGCGATCTTAAAAGAGGCAAAACTCAAAAAATTAAGCCTGGCTCTCGACGACAAACTGGCATGTATTCCCTGGGAGCTGGCGCACGATGGCAAAGCATTTTTGCTCTCTCGTTTTACGGTAGCACGTGAGGTATGGGCATCCTCTGCCCGTAAACTCAACAAAGCGCCATTAGCATTTCCGAAAATGATGATTGTGGCCGACATTACGCCTTGGGCACAAAAAATCAAAGAAGAACTGATGAGCATGATGCAGAAAGAGTTCCCCAAAACCAAACTCAAGGTTTTCAATATGACGGATCAGTTTTCTGAGATTGTGCGACAAATACCAATGTGCGGTATCTGCCATATCATCGGCCACTCCCAATACGATGAAAAATATCCCCTGTCCGGCGGTTGGGTTTTGCCAGGCGGACAGCGACTCTTAAAGCTACGTTTTTTTGACAATGCCCCGCGCAAACCGCGCCTTCTTTTCTGCCAGGGAGAGACCAGGCCAACCAATGCAACCAACCGTTTTCTTGGTGTGTTGTGGCAATTAGGCATTGAACACATAATCGGTACCTGTTGGTCACTCCAGACCTCCGCCTGGTCTGTCAGTTTCTACCGTGCACTGTTCCAAGGTAGCAACGTAGAAAACGCGCTGACCGGGGTCTGCAAAGAAACGAGCGATGATTTTCGCAGCAGCCTGTGTCCTGTGTGGTATGGTTGTCACGGATTTCCAATTATCCAGAAATTCCTATGACAGAAAATTCTCCACAGCCGGAAAAAATCAAAAATATGTTTGCTTGTCTGGCAAAGAACTACGATAAAGCAAACGCCGTATTGTCTGTCGGTATCCATCATCGCTGGCGGCAGCAACTGGTGCATTGGAGTGGCGTGGACAAAGGGGACAAAGTACTGGATTGTGCGACCGGCACGGGCGATTTGGCCATCGCTTTCAAAAAAACCGTCGCTGCTGAAGGGGTTGTTGTCGCCAGTGATTTTTGCCAGGAAATGCTTCATTGGGGTATTGTAAAAAGCCAAAAAATGGGGCTGGATATTCACTGGGAACAGAGCGATGTCACCAAGCTTCCCTATAGCGACAACGAGTTCGATGTGGCGGCTATCTCCTTTGGTATCCGCAATGTGCAGGATCCCGGCAAAGGTATTGCGGAAATGGCACGTGTGGTAAAACCATCCGGAGTGGTAATGGTACTGGAGTTCGGGCAAGTAACTTTACCGGGCTTTAAACGACTATTCGATTTTTATGCACGGCATGTGCTTCCCATGATAGGCGGTTTTCTTACCGGAGACAAGGCCGCTTATGTGTATTTGCAGAAATCTGCAGCCGGTTTTCCCAGCCGACACGAATTTATTGCCTTGATGCAAAAAGCATATGCGTTTCAAAAAATAGAGTATCGCACCCTCACAGGAGGCATTGCTTATATCTACAAAGCCACAAAATAATAATATATTTCTAAGATTTTAGTAGCCGATTTCCTGCCCCGAAGTTCAGCTTTTTGCATAGCACGAATACAAGAGCGCCACTGATGCCACCAACGGCATTGGCAATAATGTCCCCTATTTCAAAACATCTCCCGTAGTGTATCTGCGCGAATTCAATGTACAAGCCAAAAACAAAGACTATTGTCATACTCAGTAAAGAGGTTACCCACATGTGCGGTTTGAGATGACGATACCACACCCGCATCCATAACCATACAAGTAGCACGTAACCGGCAAAGTGGAGCAATTTGTCGCAATGTGGTACATAGTTCGGTATCTGCGCCGGCGCCAGTGTCGAGTAATGGTAGATCGCTACCATGTAACCCAGCGCCGGCAGCCAATAGAGGCAAATAGTCTGCATGGCACTACTTCTTTTCACTCGCCTGCGCCTTAATTTTTTCCTGCCACAGGGCAACTTTCTTGTCTCTTTCCACGGCAGCGTCGCTCGTATTGAGGCCGCTGGCAATGCCGGTAATCTTTTCGATAGTCTGGATAGCTACCGCGCGTACTTCTGCTGGGCCATCTTTGGCAAGCGGCCAGAGCGCAGAGAGGGCGGTCATCGCCTTACGTTGCGCGAGCGCCTTGCAGGCGAGCATACGCACGTAGGTATCGCTGTCGCAGAGGGCGTCTGTAATAGCGGTGGTCGCTTCATCGTCATCGATCTTATTGAGTTCAACGATGGCACCGATGCGCAAAGCCGCTTCTCTGGACTTCAACGCAAGGGACAACTTCTGCACCTGCGCATTCTGGTAGGGCTGCCCTTTTGCTATGGTTTCTTCCTCTTTAGCATGGCTTGTCGTTTTACTGTCTGCCAGTGTAATCGGTAGAACAGCTTCGCTCTTGCTGCCGGAGAAGGCGATCTTGAGGTGCAGCAACTCTCGTTCTGCCAGCTCCAATCTTTCTTTCAATAGTGACATTTCTTTGTACAGAGCCGCGTTTTGTGCTTTTACCTCTTGCAACAGCCGTTCACGTGCCTGTAGTTCCTGGCTCAGTTCATGGGCTCGCTCTTTGAGATAATCTTCGAGCACGCTGATCTTCTGTTCCAGTTCGCGTGTTTTTTTTTCCCATGCTTTATCTTGCGCCTGTGCTACCCCCAGCGATAGCAAGCCGTATGCCAGCAAAGTTATGAACGGCACGCGCAATATATGTCCGCACGACATCACTTACAGCCCTCCGCGTTCTTTGATCCGGCCTATGTCTTTTAAATTGCTGAGAGATACGTTACGCAACTCTTTCAGATACTCTTCGTTGAACTCGTCGTCGTCGGGATCTATCTTGCGCGCCAGCGCCTGCGCATCCTTGAAATCTTTCTGGATATCGAGTGCCGCCTGCACAGTGTGCCGTTCGATTGCTCTGGCCAGATCGGAGAGCAGCCGCGTTTCGAGTTCCATGAGAGATTTGTTGGAGTGCATCTTCAGTCTCTCGATCTCTCGGTCGGCTTTTACGTCAATCAGGCGCAACACGTATTCCTGAGCCTTTTTACTTATTTCAATCTTGTACTGCTTGCGGTTTTTCCATGGGATGTCTTTTTCGCCGTGCTGAATCTGCTTGGCTATCGAATCGAAAAAATCTTTCTCGCTCAAGCTGAATTCCTTGCCCACGTATTGGATCGCTAAGTTGCTCATGCCTCTCTCCTTTTTACAGCCTGTATTTCCGGCGGATTTTATGATACAACTGCTCCAGCAATTGCTCACGGAATTTGATTTGCTCCATACTGGCTCGCGACCTGGCCAGCATCTCCTCTTGTTCGGCCACTAATGTCTTGAATGTTTCTTCCTGCTTTGATTTCTGTTGTACGTCGTTCTGTTGTTGAGTAACTTCAAACTGACGTAGATTGGCCAGGTTGTCGGCCAAGAGTTTTTCCAGCTCTTTCTGGCTGATGCCAGATTCAATCAACTGACGGAAGTAGCGGAGTATTTCAGGGTTGTTGCCCAGCAGGGCGACATAGCGACCGAGTATTTCATAATTGCGGCGACGGCAATGCGCGGTGAACCATTGATGCAGCCCCCGCCACAACCAGTAGGGACTGCCCAGGATGTAGAACACAAGACTCCACATCATCCTGGCCAGGGAACGGCCAATACCAAAAGGCAGAAAGACTACAAGACCGAGCACCACGACGAGGACGATCTGGTATATGTCAGGCATAACGTTCCTTGTTCCTGGCACTAAAGTGCCAGGTTTTACAACTACGCCGCATCTGCGGCAGAGATTTTTTAACACGCATCAGTACAATATTCTCTCGTTTTTGCCATCTTTTTCTTCTGCCTATTTTCCTTTATTCATACCCCGCTTCTTACCGTTCGTTTTCTTCGCTTAATTTTTCCCATGTCTGTGGACCTACTTTGCCATCAGCCCTGAGATTGTTGTCGCTCTGGAATTTTTTTATCGCCGCTTTGCTGGCCGGGCCGAGCACGCCGTCAATGTCGCCTTCATAGTACCCTTTTTCTTTGAGCAGCATCTGTATTGTCTTGTTGTCCGGCCTGAGTACTGGTTCGGCAGCTTCGTGCGTGCGTGCGACTAGCTGGCCGAGTTCGTGCCACATCACCGGGCGCTTGGGTGCCCCCATGATGGCAACCGCCTGGATATGACCGGACACTTCGATAAAACCGGCAAAGGTGTTGGCTGCGGCTTTGGTATAGCCGGTCTTGCCATAGACCGGGCTATTTTGTTCGAGTAAGCGATTGTGCGATTTTACCTGGATGTTCCTGCCGCTGGTGGTTGTGAGCGATGCTTCTTTCAGTTTGAGTATTTCTTGAATCACCGGATAGCGACTGGCTTCGAGGGCGATCAGCGCCAGATCATAGGCGCAGCTCACTTCGCCCTGGTGAGGCAGACCGTGTGGCGTGGCAAAACGACTGTAGCGGCAGCCGATAGCCTTGGCCTTGGCGTTCATTTGCGCGACGAACTCTGTTTCGCTTTGCGCCACACCTTCGGCGAGTACGCTGGCGCAGTCGTTGGCCGATTTGAGGAGCAAAGCAATGAGCAGGTCGCGGCAACTCATCTCCTCGCCGGCAGCCACATAAATTTTGCTCGGCGCCACCTGCGTCGCATGTTCCGACACGCTGAACTTCTGGTCCAGCCTGGAGTTATCGAGGACCACAATAGCGGTAAGCAATTTCACCGTGCTGGCGGGGGCGCGTGGTTGCAAATGTTCCTTGCTCTTCAGCACCTGCCTGGTATTGCCGTCGAGTACACAGAAACTGGCCGAAAGGAACAGGTCGGCGGCAGCAAAACTCAGGGCAAACCACCACAACGCTGCGAATTTCAACAATCTTGGCATGAATTGCTCCGTCTACAACATTCTACCCAGCTGCAAGGAATGATAGTTCTGGCTTACATTTATTTATTCTACAATAGTTTAGGCATGATTTCCAGAAAAAAACCGATAGGTCATCACCTCTTCAAGTCGAACTTATCAGACTTGTCGGACTTGTCAGACAAATCTGATAGCGTTTCGTCTTGAAAAAAACTGCCACGTGCGGATGGGGACTTGTTTATCCTTTGACATTGCCTACAGGGACAAAGCGCACGACTTTTTTGCTGATGTGGGCCAGGTCGGTGGCCTCAATTACGTCGTCAATGTCTTTATAGGCGCCGCCTGCCTCTTCGGCCAGGCCAGAAAAAGATACGCTGCGCACGTAGATGCCACGGTGTTCCATCTCACGCTGCAGCTTGTCGCCACGATAAAGTTTTTTGGCCTTCTCACGACTCATAGTGCGGCCGCTGCCATGCGCGGTTGAGAAGAAAGTCTCAGCGCCGCCTGGCACCCCGGCCAAGAGGTACGAGCCGGTTTCCATGCTGCCGCCGATAATCACCGGTTGGCCGGTTTCCTTGTAGCAAGCAGGCAGGCCTTCCATGCCGGGGCCAAAGGCGCGCGTGGCGCCTTTGCGGTGCACCAGCACTTCGCGTTTTTCGCCGTCCACTACGTGCTGCTCCAGCTTGGCGGTGTTGTGTGCCACGTCGTAGACCATGCTCATGCCAAGGTCTTTGGCATCGCGGTGGAAGACTTCGGAAAACACTTCGCGGATGCGATGGAGAATGACCTGGCGGTTGGCGAACGACATGTTGATGCCGCACTTCATGGCGGCAAAATATTCCTGGCCTTCGGGCGAACGAAAAGGCGCACAGGCCAGCTCGCGGTCGAGAATTTTGATGCCATACTTCTTGTCCATGCAGGCCAAAAATGTCGACAAATAATCGGTGGCGATCTGGTGGCCGAAGCCGCGGCTGCCGCAATGGAACATCACCACCACCTGGTTGGGGATAGTGATGCCGAATGCCTGTGCCAGCTTCTGATCAAAGATGTATTCGGGTTTGACCACCTGAATCTCCAGGTAATGGTTGCCTGAGCCGAGAGTGCCGATCTGGTTGTGGCCACGATCTACCGCTCTCTGGCTCACTTTAGCGGCATCGGACCCTGCGATACAGCCGTCCTCTTCGGTATGTTCAAGATCTTCCGGCCAGCCATAGCCGTTGTTTACACACCAGCGTGCTCCCTGTTCGATGACAATGCGGAATTCGTCATTGCTGAGTTTGACAAAGCCGGTACTGCCCACTCCCGCTGGCACTCGCTTGAACAGCTTGTCAACCAGATCACGCAAGTGAGGTTTCACTTCGTCGTAGGTCAGATTGGTCAGGACAAGGCGCATGCCGCAGTTGATGTCGAAACCGATACCGCCGGGCGAAATGACGCCCGTCTTGGCATCCATGGCCGCCACGCCGCCGATCGGAAACCCGTAGCCCCAGTGGCCATCGGGCATACAATAGGCATATCTCAAAATACCCGGCAGAGTGGCGACATTGGTCACCTGATCGAGTACGCCTTCGTCTATCGCTTCGATCAGTTTTTGTGTGGCATAGATGCGCGCAGGCACTCGCATGCCTTCTTTGTATGTCACAGGTATTTCCCAGATGGTATCGGCAATTCTGTTTACACAGCTTGGTATTGCCATACATTCCCTTTCAAAAATTACTCCTGGCTATCGTCAGCGATTTCGAAGTTACCTTCGCCTACCTTCTGGCCGCCGAAAAAGATTTCCACGCGATAGATACCAAGCGGCCAGTTACCCGGCTCAGGCCAACCCCAGGCACACCATAGTGTGGTCTCACTCCAGGTTGATGGAATCTCCATACTGAGAGGCGCTTCTCCCATGAAAGAGCCGTCTGGCAGATAGTATTTGCCGATGACCTCGGCCTGCTGGTTTTGTCGGTCGTACCAGTTATTTTGTGCCAGCACCGCGAAATAGACATAGCGCGTCTCTTGTTGTGCAAAACGGGTGGTGTATTTCTGCTCCGAGATAGGAGGCGCCTCGGCGCCCGACTCAAAGAATTTCAACTCTTTGAATACCAGCGGAGCTTCATCGTCAACGATTTCGAACGTGCCTTCACCTACTTTCTCGCTGCCGAAGAAAATTTCCACGCGATAGGTGCCGGTCGGCCAGTTGCCTGCCTTGGGCCAGCCCCAGCCGCTCCACACCGTGGCCTCGCTCCATGACGAGGATATTTCCGGCGTCGCTTTAGGCGCTCCCATGAGAGAGCCGTCAGGACGGTAGAATTTACCTGTAACATCGGCCCGCTGGTTCTTTTTGTTATGCAACATGTTGTCTGCTAGCACGGCGAAATAGACATAGCGCGTCTCTTTTTTGACAAAGCGGGTGGCGTACTGCTGTTGCGGAATAGGAGGTGGCTTGGTGCCGGCCTCGAAGAATTTCAATTCCTTGAATACCAGCGGCAAGCGGTCGTCAACGACCTCAAACCTGCCTTCGCCTGCTTTCTGGTCGCCAAAAAAGATTTCCACGCGATAGGTGCCGAGCGGCCACTTGCCGGCATCCTTCCAGCCCCATCCGCTCCAGGCGTTCACTTCTGACCAGTCGGCTGGAATCTGTGGATTCATCTTGACTTCGCCGAGCAATTTGCCGTCAGGCCGGTAGTATTTGCCCAAAATGAGCGGTTGCTGGCTTTGCTTGTCGTAATAGAGGTTGTCGGCCACCACGTGCAAATAGATATAGCGTGAGCTGCTTTTGGCAAAACGATTGACAAAGCGCCGTTCATTGACCGGCGGCAGGGTGGTGCCCGCTTCAAAAAATTTGACCTCTTTAAATTGCATGGTAGGCTTGGGTGTTTCAGGCGTATCTAGCACGCTATCGAGGATATTTTTGGTTTTTTCCGGCAGTTTCACTGTATCTTGCACGAGGCCATCCTGGACACGTAGAGACTTCAAACATGACTGAAAGGTCGGCCAGTGGATGTCCCATTCTTTGCTACGGGCCAGACAAAATACCGCATAATAACCCAGATTGTGCGCAGAAAGGAAGATAACGGCGTTGTAAGGTTCGCGCCCTGATGGCTGGATCGAGTAATAGACCAGCCGCCCGGAAATATTGCCAAAAGTAGTATTCTCCGTACGGGTGCTGCGGTAAGCCTCACTCCCGAACAAACCTAATGTTCCTGCTTCTACCATCTTGAGATAACTGCTCTCCAATTGTTCCTGGACCTCTTTGCCAAGGTTTTGCAAGTCAACGCTTTGCTCCCACTGGCAGCTGCCAAAAGAGATGGCTGTAGCTTCATCCTCTTTCAACATGTAGAGAGCATACTTGGTGTACGGCATGGAAGTCGTGTCTATTGTTTCTTGCCAGGTACGCGGCACCTGGTAGGTCATGCCGAAGTTGTTCTTGCTGACAAACTCGCCTTCCTGTTTGATGATCTGAATTTTTGCTCTGGCCAATAACTGTTCGTTCAGTTTGGCCGCGATTTCGTAACTGCCCGGCTTGGGTTTGGCGGTAAAGAGGCAGGTGTTGTCCTGTGGGCGTAGTGTGCCACCGTCGCTAAACCACTGGACGGTAGCATCCGACAACAGGTTATCCTGCGAATCGTACACTTTGGCGGTAAAATTTTGTGTCATGCCAGGAGATAGCGACACCACCATCGGCTCAATACGTACCTCAGCCGGCACTCGTTTCACCGTGATTTTGGCTTCTGCGGTAAGCGGCTGGCCCTTGGCTAACGGCAATTCGGCAATGATGGTAAAAGCCCCTGTCTGGCTGCCGGCGCGGAAGGTGCCGTCCGGCTGGATGGTATGATTGCCTGGCGGCGAAATTTTCCATTTTACCTTGACATCATAGCTCCATCGGTTTTGCGTGTCATGAGCGCGCGCCCGCAGGTGGGTTTCTTCGCCGGGATTGATCAGGTCGCGTTGCAGGTCGATCTGCAGCTTGTCGTGTACTACCGTTGTCGCCACTGGTTTCTCGTTGACCAGGATAAATAATGGCTTGCTGGGGATCTTGCCGGACTGGTCTTTGGCGACGATCTTGTAGGTGCCCGCCTGGTCTGGGGCGAAAAATTGATTGTTGTCGTCAACCCGCCCACCACTTAGTTCCCATTGTACCTTGTAATTTTTCAGCGGCTCTTTCTCCTGACCGAACACCTGCACGGTGAGCGGTGCACTCTCCTGCGCATACAGTTGCGCATCATTCTTGCCACCGATGCTCAACTGAATCTGGCTCACCAGCGGCCAGCGCACCAATAGTGAAACGGCCTTCGCCGTCTTGCTCTTTGGCTCGGTAGCAATCACGTCAACGCTGCCCGTGTTGTTACCGGCGGTAAAAAAACCGTCAGGGCCGATCTTGTGGCTACTGCTCGAAACATTCCACTGAAAGCTGATGTTGGTCAGTGGCTTGCTTTCACTGTCAAAGGCCTGCACTACAAACTGCAATGTTTCGCCAGGCGCGATTTCACTTTTGTTTCCGGTGTTTTTTATTTCCAGGTGATGGACGGTGAGCTGTTTGCTCGTGCCTATGCCCGGCAGAACTTCGATGACGACAGGCTTCTCCACATTGTCCACGCGTGCAGTCACTCGCGCATAGCCCGGCTCAACGGCCTTGAACGAGCCGTTTTCGTCAATCATGTCATTCCTTAAGACGCCATTGCTCCAGACGGTCCACACGATCTTGCGTCCGGACAGATTGTTCCCTTCCTTGCCTTTCAAGACCACCGACAATGGATAGATTTTACCTTTCTCGATAGTTTTTGGTGTATCCGCATCGAACTGGATGTCCACCACCGGTTCCGACAACACACGGATAGTCAATTTATCCGACTTTTTGCTCGTTATCTCGGTGGCGGTAATTTCGTACTCGCCTTCGCTATTGGCCGGCGACGAGAGTACCCCGCTGTCATCCACTGTGACACGAGCATTGGCTGGTGACACCGACCAGGTAAATTTCATGCCATTGAGTTCCTTGTTGCCGCGAAATGCCTTGGGGATCAGCAGCAACTTTTGGCCCGGCGAGAGGTCGCGCTGGAATTTGTCGCTGGTAAGCTTGACGTCGCTTACACCTGTCGCTTTTTCTATGATCAGGGAGGTACGTCCCTCCTGGCCGGATTTTTTTTCTGTGGCGATGAGTACCACTTCTTCCGGCTGGGGTGCTGTGAGCGTAAAAAAACCACCCCCTTTGATATCTACGTTCACACCAGTGCCAAGGGGCTTTAAGTCGAATTGCAGGTCTTTGACTGGGCGGTTCTGCCCGGTCACGACGCCTTGCACCTCTAAGTGGATCGGATCGTCAGTATAATAAGGGGGTTGCCTGAGTGGCTTGATGCGCACCTCGAATGTCTGCTGCTTGATTTCGATCCATAGTTTAACCTCGGTATCTTTACGTTTCGATGTTGGTGCCACGTTCTCCACCCGCACGACCATAGCAAATGGGACTGTGGTTTCCTGGCTGCCGGCGCGGAAAAAACAAATACGATTGTCTGGTTTGATGCTGCCCGCTTCTTTCTGCTCCAGTCCCCAACTGACGGACAGTCTTGTCAAATCCACGCCTGTCAAATCAACTTTCTCCTGGCCGGATATATCACAGCGCAGCATTACATCTTCTTGGGGTGCTACCACCAGTTTGCCGGTGATTGGATTGTTTTGTGCATCGAAAACGCGCATCTGTATGGGAGGCAGAATAAAAACTTCCGCCTGGTCTTGTGCGCTGGGAGTGCTGAGTGCCGCTATTTTCAGTATGCACCTGCCACCCTTGGTGCCAGCAGTGATAACGCCACTGTCATTGACTGTGGCCAGTTTTTCGCCGTCAAAGCTACTGCGCAACTGGTCCTGCAAATCGCCGGGGGTGAGTGGTGTGTTCTGGCTGTCTGCACCGGTCACCTTAAACTGAAAAGTGTCACCTGGCGCCAGCACCACTTCGCGCGGCTCCAGGGACACTGTTTTGATCTGGATAACGTAGATCACTACCATCGCCTCAAGCGGTTTGTCACCTGCACGCGGGTATATCGCTTTGATCTCAAACTTGCCTGGTTTTTTGGGGATGAAACGTGAACTGCCTACCGGCAGCAGTCCCTCATCGTTGCCTACCATCTGCCACTGTATTTTATTGGCGAGTGCGGCTTCATCACCCCAGGCGTCGTAGCCTTTAGCTTCGAGCGCAATGCCGCCCGGTTCGCGGCTGAGATATGTCTTGTGGTTGTTGTTGGGGTTCGTGATACGAATTTCCTCCATAGGATTAGGTTGTACTGGTACTTCCTGCCGCACAATGAAGTCGTCCTTGAACACCTGGTTCAACACTTCCTGCTTGGTAAACACCTGCTCCTTGCTTTGATTGACGAACCGCACTACAAGGTTTTGTTGCAAGGTGGGTGCAGCGCCTTCAATTTCGGCACGGCTTTTCTCCGGGTAGATGCTCTTGACAATGAACTTGCCGATACTCTCGTTTTTCTCGTTGAGCACTTCGAACTGGCAGTTTTCGGAGATGCCGTGGTTGCTCCCGCGGTCAACTTCGATGATGCCGGGATCAACGCTGATCACTTTGCGTACCTGGCCGGTCAACGGCAATTTCTGGGCGATCTTTTGCGAAGCCAGGGTAACGCACTGCTGGAACGCTTTTTTGAGTGGCACCAGCGCCAGTTCTTTGCCGCTCTTGTCCCAACTCTCGGCGGCGTAGGCGCTCAATGTCTCGCGCAACAGTTCGCTTTGCGTCTCCGTATCGTATACGAAGAGGCGCAGGTAGACACGCACGAGGAATAGCGACTGGTCTTTCAGAAATTTGTGGTGTACTTGCCAGTATTCGACAAGCGGTACTTTGACGATGCCGAAATAACGGGCATTGCGATTGGCCGTCATCTCCATGTGCGGCAGTTCCTGCTTGAGGGCATGTACCATGACATCCTGGCCCCAGCCGCTTTGTAACATCTTGTTGAAGGCGGGGAACGATGTTTCCGCCACCACACCCTTGAACCCTATTTCCTGCTTGCTTTCGGCCAATAAGACTGGCGTGGCAAAGCACACCCAAAGCCACAAAAGAAGCCACAGACGAGACTGTTTGTTCATGTTTTTCCTCCGTAACAAGACAAAATTCAAATAAAAATCCGTTTTTATTTTACACGACACATGCAGAACTGTCCAGCAATTTGCCAAAAATTGTAACTATTCAGCTTCGCAGTAGACCACCGTGGTGCGGGGCGGCACGCAGACCGTGCCAGAGTTCTTGCGAAACCAACTTTCCTGGAAAAGCGGATCGCTCGCGGCTTTCATTTCAGGGTGCAGCTCGAGTTCGATGCCGCATAGTGCCTTGTGACTGAACTCCAGAGGCTCTCGCGTGGCGTTGAAGAGGCAGACGAGCCAGCGGAACTTGGCATCGAGATTGGGCAAAAAAGCGACTTTGTCGGAGATGGCCATGACGATTAGCCCGGGCGTTTGCTCTGGTCCGCGGTCGCTGTCGAGGAAGCGCACCCGTGCCATCACCTCCTGTGGCGTGCGCAGACGGAACAGACGCGAACTCTTGCGGATACGCAGCAGCATCTCGAAGTAGCGCACGCTGGCAACGATAATCTCGCGTGATGGTTTGAGCGCAGGGTCGCGCAGGCGCGGTTTCCAGAATTCCCACTCAGCCTCGTTCTTCCACGCCGGCGGCAAGCCGACACCCCAATTGTTGCTGTTGCAGGTGAAATCGAGCCGGTTGAACCAGTCACCGGAGTTGTAGCTGTCACCGTCTCCTGATTTCGAGCGCAGCATCTCGATACCGGCGTCGAAGAACGGAATCCCCTGGCCAAGGGCCACGAGTGCCATGCCTAAATTCTGCATGCGCGCTCTTTCTGCGGCTGTGGCGGTAGGCGGCGTGCGTCCGGCCACATGGAATGGAGCCTTGGCGCAGATCTGGTCCCACAGCGTGTAGTTGTCGTGAGCCGACACATAGTTGATGCACTCGCCTGGGCTTGCGGTGTAGCCGGCGCCTTTGCCGCCACGATAGACAATGTCGCCGCCTTTCACTAAGTCGCCATTGCTGTCAATCAGAGGGTAGTCGCGCAGGTTGCCAGTAAGGCCTATGCGGATATTGTCGCTGTAGTTCAGGAGCATTTTCTTCTGTAGCTCCAGGTCGCCTGGCGTTTCGCTGTTGGCCGGATCGCGGTTGTAGTCGTAGTAGAGACCGTTGATGAAGCCCTGGTCTGAGCGCGTCGCGTGCATGAAGTTTCCGCCGCGTGCGCAGTCGCGCAGGCGGTCGTTGAAGGTGCCGATGCCGCAGCCGTAAGCATTTTTTTGGTGGCATGCCTCGTCCGGCAGGTAGTCGTTGAGCGAGCCAAAGCGCCACCCCTCGCCATAGAGATAAATCTTGCTGCCGTCAACGCCGTCATTCTCCGGTGTCAGACTTGCCAGCATGCGGCCGATTTTCTGCATGTTGCTCTTGCTGTGGTGTCCCATCAAATCGAAGCGAAAGCCGTCAATCTTGTAAAATTTTGCCCACATGAGAAGCGAGTCGCACATCAGTTTTTCCATCATCGCCCGTTCCGAAGCGGTGTCGGGGCAGCAGCTCGATTGCGACACGTTGCCGCTGTCGTCGAAGCGGTAGTAATAGCCAGGGACGATCTTGCACAAGAGCGATGTCGGGGCCGCGCCGCATGCATGGGTATGATTGTAAACCACGTCCATGATGACGCGTAGCCCCTTGTCGCTCAAAGCCTGCACCATGCGACGAAATTCGAGTATGCGTGCGCTGCCGTCCGGCTGCACGGCGTAGCTCCCTTCCGGCGTGCCGTAGTGGTAAGGGTCGTAGCCCCAGTTGTAGCCGTCGAGGTCGCGCACCTTGCCTACCGCTTCCTGCTGCAGTGGTGAATCGCCGCTCGCATCCGGCGGAATTTCCGGCATTACCTGCTTCTGTCTGTCTTCCTCAATGGTGGCGATGTCGAACACAGGCAGCAGGTGGATGTGGGTGAGGCCCGACTCAGCCAGTCTTTTCAGGTGCTTCATGCCGTCAGAATCATTGCAGGTAAAGGCGAGATACGTTCCACGATACGCCGGCGGCACGGACAGGTCATGGATGCTGAAGTCTCGCACATGCAGTTCGTAGATGACGATGTCGGCGATTGCATCGAGCGGCGGCTTAGAGAGGCTATCCCAGCCGAAAGGCTTGAACGCAAGGTTTTGCATCGAGACGATCTGGCTGCGTTTGCTATTCACGGAGAGGCTTTGCGCATAGGGGTCGGTCACCAGATTGCGCTCGACTTTGCCAATCGTCAGCATGAAAACTTCGACTTCGTAGAGATAGAACATGTTTTTCCAGGCAGCGTTGCCGGTAATGCTCCACACACCTTGTTCCTGGCGTGTGAGGTCGTGGGTTTCTCCGGTGACGGCCGTGGGCGTGGCAAAGAGGTGCAGCTTGACCGAGCGTGCCGTGGGCGCCCACAATTTCAGTGTCGGCGTCTCGCCCTGCCAGCTTACGCCGAGATCCGGCCCGGCGTAAGTGTAGAGTTCATCAATCACCCCGCCGTTTTGTGTCGCCGCCGCATAGAGCAGCCTGCCCTGATCGTCGCTCGCACTCACCGCAACATGTCCGCGCAACATTTGCGGGATGTACGCGCGCAAGCCGCCGGTGGCAAGTTCTACTTTGCCTTCCTCGCAGGCGAGCAGTTTCACCTTTTCGCCGTCCGGCAATTGTCCATGCTCCAGGCAAGCTTTGTCGCCGCTGTGTACAGCATAACGATAGCCGCGCAGTTGTTCGGCGGTGGCCGGCAACCGCCATACGATCTTGTCGCAAGACACCCACTGTGCCTTGGGTTTGCCGGGTTCTATGTCGTTCAATAGCTTCTCCTCTCCGTAAACCAGACTGTGTACGAGGATGCTCAACAGCCATATAGCAGAGGCCAATGTTTGGTATAGTTTCATATTTTTCTTTCTGTAGATGGCAGCATTGAGAATGAAATGACCCTGGGTGTATACCCGCGTATACCTCAGGGTCATTTCATTCGAATATTGGCGACTTCCAAAAAAGAAACTACCATTTTGCTTGATCTTTTTGGCAATAGCTGCGTCGGCTCCTCACTCACAGAGCTACGGCTATGCCGCGTTCGTCGCTCCTTGCTCTTGCCAAAAATCTCAGCGCAAAATTGGTATTTTCTTTTTTCTCAGCCGCCTTTTTGCCGTACTACTCCTGTTTTTTGCCAAGTACTTTGAGAATTTCCTCGATTTTTCTACGCAAAATCAAATTGGGCACATTGCTCATACGCGAGAGTTCCGCCTGTACCCAAGCCGCTTCTTTGTAGTGCAGAGCATATACCGAGAGTGCATCCAATGCTTTGATGCGCAACGCAATGCTGTATTGATCCTGCATCACCACCTGGATAAAAAATTGCCCGGCATCGCGGATATTCATGCTGGAGATGGCGATAAGGAAACCGTGGCGCGTCCTTTCGGAATCGGTACCGTAAAATTTGTTTACCAGCTCGCGGTAGACGGTTTCATCGTGAGGCACAATATTGCCGAGGGCCAAGGCCGCCGACATGGT
The DNA here is from genome assembly GCA_020057085.1 of Planctomycetota bacterium. Classification (GTDB taxonomy): domain Bacteria; phylum Planctomycetota; class Uabimicrobiia; order Uabimicrobiales; family JABWCH01; genus JAGVGO01. The sequence continues at coordinate 7,567 of JAGVGO010000188.1, read as the reverse complement.
CAGATCGCTATCGCTGTCTTCTTGCAAGACGCGCAGAAGTACTTTGCGTGACTCCGCTTTGCCCACTTTTTCGAGTGCCTGGATGATCTTTACCTTGTCGTCCGTTTCCATGAGCGTGCTGAGAAGCTCTTCAAGCCACACTCTGGCCTCCTGACCGCCGATGGTGGCGGCGGTTTTGACCAGCAACTGCCGCAATTGATCTTCGCTCGGATAGCGCAGATAGAGTTCTTTGAGCAAGGCCAGGTCTTCCACAAACAACTGATTTTTGTTCAAATGCAGCAGCATCACCGCAATGTCTTGTGGCTCCGTACGATTCTGCAGAAATTTTTGCAAGGCGGTTTCGCTTGTCGCCGTACGATTTTTGGGCGGCGGCGTAACAGTGGAGTCAGGGGTGTTTACCGGCACATCCGGCCGCACCGGATTATCCGGTGACACTGGTTTGTCGGGCTGCGGCTCAATTTTGTCGGGTTGTGGAGTCGGTTTTGGCTGCTCGTTATCGGGTGGTAGACCGATCGTGACATGCTTCTTGGGTGTAGCGACAATCTGGCTGGAGCGATACTGGTCAAAAAAAATCCACACGCCACTCAGCAATGGAAACAGCAACAAAATCGCCAGCCAGACAACCTGATTGGCTCTGCTCACTTGCGAACGCGGTGAAACTGCAATGTCGTGTGAAGCCATTTTGCTGCCGGATTTAGGCATAGCAGGCAATGCAGAGGCCGTAGCCATTTGCGGTCTTACCTGTAACAAATGGAGAGGAGTCATCCTTTTGTCGAGAGGAATCTCTTCTTCGCTCGCTTTTTCACTCACCTGCATGACGTGTAACGGAGTGGCCTGGCTATCCCCTGTCGTGTCAGGCAGAGCCGCTTCTTCGCCACCCCCTTGTTTTTCCCCCGCGTCCGCTGCTTTACTGGCCAGATAGCGATGATAGATTTCCTCATCGCTGGCAATATGTTCCATGGATTTCATGAACTGGCTGATTTCGTGGCTGATACCACTTTCCGATAAAATCTGCGAAATTTCCTGGCTGGTTTGCGCATTTTCTGTCTGTGGTGGCAAAGATGTTGCAGGCAGGTCGCTTACTTCTACCGGCGACACCTTGGCCTCGCTCGCCTGCGGATCTTCGTCTTGCGTGGCAGGCAAAATCGGCAGCAAAGGAAAGAGTACCGCAGCCAATTGTTTGTGCAAAATTTCGGGAGACGGCGTTGATTTTAGGGTCTTGCTCTGGCAACGCGGGCATTTGACTCCTTGTTGCGCGACCGTTTGCCATAATGAAAGCCGGCAAAAGGGGCAGACCCAAAGCGAGTGGCACATCTGCTGCAAAATACCGATTACATTTTTTTCTTTGAGAATATCCAATTTGAGTGCCGCCTTGGCGATGTGCATGAGTTCACCGTTACCCAGTGAACGTTCCTGCAACTCTACTATCTGCTTGAGTTGGCGCGTGTCACAGATGGCCGATTGCAAACATAGCCCGGCAAAAACCTTTTGTTGTAAAATCCACAAGAGTTCGTGCAGATTGTGCAGATATCCTGAACACAGAGGCAGCAGGGAAGCGGTGTTTTGCACCGTCCTGCGTGGGCGCCTTTTCTTGCGTTCCGGCTTGTCACCCAGCGACAATAAAGCTTTGCTGATGCGCTGGGTGATTACCCGTGAAGTCTCAAGCCTGCGCTTGTCAGCCGCCTGCCGGCCTGTCATGCGCACTTCCGCCGTCGTTTCTTCGGTGTAGGCATCGCCTTGTTGTGACAGCCAACAGTCGAATGCCTGCACGACGAGCAAAATTTCTTCTTCCAACTGGCTTATCTCTTTGCTCAGATATTCAGCGACGTCGAGAAACAGAAAATCGTCGAGGGACAGCTCACTCGAAGCTTTGTTCGAAAGAATGCGCGTACTCAAGAGCCCTGCGCGTAGCACGGCGGGCAAAGGGTATTCATCCGGCGTGGCTACTTCCACTTCGCCATTGCAACGCGGACAGTTGTGGCTGATACTACAGGCAATAGCCTTGTAAAAATAGAATTGGCAGTGGCGGCACAACAACACCTGACCACCGCTTTCCTGGATCAGTTGCACCACCTGATTGTGGTTGAGCCACTTCTGCGCAAGCCAAATTTCGCCCAGATGTACGAGTCTGCCTTGCTGGCACTCATCCAGTTGTTTGGCCAAAGCTTCTCGTACTTGCCGTGCAGAAAGCCAGCCGGCCTTTCTGCTGACCTCGGCCCAAAATTTTTGCTCCAAGAGCCAGGTAGTATCGGCAAACTCACGCAAATAAGCACTAAACACCGTAGCCAGGGATTGTGGCTGGCAGTTCATGAAAAAATTAGACTTCACGGTTCTTCCTTAATTTCCGGTCCATAAGAGATTTGATCGTTCTGAGCTCTTAGGCTCTGTCTAAAAATAAATTTACATTATTGTGGAGTAATTTTATCAATATACGAGGCGCGACGAGAGCCGCATAGCCTAGCTCTGTAAGCGAGGAGCAACGAAGTAGATCGATAAAAGTGCCCTCAAGAATGTGAAGTTATTTTTAGACAGAGCCTTATTCCTCGATCTTGGTTGGGCCGGTGGCTTTGACCACGAGGCGGCTGCCTTCCACTTTGACCACCTTGATAGGCGTGTCTTTATCCAGCATCAGCGACTCGGCGGTGACATCTATACGCTTGCCGTCAATCAAAGCCATACCCGAAGGGCGCAAGGGCGTCAGCGATATACCTTCCTTGCCGAGCAGCGCATCGAATTTTTCCTCGGTCGAAGTGTAGCCATCTTCCAGGTTCTGCGACGCGGACAGGGTAACTTGTTTGAGCGCCCAAATCAGCACGGCCGGTACCAATACGAGCGCAATGGCCAACAGCGAAATGCCCCATACCGGCGAGTGATACCAGAAGGCCAGCGTAATCCCGGCCATCAGCACGGCCACGCCGGTTATGCCTAAAAATACGCCGGGCGCGAACAATTCGAGCAAAAGTAAAATCAAACCGACCAGGTAGATCAGACAAACAAGAGATATGTCCATGTTAGCCCCTCACTTTATCAACGATGATACGATTGCCTTGTATTTCGACGACCTGAATCTTTTCGCCTGGGACGATGAAATCGCCCTGACTCACCACGTCATAGCTCTCCCCCTGGATTTCAGCCCGTCCGGCCGGACGCAAGGAAGAAGTGGCGACGCCTGGTAGCCCTTGCAATTTTTGGAAACCAGGCACGGCCACCGAATAGCCGTCTTCAGAACGTTGTACAGCCGCTACAGACAGTCGTTGCAACGGCGCCGATTCGGGCAGGAATTTGCTGATGACGAGGAGGAGGACGACATCCATGCCGATGCCGAGCAAAATGATGAAAACATTGAACACCAGGAGATCGCTTTGCTGCTTGTTGCTAGGCAGGATAAAATTCTGGAACGACAGGAGTAAACTCAGGAAACAGCACAAGATGCCGGCAATGCCGACAACGCCAAAACCAGGTAAGACAAAAACTTCTATGGCAAGCAGTGCCAGACCCAAGATAAACAGCACGATTTCCCATACGGCTGTAACCTCACCGAGATAGCCGCCGACAAAAAAAAGCGCCACGCAGGCGAGGCCGATAATGCCTGGAAAACCCAGGCCAGGTGACATGAATTCGATGAGAATGCCGAGAATGCCGAGTGCCAACAGAAAAAAACGCACCCACTGGTTGCTGAGCAGATTTGCCAGTATATCGCCACTCGTCATGTTGATCTCGCGTACTTCCAATTGGCTCAACCCAAGCCCTTTGATGAGTTCGTCACGGCTGGCGTATACCTCCTTGCAGAAGCCGTATTCCTTTGCTTCGGCATAGGTGAAATTGGCCAGTTCACCGGCTTTCACCACGATCCTTTTTTCGACAATGTCGTCGGCGTGCACCGCGGGCTGGTTGCGCAGGTTCTGGATATCCTCGGGTGTCTTGAAATAACGGGCGCCACGATACATGATTTCACGCACTTCGAGCGCCGGGTCCACCATCGCTTCGGCCAGTGCCGGCGGGTAGTCGCGTGCCTGCGCGCGTGCGCGGAAGGTGGCGCGCATGGCCGACATCGCTTTTTCATCGGCATCCTGCACGCCGAGCGGGGTCAAAATTTTGACCTGTGCCGAACCGATCGAGGTATCTTTTTTCATATAGATGCGATCACAGGCAAGCGATACCAGAGCGCCGCCGCTCCACGCCTTGCCCGTGACATAAGCATACACCGGTACGCCCGACTGCGCCAGCCGGTCAATGTCTTCGCAGATGTCCAAGACGTAGCCGACACCGCCGCCGGGGGTGTTGATTTCGAGTATCACTATTTTTGCCAGCTTGGGGTCAACGCGCGCCAGCTTACTTTTGATACGCTGGGCGAGCCCTTCAAAAATCTCTCCTTCCAGCGACAGTACATAGATGTATTGTTTTTCACCTGCTTTTTCCTGGGCTGATACCGGCCGCGACATGAAGAGTGCCAGCATCAGCAGCAGACAAACGGCGAATTTTTGCATAAACTTCTCCCCTTTTTCTATTTCTGAAACATCTTCATGAAATTTTGCAAACCGGACTCTCCGGCCAGTTTACCCATTTCCTCAGCCATGGCGGCCTGTGATTTTTGCAGAGCCTGGTTCACCGCGCCCACGACCATGTCTTCCAGAAGGGCTATCTCGTCCGGGTCGCTGATCACTACCTCCGGGTCAATGTGCAATTTCACCAGTTCCTGCCGGCCGTTTACCACGGCGGTCACTTTGCCGCCACCGGCGCTCGCTTCGACGCATTTATGGCGCAGTTCTTCCTGTATTTTTTGTAGTTCCTGTTGCGTCTTCTGTAGCGTCTGCCACAGGCCGCCCAAATCACCTAACTTCATCGTGGTCTTCTCCTTCATTCGTTGTCTTCTTCGGCAGGCGGCGGTGTCTCCACCACCGCAGTTGGTGTCACCTCCGCGGCTGGTGTCGCCTCCGCTGCGGGCACTGTGACGATTTGTCGCACATGGCTGATGCGCCCTTCAAAGAGATCCAGGGTTTTTTTTATCAGTGGGTCACTCTTCAGCCTGTCTTCCGGACGTGTCGGCGGTGGCAGCGGCGTGCCGCTTTTCTCGTCGTCAAAGGCAAAACGCAGGGAAAATTTTTTGCCGAATACCTGTAGTCCTATTTCCTGGACGAATAGTTTGTAGTCCGGGTTAGCGAAAATTTTCTCGCTGACGCGCAATAGGCTGGGTAAATGGATCACCAATTGTTGCTCGTGTATCTGTGGTTTTGCTTGCACACGAAGCAGCTCGGCTTGCCGTGGCATTTTGCTCTTGAGCGCATCGAGAAAGCGTTCCCACGGCGACAGACTGTCACCAGGCATATTTTCCGCCGTTCTGACCGCTTCGGCGTTTTCCTGTTTTGCTGCTTGATCAGGTTTCTTCTTTTCCCCGGCAAAAACTTCCTTGCCCGGCGTCGTACTCAACTGTTTCGGAGCTACCGGTGGCATGGTCGTTTTGGTTTGCGGTTTGGCGGGGGTAGCCGGTAATGTGGCGAGCGGCAATTTTTCGAACGCTTCCATGCCCACCAGTACTGCCGGTGGCACCTCGTCGTCGCTCTCCATTTCTTCGGGCAAAGAGGCTGGCATAGCTGCCGGCACCACGCGCGGCTCGCTTACCTGGGCGACGTACACGGGCATAGCGGAAGAGGCTGGCATTTTCATCTTGCTCAGTTTGTCATCCAGGGTGAGCAACGTCTGCTCGATTTTACCGAGCGGCCACAACGACTCTGTGCGCAAGAGTTTCAGTAGCACGGTTTCCAGCACGATCCGTCCCATCAGACTGCGATGGATGAGATTTTTGGCTTCCAGCAACTGGTAGATAGCCATGGTAAGAAATTCAGGCGTGAGCTTGCTGCTGTGTTGTGTTACCCATTGGCGGTAACTGGTACTACCTTCCACCAGTTTGTCAACATTTTGTGCCGCGCCTACGACCAGGATGTCACGCAACTTGTGGATCAACTCTTCGACCAGTTGTGACGGATCGCCGCCATGGGCGAAAAAGTCGCGCAAATCGGTAAGTAATTCGAGCGGATTACGCGCCTCCAGTGTGTCTATGATTTTGCTGCCTCGTTCACCGATGTTGCCGAGCAATGTAGTTACTGCCTGCGCACCAATCTTACCGTTTGTATAGGAAGCCAGTTGCTCGAAGAGTACCAGTGAATCGCGGAGTGCGCCACCGGCGGTAAGCGCGATTTTTTCCAGCGTGGCATCGTCCACCTCGATCTTTTCTTTGTCGGCGATTTCTTGCAGTCGTTTGATGATATCGGCGATTTCGATGTTTTTGAAGGTAAAACGCTGGCAGCGCGAAAGGATTGTATCCGGAATCGAGGTAATCTGGGTGGTGGCCATGATAAACTTGACATGCAGCGGCGGTTCTTCCAGCGTTTTGAGCAGAGCGTTGAATGCCGCCTGCGTCAGCATATGGACTTCATCAATGATGAAAATTTTAAAGTGGGCACGCGAGGTGAGGTATTTGATGTTTTCCTTGATATTGCGAATTTCATCAATACCGCGGTTGGATGCACCGTCAATCTCGATGACGTCAATGTCCTCGCCGCTGCTGATACGCTGGCATAACTCACACTGGTTACATGGCGTGATGGTAGGACCCTGCACACAGTTGAGCGCTTTGGCAAAGATACGTGCCATCGAAGTTTTACCGACACCCTTGCCGCCCGCAAATAAATAGGCATGGTGCACATGGTCGCTGCGAATGGCGTTACGCAAGGTGATAGCGGTTTCTTCTTGCCCTACTATCTCATCGAAGGTTTGCGGGCGATATTTGCGGGCCAGACCAACATAGCTCATAATTGTTGCCTTTCCGACGAATGATATCCAAGCATACGATACAGAATACAACCATGAGTGTCAAACATGAGCAGTAAGGCTCGCGAGTTTAAGGTGGAGTTGGGTGGGAAGAGAAAGAGATCGTGCACCCTCCTTCGACCCCATGTTAAATGGCCTCTCTTGTAGCCAGCTAATGTCTAGCACCCCTCTGCACATAGCGCAAATTTCTACGGTTGCTTGGTTCCCCACCTGGCCGGGTTTGAAACCCCACTATCGCAGAGGACCAGACACTTCAGACACCGCTTGCAATGAGTATCCACTCACCATCAAGACCTCGAAAGGGCTTCGACCCCATTATAGCGGGTTATGGGTTACAGGGAACCGCGCGCTCCCCGTCTAGCACGATCAGTAATTTGAAAAATGGCGGAGGGAGAGGGATTTGAACCCTCGAGGCGCAGTGCGCCTACGCGCTTTCCAAGCGCGCGCCATAAGCCGCTAGGCGACCCCTCCATATAGAGGACAACCCAAAGATGGCGGAGAGGGAGGGATTCGAACCCCCGGTCCCCGAAGGGACAACGGTTTTCGAGACCGCCCCAATCGACCACTCTGGCACCTCTCCGTATTGGGCTTTTTTATTATGACAATTTTTCCGGCAATTTGCAAGAGAAATTTTTTAGATACTGTAATAGTTCAGGTGATGAGTGACAGTTAAACGTCGAGCATATTCATTCGGAGAAAGCCCTTTGAGTTCACGCCCCCGCCGCGGATGCGGCGTAGT
>JAGVGO010000253.1 GCA_020057085.1 Planctomycetota bacterium | reverse complement strand
CGACAGCTCCACCGCAGGCAATAGCCAAAACACAAGTACCACCGCAACCGCAGGCGTCCACTAAAACGCAGCCGCAGCCGACAGCTCCACCGCAGGCAATAGCCAAAACGCAAGTGCCACAGCAACCGCAGGCGTCCACTAAAACGCAGCCGCAGCCGACAGCTCCACCGCAGGCAATAGCCAAAACACTGGCGCAAACGATCCCACCGCCTGGTAGCAAAAAGGTCGTCGAAGAGATTGAACAAATTGAGGAAATCGAAGAAATCGAGGAAATTGAGGAAATTGAAGAGTTTGCTCAGAACGATCCGGAAAAAGCCGAATCTTCAGACAACGAAGAAGAGACGGAAGAGGGGTTGTCCGACAGTTTCCGCAACAGCCCGCTGTTATTTGCCGACAATCTGGCTAGCCCACATGCCGGAGAAGACGAAATAACAGACGACCAGGATTTTATCTGGAATGCGCAAACCCAGGAAAATATTGATACGGCAGAAAAAGCCTTGTCCGGCAAGCAACTCAATACGCCTAACGCAAAGATAGCGGCGAAACCTTCAGCAGAGGAGCAAGATGATTTGCTTCCGCCCAATTTGCCGGAAGTAGACTCCATCAATTTGGACGAAATGTTTTTTGCAGGAGAGAATAAACAACCACGGTCTGAGAAACCGAGTACGTCTTTGTTTCCTATGCCCGTCATACCAGAGCCCGACACTTCTCTGGCAGAGCCGGTGGATCTGAACGATATTGACGAAGACGGAATAGCGACTCTCGACCAAAAAGGTGTCTCGCAACAGGCCAATGCGAACTCGTACGGCCTTGATGAACTTTCTGAAGAACTGATAGCTGCCAGGCCAGAAGAAGAAAAGGAAATTACCACGGCTAATGCGTTGACAGAGCAGGGCGCAGAACTCTTTGCACTGGCACAACCGGGGGCCGAAAATCAAGATTTAGCGCCAGAAGATATGCAGGTACTGAATTCATTGCCTGTGCCCATGAAGCAAGACGATGAGTCTACAGACGGTGTAGAGTATAGAGAAGAATTTTTAGCAAACGGCGGCATTTCACCGGAAATTATGAATGCCGAAATACCTATACCTCCCATGAGCGACGATTTCCCCATGCCGCCGCTCGATTCGAAGATAGAAGAGGCGCTACAGGATGCAAGCCCCACAGATACGTTTGGCCTTGTGCCGGTAGGAGATGCTATTGACCTGGGTAGCGGGCATGGCCATGCCAAGCCGGCCGAGCGGGCAAGCCCTATCGCTCCGCTCGCTGCCATTGATTTTGCACAGGTGGGTATGCAAATTCCAGACATGTTTGCCGGTGATGCTGGAGGACAGACGAGGGAATGGAATTTCAATACCATGGGAAAATCACCGGCAGGAAACGGCGAACCAGGAGAAATCGAGCCGGACTTTTTTGCCACAGATGGCGGCAAGGGACGTGAAAACAAGAAGCCCGCGTCAGCCAAAGCTCCATTTGTTCAACCAAGCATACCGGACAATGCCGATTTGGACATTCCCAGCGATTTGGTCAATGCCAACCATCCCACTGTCATGGCAGGCTCAGGCAACCAGTTACAACCTTTCCCAGCAGGTGTCGGCAGTTTTGTGCATGATGCCGACAATGAGGCACAAGAGCAGGATACACCGGCAGATTTTCCTGCCGGCAAGATACAACCAACCGCCGCTTTTGGTGATCTGCCGGAACCGCTAGGCGCTAAACCGGCGCGTCCAAAGCTGGCCAGACCTTCACGCCGCATTCAGGAAAGGCTCGGCACGCGTCGTCCACCCAGTCCAAGGTTAAGCAAACAAAATACCTTTTTGCTTGTTATCCTGGGCGTGTTGGTATTGATTTTGCTGATCGTGGTGGCAGTTCTGGCGTTTTCTCATACAGGCAAGAAACGTTCGCATGCGGAAGACAACAAAGCGATAGAACAAGCGTCCTTGGATGAAAAAAAAAATGGCACAGTTCCTGACGTCAATAAACCGACGAAACCTCAGCAGCCAGAGTCTGTGCAGCAGCCAGTTTTGCGTGAAGAAGATGTAGAAAACCTCTATAACAATGCGCGAAGGCTGTTCGACCAAAATAAACCGGCCGAGGCGTTACGACAATTCGCTCAGGTTGTGTCGGGCAAAGGTAACTACAAAGATGCCAAACTATACCAGGCGGAATGCCATCTATTGACCAATTCCGTGGAAAATGCCGAAAAATCTGCCGGTGAAGCGATGCAGCTTCAGCCGTCGTCATGGGCTTATATCGTGCTGGGTATATGCCGTGAAAAGAAGAATGATCTACCCAACGCCGTTCAGCACTACAACAATGCGCTCAAGCTGGAGCCTAATTCCAAACGTGCGTTACGAGGCGTTGCCCGCGTACTGGCGCAGCAAGGAAAATACAATGAGGCATTGTCACAGGCGATGCAAGGCATAAAGACGGGGGATCAGGGCTGTGAAACGGAACGTAACAACATTCGACGCATGTTGTTCAAGAAAATTCAAGAAGCAGGCAATTCACCGCAAACAGTACAAATGTTGGAAAGTGCCATCAATTGCGATGCGGAGTATCCGGTTTATTACCTGTATATGGCACTCTTCGTGTGGGAAATAGATCCGGCCAAAGCGCTGGAAATGGCGGACGCCTGTATGGCAAAAGGGATGCCCAGTGATAATGCTGGCAAAACGCAAAACAGTGATTTGAACGCCGAGGACCTGCGATCTATTCATAGCATTGCTCTGTCTTCTTTGTATCGTCTGAAAAAATATGCTGCCATGGAAAAAAGATGCAGAGAAAACCTGCCTGGCAAAAAAGTAGACGTCTCTTTGCCCGATTTGCTGGCGATGTCCATGGTTTACCACCAGAAGCAGGTAAAAGCCGAGGGCGATGAAAAAAAGAATCACCGCAAAGCGTCGCTCATCTATTTCTATCTTTTTTGCAAACTGCAGAGAATTAACACCAAGTTTTTCTCTAATTTTTCCTGGTTGGAAGCAATGTACAAGGAATTAGATAAAAATCTGAGAGCGGAACTGAGCAAAGTGAAAGAAAAATATATCAAAACATGGGTGCAGATCGAAATACATGTGATCGAAGCCGTCCCCGCTTCTAATTTACAAAGCGGAGACATCATTACCCATATCAACGACGAACAGATTTATTCTTATTGGGAACTGATTGAGGCGCTCAAAGGCAAGAAATTGGAGAAGATGACTATCAATCGCAACGGTACTGTCAGCGAGATCGCGGCCGGTAAAATAGCTCAGACACTCTTGATCCCACCCCAGTTGAAGTGGTTCCATAGAATTGAACTTGCGCAATGAAGGCCAGCGGGCGTATCCAATGATTGCAAAAGTTCTAGCAATGGTGAAGGAATAGTCTGGTGTCTACCATTCGAGGTTGGTCCGTGTATCGTACTCGCGGTTTTGTTCAATATAATCCACCACTGGCTGAAAGTCCGTGCCACCTCTGCCCAACACTTTTACTTCCCGAATTGTTGTTTGGTTGCTTTCATGCAACACGGACGGACTTTTGTGTACGGGCGGCCTAAGCGACTTGCGACCGCCCAAAGTGCCAGGCTTTATAACTTTGCCGCATTCGCGGCAGGGAAAAATTCGACTCTTTACACAGGCATCAATTGCCATGTCCAAGTGGAATCACACGACGAATGATCTCGCTTAACCCCGTATCTATTGTTTCGTAACGCTGGGACAATTATTTTTTTCCAAAAACCTTACTTCTTCGCTCCGGTCTCCTGGCAAGATTTGACGCCGCGTTGGAACGCTTCCTCGTTCACCGGGATCATGGCGCACTTCTCTTTGAGCGAAATGCGCACGGCATTGAGGAAAGTTTCCGGCGGGAAGAGGTTCGTCGCCGCCTGCAGAGCACCGAGCGCCACGATGTTTTTCACCACCGCCTTGCCGAGGCTGAGTGCAATCTCGGTAAACGGCACACCATAGGCACGAACATTGGCGTTGAGCTTAGGTATTTCCTTGATGACACCGCTGTCGTACACTACCGTACCGCCGGCCACCACCTGTGGCGCAAATTTTACCATGCTCGGCGTGTTGAAAGCGATGAGGATGTGCGGACTCGGCGCTGACGGCGACAACACTTCGTCCTTGGCAATGTGGACATCGGCATACGAGGTGCCGCCGCGCGATTCAGGGCCGTAGCTCGGGATGTGCGTGGCGTCGAATCCTTCGACGATGGCGGCATAGGTGAGAAGGAGAGCCGCTGTCTGAGCGCCGTCGCCGCCGGAGCCAGCCAATTTGAAGGCGATGTCGCTGGCGGCGATGTGACTGGGGAAGCCTTTGGCATAACGAGGCTCTGCCTCGCTGCTGGCGCCGATCACTTTGCTCATCTGTTGCGTGTCGAAGTTGGGCGCCGGCAACGAGAACCAGGGATCTTTTTCCACGTCTTTCTTCACCCCCAAGGGGAAGATCGGCACCATTTTCTCGGCCACCCATTTCTGGGTCTCGCGTGGGCTGATGTGCAGATGCGTGGGACACTCGGCCAGCACTTCGACGAAAGCAAAACCCTTGCCTTCCACCTGCAGCCGGATGGCTTTGCTGATCGCCTTCTGCGCTTTGATACGTTCCTTGCTGTTGAAGAGAGCTACACGTTCGACATAGACCGTGCCGTCGAGCTGGGCCATAAGTTCGGCTATTTTCATCGGCTCGCCCATCAGGCGATCACGGCCGTGCGGACTGGTCGAGGTTTTCTGCGCCATCAGAGTGGTCGGCGCCATCTGCCCGCCGGTCATGCCGTAGATGGCGTTGTTGATGAAAATGACAGTGATCGGTATGCCCTGTTGCGCTGCGCTGATAATCTCGGCAATACCGATCGAGCCGAGATCGCCGTCGCCCTGGTAAGCTACCACCACCGCATTGGGATTGGCCAGCTTGTGCGCTACTGCCACCGCCGGTGCACGGCCGTGCGCGGCCTGGGTATTGCCTGTGTCCATGTAGTAGAAGAGAAACACGCTGCAGCCTACGGGCGACACCGTCACCGTACGTTCCTGCACCCCTGCCTCTTCAATGGCATTGGCCAGATACTTGTGGGCCAGACCATGCCCGCAGCCTGGACAGTAATGGGTTGACATGCCTTTGATGCCTTCGCCGTGGGAGTGACGTTCGAATTTTCTATAAATTACTTTGCTCATGATAGTTTCCTTTATACCGAACAACTGCCTGGGTTACGCCTTGGTTTTCACGGTGTCAACGATTTCCTGCTGCTGTGGCAAGATGCCACCATAGTGCTGCAGATGATCAATCCTGACGTGGCCTGCGCCGGCATGACTGAGAGCGAGCCGCAGCTCGTTTTCGAGCTGACAATTGCTGGCTTCCACCACGACGAGGCGATTGACGTGGCTGAGTAGCGGCTTTAGCAGTTTGATAGGGAACGGCCACAGAGTGATGGGACGGAACAGTCCGGCCTTGACACCTTGGCTCCGCAGTACCTGCACCGCGCCTTTGCTCATGCGAGCCGGTATGTTGCAGGCGATCACCAATACTTCGGCATCTTCACAATGAAAAAGATCGGCGCGCTGTTCATTGGCCTCAATGGTCGCATACTTCTGATTCAGATGCTCGTTGTGCTTTTCCAGATCCTGCTCGCTCAGGATGATGGAGTTGATGAGATTGCGCCGGTGCATGTTGTCGCCGTACACCGCCCACGCCGGAATGCCTGGCTGCAGCATGTGGTCCGGCAGCTTGACCATGCCGGTCATCTGACCCAGGTAACCGTCGCACAGGATGATCACCGGATTGCGGTACTTGAAGCCAAGATCAAAGGCGAGCATGGTGAGGTCGAGCATCTCCTGGGGCGTAGATGGAGTGAAGACGATGCAGTGGGTGTTACCGTGTCCAAGCCCCTGGCAGGCGAGCTTGATGTCTGCTTGTTCGGGTCCAATATTGCCCAGTCCCGGCCCGCCGCGCATGACATTGACGATGAGACCCGGCACTTCCGAGCCGATCATGTAAGAAATCCCTTCGACCATGAGGCTAAAGCCCGGCGACGAGGTAAACGTCATGGAACGCAGCCCGGCCCCGCCGCAGCCGTACATGTGGTTGATGGTGGCCACTTCGCTCACCGCCTGCATGAACACTCCGTTGAGATCGGGCAAGAGTTTAGCCATCAGCTCGGCGCCTTCGGTCGAAGGGGTGATGGGGTAGCCGAAGAAATGACGGCAGCCGGCAAGCAAGGCGCCGATGGTGGACGCATATGTGCCTTTGAGTACCATGGGTTTGAGTTGCGGCAAAGGAATGGTCTTGTCCGGTATTTCCTTGGGTTCCGGTGCATCGCTGGCACGCGGTCCAAACATTGCAGCCGGGTCGGTAAGTTCATAGTCGGCTTTGAGTGGGCTGGGGGCGAGGCCATAAGGTTCTGGGCAGGCCACGATGCACATGCCGCAGCCCGTGCATTTTTCCAGATTGAGGATCACCGGCGTGAGGCCGGTTTCCGGTTGGATATCCTTGCCCAGCATGATGCAATTCTGGGGACAGGCCTCGATGCAACGCCCGCATCCTTTGCAATATTTGGGGATTAGAAACGGTTTGGGACGTTCTTTTGTTGGTGCCATAAAATCTCCCTTAGTCTATTTGCTGAAATGAGTGCCGGTTTCGCCTTTGAGGGCGCGGCCGATATTTTCGGGGTTTGTGATGATGCCATGGCTTCCACCCGCTTCGAGGAAACGAATGATCGCCTGCACCTTTGGTAACATGCTGCCTTTGGCAAAATGGCCTTCTTCGATGTACTTCTTGGCCTCCGCCATGGTCAGGCGCTCCAGCCACTGCTGGTTGGGCTTGTTGAAGTTGATTGCCACTTTCTCCACGGCCGTACTGATGAGGAACAGGTCGGCATTGATCATATTGGCCAATAAAGCCGAGCCAAAATCTTTGTCAATCACCGCTTCAAGACCGACCAGGTCGCCTTTTTCGTCTTCCATCACCGGGATGCCGCCGCCGCCGACGCCGATCACGACAAAGCCCTGTTCAATCAGCGTGCGGATGGCATCCGCCTCGACAATGCGCTGTGGGATAGGGGAAGCCACCACCCGCCGCCAGCCACGTCCGGCATCTTCGACCACGGCCCAGCCCGCTTGCTTGCGCTGCATGGCCGTTTCCTGCTTCATGAACGAACCTATGGGTTTGCTCGGATTCTGAAATGCCTTGTCGTTGCGGTCAACTATGGTCTGGGTGACCACGGTGACCGACTGCTTCTTCATGCCACGTTTACGGAATTCGTTATACAATGCTTTCTGGAACATGTAGCCGATGGCGCCCTGCGTATCGGCGCCGCACGCATCGAGCGGCACTTCGTGAAGCTCGTGGCTTGCCAGCTCGGAGCGCCGCCAGATAAAACCGACCTGCGGTCCGTTGCCGTGGGAAATCACCACTTCCCAGCCTTGCTCGATCATGTCAACGATGTGGTGCATGGATTCCATGGCTGCGATGTACTGGTCCTGCACCGTTCTGTGGGTTTCATCTTTGATGAGGGAGTTGCCGCCGACAGCCACGACGGCAACTTTTTTTTTCGCTTCGACTCTTTTCTTATCGGTAGTCACACTTGGTTTTGCCATGAACTTCTAACTCCTAGCAATGTTTACTTTTTACATGAACAGGATAGCATTCCCTTCGCAATATAGCAAATTCTTCGTACGATTTCTATCTAATTTTGCTCTGCTCCTCGGTCAACCTCATAACCAGGGCGATATAGTAGGCGGTGGCGTTGTCGAGCGAGTTGAGCGGGCAGTATTCTTCCTTGCGGTGAGCCTGTTCTTCGATGCCTGAGCCAAGACCCAGATAAGCGATTTTAGGTATTTCTTTGCCCTCTTTGTGTGCCTTACATTGCAATTGCGCCAGAGCGGTAAGGTCGGTCGAAAAATTGTAAAAATCGCGGATGGTGCAATCTCCCTCTTCTGATGCGGCTTTGCTTTCTTTTTCGGTTGTTTTTACTTCGCGTTTGTCGTAGGGCGGTTCGCCGGCAAAGAGATCGCGGTACACAGCAAGCGCCAACTGCCGCAGCGGATGGTCAGGCCGCAACCACGGGCCAGGCAGATCCTGTACGCCATTAAAGACGAAATTGTTGTAGGTGGTGTAGCGAGTGCTCACCAGACTCAATTCAAGTTGCGGGATTTGCGCCAGTGGCAGCTTCTTTTGCGCGGCTAGTTTTTCGCGCACAGCCAGCGCCGTGTTTTGCATCTGCGTCAGAATCGTGTCAGGGTTGGAAGTGGGGGCAATGCGCAAGTCAATATCCCACGCCGCTACTTCCGTGTGGGCATTTTGCGAGGGCGAAGTGAGTTTGCCGGTGGTGAAGGCAAAAGTGTCCTGACCGAATTTGCGTGAAGCCGGGCCGCGCACGTCGTCGAAAATCGCCGCCACGACTTTGGCAAACACTTCAGCGGCGCCGATCTTTAAAGGCACCGAACCGTGCCCGGTTTGCCCTTGCACGGTAAGGTTATAGAGATAGCGACCACGGTGGCCGAAGTACGGACGTGGCATACCGGCTTCATTGGCAGTCGGTTCGGTACTGAGAATGACATCGGGCATGCCTTGCAGCCAGAAAGGGGCGGCCGATGTTTGCACCAGTTCCAACAAAAATTTAAGGCTCTCGCCCTCACAATCTTCCTCATGTGGATTGCCCATCACTACCACGCGCACCCCTTTTTCGCACAAGTATTTCTCCTGCGCTTTGAGAGCGGAGAGCGCCAGCACGGAGGAAACCACACCGGCCAACTGGTCGGAAGAACCACGGCCATACAACTTGTTGCCTTCGCAGCGTGCCACAAACGCCTTGTCCCATTCCCCTTTACCCACTGTATCAATGTGGCCGATGAACCATATCGTAAGGCTGGGCATGGTATTGCCAATCATGCCAATGACATTGCCAAAGGCGTCGCGCAGCACCTTGTCGGTGATTTTTTTCAGTTCGCTCTCTAAAATTTCGGCGCGTTTGCCTTCCAGTCCGCTGGTGCCGCCCTGGTGGGCCCCCGCTTCGATCAACCGCGACAGCATAGCGACCGCCTGGGCATTGTAAGATTTCGCCTGCGCCTGTATTGCTGACAAGTTTTGCATAATCTCCCTCATAAATCATAAATCTGTTGACAAAAAAATGATTTTTTGCTACTTTAAAATGATTTTTTGCTACTTTAACTCCATCTGTACAGGACAAAAAATGGTAACATTTTGAGTCGGTACAGAACGTGACACACAGATGCAGGTAAGGGTACCTTGGGATAAACTCCCAGTCCAAGCACTTATCAACCCTGTATCTAGTCCAGGGAGACCTACCTGGTGCGGCAGTGCCTTACAGGCAATTTTTCAGGATTGGGAGTCCGCACAATTCCCAATCCTTATTTTACCTTAAGGCAATTAGTTAGAAAATTTTGTCCTGTACTATGCTCCATAACATAACATAACATCACATCTTGATCTTGGTTGCAAGAAAAAAACAGGCACAGACAATTGCCAGAATGTGCCAAAGAGGACAGAACGACGATGGTGAAGTTTCATTACAAATGCACAGACTGTGGCAAAGAGTACAAAAGGGACGAAGTCCGCTATCTTTGCCCGCTATGTGAGAAAAGCTACAAACCTGGGATACCACTCAAGGGTGTTCTGGAAACAGTGTTCGATTACGAGGAAATCCACAAGAACTTCAAAAAAGAGGCACCTGACTGGACTCTTTTTTCGGCAGTGGAAAAAGAGTACTACCCGCCCTTTGCCGTAGGCAACACGCCGTTTATCAAAGTTGACAGACTCGGCCAGCAACTTGGCTTCAGCAATCTGTGGGTCAAAAACGACGGCCTGAATCCCAGTGGTTCGTTGAAAGACAGAGCCTCTTTTTTGCTGGTAGCAGAGGCCAATCGTCTGCATGAAAATATCGTGGTCACGGCTTCCACAGGTAATGCCGCAAGTGCGCTGGCTGCCGTGTGTGCGTCCGCCGGCAAACAGGCCGTCATCTTTGTCCCGGCCGCTGCGCCCAAAGCAAAACTGGTGCAGATAATTTTGTCCGGCGCCAAGATTATCCCTATCAAAGGCACTTACGACGACGCATTCGACTTCTCTCTCGAATATACCAAGGTGCGCCAAGGCCTCAATCGCAACACCGCTTATCATCCACTCACCATCGAAGGTAAAAAGACGGTGGGGCTGGAAATATTCGCGCAAAATGGTTTTAAAATACCCGATGTGATTGTGGTACCAGTGGGAGACGGGGTCATTATCAGTGGCGTGTGGAAAGCGTTCCACGATCTGAAAATGGCCAGACTCATTCAAGAAATGCCCAGAATTATTTGTATCCAGGCCGAAAAATCGAATGCCATCCATAACTACATTGTCAGTGGCCAGTATAAAAATGCCGAAAACCCTGATACGATCGCCGATTCCATTTCGGTATCCGTGCCCAGTAATGCGCACATGGCAAGGCGGGCCGTACTTGCGACCAATGGATTTTCCCTTACCGTAAGCGACGAGGAATTACTGGATGGGCAGGCTTTACTGGCGAGAACGACAGGAATTTTTGCCGAACCAACGGCCGCAGCCGTCGTGGCTGGTCTCAGCAAGATCGCCGAAAAAAAACTTGTAGCCAAAGACAAACAAATCGCGCTTCTGGTCACCGGCCACGGTCTCAAAGATATTGATGCGCCACTCACCCGTATCAAGATGCCAGCGGCGATAGAACCAAAACTGGAAGCTCTGGACAAACTATAGAGGATCATTGCGACCCGTAAAGTTTCATTCTTTTTCGCAAAGGTAACTTTTATGAAAAAAAGTCTCGTTGTTTTGGCGCTCTTGGCAATTTTTTGGCCAACGTCACTGTTGGCTGGGGTTGGCCAGTCTTATGAAGAATTCAAGAAAAGCGATCTGTGGGCTTTTTTCCGCATGGCGGAGACGGAGCGTTTTGAACTGTTGAACGGACACCTGTTTGTGCGCTGTAAGCCAGGCGCTTTCCAGGAATTCATTGATCTCGAGCTGCTGCTCTCCAAAACCGGCAATGTGGAGCAAGGAAACCTCTACCTCGCCCGCTCGTGGATTGCCAATGCCAAGAGCATGAATCCGTTCGCTATCGATATCGCGAAAAGTTTCATTACCGGCATGGTGGTCGCAGCCGACCAGGCAAAGGTTGAACCACTTACCACGCAGATCGCCAAAGGCCCAGCCAAACCACCGCATGAGGGATTCCTGGCGTATGTAGGCCGCCAGGTAGAATACCGCGAGGTCTTATCCGGCTCCGTTCTTGCCATGCGCAACTGTCGGATTGCCAACGCACCGTGGCTATTCATCATGGTGACCGGAAAAGATGTGCAGCTTCCGCATTTCGCAGCGCCTCAGACGCCGGACAGTTCGCTCTTCCTCGGCGAAAAAGAATTGCAGCCTTTTGGCGTGAAATCGTTGGAGAGTAAGCCCAATCCGCACATGAAAATGTGGACCAATAGTGATGCGAAAGCCGACATCTCTCGCATCATTGATATCCGCTGGCTATTTCCCACTGCCGCTGATGCGCAGTATTTCCACGTCACCACTATTCGTGAAAATTCGGAAAGTTCGCAACCGGTGACACAGCTCAATATCCCCAGTTTCGGCCAGAATCTTCTTGTTTTCATGCGCGGGTCCGATGATCCCATGCTCAAGGCGATGAAGCTCGACATGCACATGTACTATTTCTTGTTTTATCACGACAAGGTGGTTGCCAAGGTGTTTATCGCCGGCAGCAGTAAACTCAAGCTGGAAGACGCAGCCAAGATCGGTCGCCTGGCGGCGGAAATGTTGGCAAGCGGCAAAGAAAGCAAGGACGTGCAAGAAATGAAGAAAAACGAGGCTGTTGCACCGAAATAACATGACAGGCAAGATACGTGCCGTCCTCTTCGACCTGGGACGTGTTATCGTCAACTTCGATCACGCCCAGATTTGTCATGGTTTAGCGCGCTTTTGCCCATATCAGGCGGCAGAAGTACATCATATTATTTTTGACGGTGGACTCGAACGGCAATACGACGAGGGCAAGCTGACGAGTACGGAGTTTTATGCCGAAGTATTACGCCGTCTGCACGCCGAACACCTGAGCTATGCCGAATTTGCCACCATCTGGGGCGATATTTTTACTCTGAATGCGGATATTTTTTCCTTAATACCGCGCCTTGACCCGCAGGTGAAAAGGTTGCTTATCTCGAACACCAATGAGATTCATTGGCAATATATCCGGAAGTTTGCCCCGATCGTCCAATATTTCTCCGATCCACAGCAATGGGTACTCTCTTTTGCAGTGCAAACGAGGAAACCAGACACTCGCATCTATACGGAAGCAATCCGGCGTGCTGGTGTTGCGGCAAGAGAAATCTTATATCTCGACGACATTCCGGCTTACGCCGAAGCTTTCCGTGCGTTGCAAGGGCAGGCGATCGTTTACGACTGCCGCTTCCACTCGAGGGAGTATCTGGAGAAGCTCCTGCTGGAGTGGGACGTGCCAGGCGGAAGAAAGGATTTGTAATTTGGAACCACAAAAACCAGGGAGTTTTAGTGACCGCAGTGTAGCGGCCAGCTATGACATCCAAGCCGAAATCGCGCGTGGCGGCATGGGCAAGATACATCGTGCGTTTGACAAAAAACTGCAGCGAGAGCTGGCAATGAAGGTGTTGCTGGATACCGGGGATCGCGAAAAAAACCAGAAACTGTTGCGCTATTTCATCGCTGAGGCACAGATTACCGCCAAGCTAGAGCATCCCAATATCGTGCCGGTACACGAGATCGGGTTACTGGATGAGGGCACCATCTATTTCACCATGAAACTGGTGGCCGGCGAGTCGCTCTCCCATGTCATCAAAGAGTTGAAAAAGGGTAACGAAGAATATCTGCGCAAGTACACCATGCACCAACTGCTCGTCATTTTCCGTAAAGTATGCGATGCCATTGCTTTTGCCCATTCACGCGGCATCATCCATCGCGACATCAAGCCCGACAACATCATGGTGGGACATTATGGTGAAGTCTTGCTCATGGATTGGGGCATCGCCAAGGCTTTCGTGGATGCGCCGTCCCCCAACCGTTTAGATACACGACTGTTGCGTTCGCCCAAGCTGGAAGAGCAGGAGGGCAAAATCTGCGGCACACCCTACTATCTTTCGCCGGAACAGGCCGCCGGCCTTACCAAAGAGGTTGACAGAACTAGCGACATCTATCTTCTGGGTGGCACACTCTATCACATGGTGGCGTTATACCCACCGCATGTCGGCAAAGACGTACTCGAATTGCTGGCCTGTGCCACGAACGGTAATTTCCCTTCGCCGCAGGAGCGTAACCCAGCCCGCCAGATATCGCAAGAACTGTCACGCATTATTATGAAGGCCATGGCACGCAAAAAAGAGAACCGTTATCAGAGCGTCGAAGAGCTCGCTGGCGACATAGACAATCTGATGTCGGGACACATCGCCTCGCGCCCCGTCATCTTCAAAACCGGCGATTTTTTGATACACCAGGGGGAAATGGGCAAGGAGGCCTACACCATCTTGCGTGGCAGTGTCGAGGTATTCCAGAACATCGCCAACAAGAGCGTGCTCCTGGCGACCATGGGAACCGGCGATATTGTTGGCGAGATGGGCCTCATTTCGTTGGCCAAGCGTTCGGCGGACGTAGTGGCCAACGAAGAGACGGAAGTATTGGTGATCGACGAGAAACTGCTCAAGCAAGTACTCGACCGTATGCCGCCATGGATGGAAAAGATCACCTCGACCCTGGTACGCCGCTTGCAGGCGGCCAATGACAAAATGCATCCGCTCAAGGTGGGTGATCCGGTCTACCACATTCTCAACCAACTGGGCATGATGTGCTCGCTCATGGCACTCAAGTCCGGCATGATCAACGTCGAGGATTACCGTGTGCCGTGGCCGACCATGGCGCAGGAGATAGCTGTCTCTTTGGCTCTCGACGCGGGCAAGGTAGAGGCTATACTGCAGAACCTTTTGGCAACCGAGGT
>JAGVGO010000113.1 GCA_020057085.1 Planctomycetota bacterium | reverse complement strand
GCGTGGGTCCCCTACCGGAAGTAGGGGGGTATCTATACTGCTCGCCACCCTTGATATTACTACATCGCCGTGAGCGGTCTGGAGCACATGGTAGGATACCCCCTCATGTCTGTTTCGCGCAGTCAAGGTTTGACAAGCCTGGCACCATGCTGGGCTTTTTTAGTTACGAAAGGAGGCGGCGCACCTCCCACAAGCATTGGAGAAATAAAACCACGCTTGCGCCAGGGAATTTTCTGCGCCGCAGCAGATATGATTCACATTTCTTGCCCCCAATGTGCAGGAAGCTTTAGCGTGGCGGAAGCTTTTCCCGGCAGTCGGGTAATATGTCCTTCCTGCAACACCTGTCTGGTTCTTGCGTTACAAGTAAAGACCCCTGACACGGGGATGGTAGTAAAAAAAGAAGCGAAGGTTATCACGCCGGACAAGGCAGAAGTCATACGTAAGCAGGCAATGGCCCATGTGGCCAACTGGCTCGATATGCCGCAGCCTGAATTGCAATCCACTCTGGCAAAATTAAAAGAGCAGGATGCCTACACCATCTGGAAAATTCCCAAAGGGGACAGCGGACTGTTCCGCGAGATTACCGCTCCTGGTGAAATGCTCAAGAAAATCCAGCGACGGATCCTCGACCGGTTGCTCTATCGTATCCCGGTTTCCAATGCTTCACACGGCTTTGTCCCCGGACGTTCCATCGTCACCAATGCTCGATACCACCTAGCCACAGCGGGCGTGCTATTGAACCTTGACCTCAAAGACGCCTTTCCATCGGTGTCGGCGGCGCGCGTGAAGCAGTTGTATGTACGTTATCTCAAAATCCCTCTCAAACACTTGGGAGAAGAAGTTGCACCGGCAGTGTTAGATACGGTTATAGACATGCTGGTTGCGCTCACTACATTTCAAGACAAATTGCCGCAAGGTGGTCCGTGCTCCGGCTATCTGCTAAATCTTGCCTGTATCACCCTTGACAAAAACCTATACCGCCTCCTAAAAAATCATGGCGAAAGCTATCGCTATACGCGGTATGCCGACGATATCACCATCTCAGCACCAGTATCCATCCCATCCAACCTGCAGGAAGAAATCCAGAAAGCAATCCATAATTGTGGTTTTATCGTCAACCCGCGTAAGGCACACTATGCCGAACGTAGCAAAGGGCAGTTGCTCGAAGTGACAGGGCTAGTGCTGGAAAAAGACAAAGTACGCATCCCGGCTGACAAACTCGAGGTGTTCCGAGCCATTATCCATCAAGCGGCGCAGTTGCCGGCTGAACAACTTACGCCGGAGAAAAAACTTGAAGTGCAAAGCATCGTTGCCTTCGTACACATGGTGTACAAACGCCTGCCACCGCGCATTTGGGGGCCTTACAGGGGGTATATGGATAAACATGGCTTACGCTATCCGCAACAGGCCAGCAAAGCCTATCTCGATCTGTACCCCGATTAAGCGGTTTTTGTTTTGCTTTTTGGTAAAAAACGATTAAAATACATTTCAGTAAATTACAAGTGTAAGTTTCAAGAAGGACGATTGTATATGGCAGTAACTGTAGCTCGTAAACAAGAACTGGTAAAACAGTTTCAAACGAATCCCAAAGACACGGGTTCGGTGGAAGTTCAGGTTTCCATTTTGACAGAACGCATCAAAAACATGACTGAACATTTCCTGACTCACAAAAAAGATACCACCAGCCGCCGCGGCCTTTTAGTCATGGTAGGAAAAAGATCTGGGCTGCTCAAATATTTGAAACGGAGAGATTTTGATCGCTATAAGGCGCTCATTAGTAAATTGGGTATTCGCAAGTAACTGCCGCTCTATGTACGCGCAAGATTATTTATTTCCCATAGTTTCTGAATTGCGGAGAGCAAAACGTGAAAAGCGTGAAAAAAGAGATAGGGGGGCGGCCTCTGATTCTCGAAACAGGAAAAACAGCACGCCAAGCGGACGGCGCAGTCACTGTGCGTTACGGCGACACGGTGGTTTTGGTGACAGCAATCGCCAGACCTCTCGATGCTTCAGCTGATTTTTTCCCACTCAATGTTGACTATCGCGAGAGATTTTCTGCCGTAGGAAAAATTCCTGGCGGCTTTTTTAAACGTGAGGGGCGGCCGACAACCAAAGAAATCTTGACGATGCGCCTGGTAGACCGCTCACTGCGACCTTTGTTTCCCGAATACTACAACCACGAAGTGCAGATCGTGTCACTGGTGTTTTCCGCCGACCAGGAAAACGACCCCGACATCATCGCTATCACCGGTGCTTCGGCGGCGTGCCTCATCGGCAATGTCGCGCTGCAAACCGCAGTGGCTGGCGTGCGTGTAGGACGCATTGCCAATCAGTTTGTGCTCAACCCTACTCATTCTCAGCTCGAACAGAGCGAATTCAACCTGACCATCTCCGGCACACAGGATGCTATCGTCATGGTTGAAGCCGGCGCACGTGAAGTGCCGGAATCGTCAATGATAGACGCCCTCTTGTGGGGCCATGAGCAAATCAAGGAGATCATTGCCCTGGAACGGGAACTGGTTGCCGACTTGCCGCAACGTACCGCGAGTTTTGCAATGCCAGCACAGGAAGAAGATTTTGTCAAGAAAATAGAGGCGCAGTTTAGCGGGGACATAGGGCAGATCTTGCAACAGAAAGTGAAGCAAGTACGCGAAAAGGCGCTCGACGAATTTTTTGTCAAGATCAAGGAAAAGTTGTTTGCCGAACTGCCTGAACCACAGCGCATTGAAGCGGCGTTGCGCCGCGCCTATGAAAAACAACAGAAAAAAATCGTGCGCGACTGGATCGTCAAGGAAGGCAAACGCGTTGATGGCCGCGGTCTCAAAGATATCCGCCCCATCACCTGTGAAGTTGGCTTACTACCAAGAGCGCACGGTTCATCGCTGTTCACCCGTGGTGAAACGCAGGCTCTTGTCACCTCGACGCTCGGCACACCTGTAGACGAACAAGTCATCGAAGGGCTGATGCCGGAATCGAGCAAACGGTTCATGCTACATTACAATTTCCCGCCGTTCTGCGTAGGCGAGGCGGAACCGATGAGATCGCCGTCGCGCCGTGACATCGGGCACGGTGCCCTGGCAGAGCGTGCCCTCGAATCGGTGTTACCGGAAGAAGAACGATTTCCGTACACCATCCGTATCGTCTCGGAAATACTCGAATCGAACGGTTCGAGTTCGATGGCCTCGGTGTGTGGTGGCACCCTGTCGCTCATGGACGCAGGCGTACCTATCAAACGCCCGGTAGCGGGCGTGGCGATGGGGCTTGTCAAAGAAGGCGAAGTCATCTCGATTTTGTCCGACATCATGGGCACGGAAGACCACTATGGCGATATGGATTTCAAGGTGGCCGGCACGCAGCGTGGCATCACTGCACTGCAAATGGACATCAAGGTGAGCGGCGTGTCGCGTGATATTCTGGCTAAGGCGCTCGAACAGGCTCGTGAAGGGCGTATCCATGTGCTGCGTGAAATGATGACGGCGATAGACCGTCCGCGTCGCGATGTCTCACCGCACGCGCCCAAGATCATGCAGATAAAGGTAGATGTTGACAAGATTGCCGCTATCATCGGCCCGGCAGGCAAAAATATCCGTAGCATCCAGGAAGCCACTAAGGCCAGAGTAGACATCAAGGACACCGGTGTAGTCACCATTTACAGTGACACCAAGGATGGGGCATTGGCGGCCAAGGAACTGATCAGCCATCTCACAGAGGAAGTGAAAGTCGGTAAAATCTACAAGGGGCGAGTCACTTCAGTCAAGGATTTCGGTGCGTTCGTCGAGATTATGCCCGGTACCGAAGGACTTGTCCATGTGTCCGAACTGGAAAAAGATTTTGTGCAGAATGTTGCCGATGTGGTGAGAATCGGTGACGAGATTTCCGTGAAAGTGCTGGCGATTGATGAACAAAACCGCATCAAACTGAGCAAACGCGCCGCCGACCGTGAGTTGGGCGGTGGCACCAGCAGTAGCAACACTAGCAGTAGCAACAGAAAAGGAAAGTAACGACATCGGGCCAAATCGGAGCGCGATTGTTTGTTTACCCTGGCCCGTGCCAGGGATTTTTTTTGGGAAAATTTATGTCGAAGGAACTAAACCACGAAGAAGAACAATTTCTGCTGCGGCTGGCACGTGAAACACTGACGCAATATCTCAAGCGACAAAAACCTCGCCAGCCGGATACTGTACAACTTTCGACGATCCTGCTGGAAAAACGCGCCTGTTTTGTTACCTACACCATGCATAGCGAGTTGCGTGGTTGTATCGGTTCGCTCTATGCCGAAATACCTCTTTACGAAGATGTCATGCGACGTGCGATAGATGCTGCCAATGACCCACGATTTTCCCCTATGACCTTGCAAGAGCTGCCGCAGGTACACATTGAAATTTCGGTGCTGTCGGCGATGGAAAAGATCGCCTCACTCGACGAATTTGTCCTGGGCAAGCACGGTATTGTCATGGAATACCAGCGGCGACGAGCCGTATTCCTGCCTCAGGTAGCCACCGAACAGGGGTGGAGCAAAGAAGAGACTTTGCAGCACCTGTCGCGTAAGGCAGGGCTTGCAAGCAACGCCTGGCAGGCCAAGGAAACGATCTTCTACACCTTTACCAGCCAGTTGTTCGAGGAAAAAGCCGAAGTGTAGCTCGGGGGCGTATCCAATAATTAGGGGGCATAGTAACTTTTTTGAAATAAGTACAAGAGTACAAGCCTATTACCTCTCCCCTGACGGGCTGTTTTGTACCCACATCTTTGACTCACAGTTTTCATGCGATAACATATTATTAAAATTAGAGATAAGAATTGGCTAAAATAGAGACATAAGCAG
>JAGVGO010000238.1 GCA_020057085.1 Planctomycetota bacterium | reverse complement strand
CAAACCCTCCCCTGGGAGCCCTGCAAAATTAACATTCCAAACCAACTGCCCAGGGGAGGGCGGGCAAAAGACATTGCTCCCCCCTAATTACTGGATACGTCCGTTGCATGCTAATTCCTCTCTTTCTTATTTCTCACTACTCTCGTGCGACCAGGCGCGGTCGCGCAATTCCCTGGCTCGTTCGAGCAACGCTTGCTGTTCCTTGCGCGGCAAAGGCAAAGAGGGCGTCATGGCATAGTTAAGCAGATGCTCGTCGCGCAGGGTAAACGGCCAACACAGCTCAAAAAAAAGATCGAGCGGAAATATTTCAAACCAGGGCGGCGAGATGGTTTCCATCTGTTGCATCACATGATAGCCTGGTTTGTAGATAGCCACCTCGCGCGTGCCATAAAAATCGAACTGCACATTGCCGGGTGTCGTGCCCAGTTTCTGGCCGTCAATGAAAATATGCGCTCCCGGCGGATCGCTCACGATCTGCATACGCCGCTCGACACAGCCCGTAAGGCAAACGAGACAAAGCAAGAATAATGAACGGTAATATTTCATGGTTTTTTTCAAGATGGAACACTATCCGACAAGTCCGACAAGTCCGACAAGTCTGATAAGTCCGACAAGTTATTTTTTTGCTACCACACCCCAGGCCGGTGCAATCTGCGCAAACCAGCGAGCGAAAGCTTCCTTGCCCTGGCTTTTGAGCACTAGGCCGAGAATTTTCGTGGTCAGGTCGCACAATAAGGCAAAATTACCGGGTACCTCCAGCCAAAGGCGGAACAGACCATCCAGATTCTCCTTGCGGGCAAAGCTGACTGCCATTCTTTTGATAAGCAGATTGCGCTCGTCGGGGATGCACACCATTTTCAGGAAAGATAGCGTATCACGCGGATCAGCCTCTTCGACATAGGTGGCAAGCACCTGCAGTCGTGTGTCGCTCGCTATCGGCAAATCGGACATCGTTTCGCACAACAAAGAGAACTGGTGGATACGTGCCAACCCTTGTGCCACATCCTGGATTGCTCGCAAACGGTAGATATCATGCTCTATTTTCTGCGCTTTGGCGAGTAATTTCTGCCAGCAAACGAGAAGCGGCGCGGCGTCACCCATATTTTGCAAAATCGTCGCCAGCAGCGAGACGGCCTCTTTCTGGTAACTGGCATTGATAATCGCCTCCCAATTGGTCAACGCTTTGTCGAACAATAAAACAGCATCGTTGACTCCTTTAAGCCGCAAGGCATATGAGGCTGCCATGGTATAGAGCCGGGCCTGCTCACCATACTGCGGTTCGACGTTTTTGATTTGCGGCAAAGTGCGTTCCAACAAGTTGCGCGCCTCTTTTTCTTTGCCCTGTTCGCAGTAACAGCGAATCACTTCGCACCAAAGGGTGACTCTGGGCAGAGCTTCCTGGATTTCCTGGATGGTCTGTAGCGCCAACTCATACTCGGAAAAACCAAGCAACAATTCGATAACACTCGGCAACAGTTTGCTGTGGAGATTTTTGCCGACTTCCAGCATCTTGTGCACGGCGGCAAGAGTCGCTTCGCGGTTTTGTCCGGCGTAGTACTCGCGGGCAATGGCAAGGTACCCTTCGCATTTCTGCTGCGGTTTGCCAATGTTCTCGATCAGTTTGGCGATTTCGGGTAACATTTGCCACTCTTTTGTCTCGCGTGCGCGCCGTGCCAAAGTCTTACCAAGGCTCATCAAGGCAAGCCCCTGGCAATCCTGACGTTTACATTTTTTGGCAAAGTTGGCCAAGAGATTCCATAAGGTATTTACCTTGGCAAAATGCGGAAAAGCAACCAACATCTCGGCAATCGTTTCAAGCAGATGAATCTGGTCGTATTCGGAACTAATCTGCGGGATTTTTTCCCACATACAACGGAATTGCTCCTCCACTACATCCAAAGGTGCCACATAAGCCAGGTGTTTGCTGATGCGTATCGCGCTACGTAGTGATTCGAACTGGCTACCGATGTAACCGGCCTGGCTGAACAATTTATCCCACATCGCTTTGTAATCTTCATAATGGTTGCGCTGGCGCAAAGTGAAAGCCAGGTTTTCCAGACATTGCTCTTGCATGGCAACGCGCGGAAAATTGAGTACCAGCTCGGCAGTACTTTCCCAGATTTCGCGAAAAATTTTTTCATCGGGAATTTTTTCGAGCATTTGCGTCACCTGCACATACAGCGGCGTTTCGCCGACAGAACTGTTTTCTTTTGACACACCGGGCAACAGTCGGAAAAACAATTCGCGCGCCTGGGCATAATAACCACTTTGCAGGCAAAGCAATATCATGGCAGAGAGCGTTTCAGGCGGCGGCGACTCTTCGCCGATATCTACCACAGCCAACACCATTTTCTCGGCGAGCAGCAAGGCAAAATCTTCGAGACCTATAGATGAGAGATAGAGCATAAATTCGTGTGCATCCCAATATTTGATTTTTTTGCCTTCGGTGATGCCGCTGTAGCGCAGAAGCTGTTCAAACAGTTCCCTGCATCTACTTTCCTTGCCGAGTTCACGGTAGCCGGCCGCTATCTTGGCCAGCGAGTCGAGTACCAGGACAGGGTTATTCTCGTTCTGGAGCGTAGCATATGCCTTGTCGAGCGCCTCGTTTGCTTCCCAGATTTGCCCGAACTGTGCCAGTGTTATGGCGACGGCCGCCTGCAATCTAGCTTTGCCATACGGAAATTCGATCTGCGCCACCACCTCGTCAATCATTGGCCACAAGCTGGCTGTCTTTTCAAATGCCTTGCTTCGGCTAAGGTTAGTGATGATAGCCTCCAGCAGTTTGAGTTTGGTATTGAGCGTCGGATTGTGCCTACCCAGTTCACGCAGATTGGCAGTGTAAGCGGGATTTGTACCAATGCCTAAATTTTCGTAGGGCAACATTTCCAGCATGTCGAACACATCTTGCCACAGAGGTGCACTTTCGTCGAGCGGCAAGTCTTCGCTCAATTTGTTGACGATCTGCAAGAGATAGGAATCCCATCCCTCCCTTTGTTCCTGTTGCCAGTTCATAGTCTGCAGCGTGGTAGTGATTCTCTTCCACAGAGCTCTCCCCTGATCACCGGCTGGAATGTGGGTGACGATAAAACCTAGCACTTTAAGCTGGTCCTTGATATAGAGCACATCTTTGAGAACGTCGAGAGCTACGCTCAACTCGGCGTTTTTGCGGATCCAGTGGATAGCGAAATCGGCGAGTGGCGCACTGCTCCACTTAGGGTCGCTGATGAGAAAGATCACTTCGCGACACTTGTCAAGAAAGCCTTTTTCAGCCAGGCCACTTGCCAGACGTGCCAGTAACTGCTGGGTCAATTCTTTGCTGTCGAGATCTTTGAGTTTTTCCACTACCGCCACGTAACGGTTCCAGATCGGGTCGTTTTCCGGCACTTTGATCTGCATAAGAGAAGAGGCCACGTCTTCCAGAAGTTCGCGGCAGTAGTCTCGCTGATTCAAAGATGTTATCTGTTCGAGTACCATACTCCAGTGAGAAATCGTTTGCGAAAACTGAGTGCCATGTACAGTCTTGAGATAGCGGATGATCTTTTTCAGGGTGGCAAAACGGCGTGCCACATTGTTCAGACTGCCTTGTTCGAGAAGTTTAAAGGCTTTGGCAATCTCTCCGCGATAGACGAGCGATACCACTGCTACCTCTACCAGCCCTAACTTGTGCGATTCATCGCTTATTTTGCGAAGCAGGAAAAAAATCTTGTCCGACCATTCCTGCGGCAATAGTTCTCGCCCTTCTTCCAGTTCGTCCAGTATTGTCTGCAAAAAATCGGCAAGGTTTTCCTGACGTTCTTGCTCAACGTAGCGGAATGATTCCTCGATAAATTTTTGCGCCTCTTCCAGTTTGCCTACGAGGCGTAAGAGACCTGCATACTGTACAAAATGTACCGCTTTGTTAGCCTCGCTCGCGACGCCGACGGCTAATTTGGCCACTATCTGAGCGAACGCTTCCTTGTACTCTCCTTCATTGAGAGGCAACATGGTACTTCCCAGATTTTTCAAGGCATCTAACTGCAATGTCAGTTCACCGATCCCTTCGCAGAAGGCTAAGAGTTGTTGCCATATCTCCGGTGACTTGGCGAATTGTTCCGCTTTGATGCCAAGTCCAATCAGCTTGTCCAGCGATTCCTTCTTGTCTTTCGCCGAGAGCAAATGAGCCGCGCTTTTCAACACTTTATAGGCAAAATGCTTAAACTGTTCTTTCTGAAAATCGAGCTGGTTTTGTAACTTCAAGAGATACTCAATAGCCTCCTTGCCTTTGAGGCCGTGTTTGCCTATGAGCGAATCAATCCTGCCAGCGTCGCTCTGGCGTAATTTAGTCAGGAGAAAAATGACAAGTGGCTCCTGCCCGCGCATACAAAAAGAAACCTGATCATCAGGGATTCTATCGAGTTCTTCCAATATCAAAGGAATCTTATCGCGATCTTCATTGTAGAGGGCATACCACAAAACGATCAAAACGGCACGAAAAAAATCTTGCTCATCACGTATCGCACGCAGCCGCTCCAGAGACTGTTCATAATCTTTTTGCGCGGCGATACGAAAGGCATGCGCTACTCCCTGTAGAGCCTCGGACATCACCGCGCTGTAGCGATAGCCCAAATGCAACACTTCTTCATACTGCCGTCTTTCGACGCCGGCCTGTAACGCAAAGGTTATATCCGTAAGATACTCATGGTACACCTTGAAACGTTTTAACTTTTCTTCTTTAAAATCGTTGTCCATCACCAGGGTATACAGATCTATCCAGGCATCGGCATGGTAATAGTGGTAAGAGAGATTGCGTAGCCCTTCTTCGCTCAAACGTCTGTACAAAATTTTTTCTTCTTCGGCTGTGTAGCGATAATATTTGGCAATGTCGCTGTGAAAATTTTTGTTTTCCTGTGGTGTGAATTGCGCGCGGATAAAAGAGTTAGAGAGTGTATGAGACAGGGTGTACACGCTGTCTTCATAGCGTAAGAGATGGTTGAGGTACCAGCGCTGCCTCTGCGTGGTTTCCGGCGAGTAGCCGCTGATCATACCGATCATTTCGTCATTGGCAAGCTGCCGTATTTCGGCAAGCAAACCAAGCAGACGGTATCCCTGCCCTGGTTGCACTTCGGGAATATTTTGCCATAACTGGTCAAGCAGTGCATAACGTCCACAAGGTAAGAGGGCGGGGTTGCGCCAAAGAATTTGTCCGGCTGCGATGCTGTCGAGCAAAAGAGTCAGGTAAAATGGGTCACCTTGTGATTTTTCCCACAGCCAATCGTTCACAGCCTCTTTTTGTTCTTCCGGTGGCTTAAGATAGAGCGCCTCCCACTCGGCGACTTCTTCCTGTGAGAGAGGCGACAGCGGAGAGACCGCCGGCAATTCGCTGGCGGTTTTACCAGGAAGGCGCATACAAAACAAAGGTACGTAGCTGCTGCTTTGCTGACGCGTGAAATCATGGGATGAGCCATGGTGGTTGCTACAGCTAAACAAGAAAATGATCTGCGCAGGCAGTTGTACAGGCATAAATGAAACTAGTGTGGCAAGTGCCGCCATAGAAAGATGGCTTTCGTCCAGCCCGTCTATCACCACGACCAGCTTTTGTTGACGTGGCGTCAATACCTCTTTGCTTATTTGTGTGAGCAAGTTTTCCAGGCTGCGTTGCAGGTTTTCCGGCGCGCCAGGCAGTTTCTGCAAAGAGGCCACAATAGTGCTTTCGCTATAGCCGTATACTTTTTGCAAGATTTGGCCATAGAGCGACTTGAAGATCATAATAGGATCGTCGCAACGCGCCAGTTCGCCGCAAAAATGCCAGGCAAATATAGGGGTAGCCCCTTGCCAGGTAATAGCGGCTTGACTAAAATTGCCCTGGCGTGCACATTGGTAGAGCATGGAAAAAACGGCCGTCTGCCCGTAGCCAGGGTGTGCGCGCAGGTAAAAATAACCTGCCGGACGTGTCTGAATCGTTTCGGCGATTACCTTGAATACCTGGTTGCGTCCGACAAAAGAGCGGCAGCGGTAAGCGGTCAGTGCCTCAAACGAAATGATATAGCGGTTCAGTTCTTGTGATTTTGTAGCATGCGTTTCCAACCAACGCAAATCTTTCTGCCATACCCCAAAGGCACCTGGGGCACACTGTTGGTGGTAACAATACTGGCGCGACCGATAGCCGTAAAAACACATCTTGTCCTGACCGCCTGATTGGTAAAACAACAAATCGTGAAAAGCGGTGCGCTCCCCGTGTTTTTGCAATAAAGGAACAACCAGCGGAAACAGAGAAAGATATTTCTTCTTGGGGCCTGTGGAACACAAGAAGGCTTTTCCTTTCAAAGAATGCCATAGTCCGGAACCAATGCCTGTAATTCCTACAGGTTGGCTCTGCGGACCCTGGCAGACAAAGCCTCGCGTCTTGCGTTCGTCGCGGCTGACCAGCACATACGTAACATAGCGTTCAAAAAAAACACAACTGTTGAACGCCGTCTCCAGAAGGTTGGTATAAAAACTCAACACTTCGCTCGTTGGCAAGGTAAAACGGTAATCACCGGCAAATAAATGGTGTTCCAGATCGTGCCATAGTTGCATGAGGCCAAACCAACTGTAAGGCTTGCGCGAGGAAATGGAAAACGGTAGCGCGGCGGATGGCGGTTGCGGCAGATAGATAATGGACGATGTCAATTCCAGCAGTTCTGGAATCTGATTGGGAAAAAACTGTTGTTGTTCTGCCAAATGTACGATCAATCTCTGCGTCAGCAATGACCAATTGGGTTCACCATCAGCTATGCCATCCAAAAAAGCACGATGGACTTCTCGTTTCTCGTTTTCTTTTTCCTTGGCCGTAGCCAAATAATCGCAAATTGTCCAGATGGCTACCGTCTGGCCCAGCAGATGAAAACACTGACTCATGGTCCACAGTGTCTGAGCCAAATTGTTGTCTTCTTTGCCCACTGTATTTTTTTGTACGACCGCTTGCTGGCTGAGTAGCTCCTGGTAAAAATTGGCGAGGGGAAATGGCAGCGTGGCGATCCATTTTTTCTTTTCTTCCGTAGTCAGCGTCAACATGAAGTGGTTTTCCTCAATAAATACCGTGAAAGTTGTGGCAGCGAGTTACGAATTTCTTCCACCTCCTTATCATAGCAAAATCCTATGGCTACTCAACAAAATTTTCGTCCGGCCACTGAAGTTCCAACATAAGCTATTCTCCAAGAGGTGGTACCTGGCGAAGACATAATGAAACACGGCCAGCGGCGGTTACACGCTCATTGGTCAAATACACGGTTTTGCCACCAGCCAGGTTTGCCTATTTTCTACTGGCAATAAGCAGGGAAGTCACTGCGCTTGGCAGCGACAGCGACACTATCTTGCCTTGTCTGAGCACGGCGATTTCGGTGACAGGTCCGCCATTTCGGCCTATCGCATCTGCCAGTTTTTCTGCATTTAGGCGAATGGCGTCTGAGAGGCCAGGTGGCAATTTGCTTTTTGGCTGTGGCTGTGCGAGGTTTTTCCAGGGCTGCGGGCGTTCTATCACGACCATGCTATCCGCTACCTGAAATTTTACGTGGTCTCTGGTTTAACATTGTCAAGCTAATTACTCGAAGATCGCTTTGACCATCTGCTCTACTTCCCCCAAGCGACCGGAGCGATCGAGCCACTCGATGAGCGCATCGAATCTTTCCGGCAGCGCTCTTGTCTCCATCGCTCCGACTACCACATTATCGCTCTGAAAACGAGCATTCCCTTGCTTCTGGCTATGCGGCACGATATGCACTTCCACCAGTTTACCGCCATGGTTACGAATGAGGATGGCTTCATTTCTTTTTTTAGGCATAGTTGAGTTCCTGTAGACAGTACAATTTCAGATTGTAATTTGCAGAAAAAAATTGTACTATAAGAAAACGGTTTTGTAAATCCAAATCCTGGCATCTGAAACGACAACCCATTGTCAATTAGTATCTGTAAAAAAAAGCGACTTAGGAGCGAAGGAATGCTGAACTTAAAAATCCTCAACGGTCCCTTGAAAGACAAAGTATTCCCCATCAGCAAGGATGAAATTTATATCGGACGCGAAGACGGTAATCATATCCAGATCAAGGATACCGAAGTGGAACAACGGCACGCCGTGTTCTTTACCCTGGGCGACATGTGTTTTATTCGCGACCTCAAGACACAGCATGGCACTTTCCTCAACAACAAGCGCGTCCATGAGGAAATCCTCGACG
Organism: Planctomycetota bacterium; assembly: GCA_020057085.1. GTDB lineage: Bacteria > Planctomycetota > Uabimicrobiia > Uabimicrobiales > JABWCH01 > JAGVGO01. Next base: position 64,158 of record JAGVGO010000238.1, on the reverse strand, counting down.
CCGGTGACAAAATAAAAATCGGCAGCGTCGAACTCAAACTCGAAGAAGCCATCGCTGGCAAAAATTCTGGCCGGCCGATCCAATACGACGAGGATGAAAGCGGCGAAGGTGGCGAAGAGACACCCGAAGTCGTGGAAGAAGCAGAAGTGGCGGAGAAGGGAGGCAAGGGCAACAAAAGCAACAAATATTCGGGCGAAACGGCAGCACGCCACCTCTCGTCATTGCACAGCTTCAGCGAAATCATTGCCGATGCCAAGGAATATGAACATGTGTTACAGGTAGCGTTAAAACATATTTCCGATGCAATGGCGCCAGACAACATCTACATCTTCCTCAAAGACAAGCATGGCGATCTTTCGCCCAAAGCCATTTTTGAGCGCGAAAAAGTGAAGATCGCTCCGGTATCGCGTGGCATCATCCGGCGCGTACTCAAAAGCAACCGTGCGGTCATCACCACCGATGCGTCTGCCGACACACGTTTCCGCGACAATCTCAGCATTGTCCGCCGTAAGATCAAGGCTGTGATCTGCGCACCTCTCACTTCACGGCAGCAGGTGATGGGCGCCATCTATGTCGGCGGCAGTAGTGTGGTGCAGTTATTCACTCAGCAAGATCTTGAGTTCGTAAACGGCATCGCCTGCCTTACCGCCATCGCCATAGACAATCTGCGCTCGCATCGCAAGCAATCGCGGTTGCTTATGAATATGATGCGCTCGCTCGTTACCGCCATGGAGCTGGCTCTGCCCGAAACGCGCGGACACTCTATGCGAGTGGCGAGCTACGCCGGCGCCATTGCCCAGGAAAAAGCGATGTCGCCGCAAAAAACTTACCTGTGCCAGCTCGGCGGCTATCTCCACGATGTTGGCAAAGTAATCAGCAGAAGTGCGGTGAAGAACCCCGAGGAACAAAAGAAAATTTACCAGGAACATGTCACGGCCGGCGAAAAGATACTATTTGAGATGGAAGGCATGGAAGATATATTACCCGCGGTGAAATACCACCATGAATACCATGACGGTAGCGGTTTCCCAGAAGGACTCAAGGAGGAGCACATTCCGATAGTCGCCCGCATCGTAGGCTTGGCCAACTATTTCGACCATCTGCTCACTGACAAACGGCCAAACGGCAACCCGCTCGAACTCAAGGAAGCACTCAAAGAGCTCAAGGAACTGGCCGGCAAAAAATTCCACTCCGATGATGTAATGGCACTACGGGAAGCCTGTCGCCAAGGTGAAATCAAGGTAGTGGCGCTGCCCTTCGTTGTCGGCACGGCAGACAATAAATAAAGGAGAACTCAATGACCACGCCGTCCTCAACTGCTGTGGACCGTGATCTCTACGTACATGAAATCTCGATGTTGACAATTGCTACAGGCGTCACCACTATCTTCACCGCGCGCGCGTGCCAGGAAGCGAGTCTTGTCCTGTTGGCGATTGCCGCACTCGTATCGGCCGGATTCGTAGTGAAAAGCATGCTCTACATGGGAGTGACTACCTGGCACCCAGCCGGCAAGAAGCGGCGACACGACATACCTCCGCGGCCACTGATCTTGTGCCAGGAAACCTGCACAACATTGGTCGGCGTGGTGTGTGGCCTCTATCTGGCACCATTGGTACAAAGCCTGTTCCAGATTGATCGCTACGATTATCCGGAACCGTGGATGGCGATGACGTTCGTGGCGTTTCTCCTGGTCATCAAAGGCGCACTCTACAGCGATGAACTTCGCAGTTTCTGGCGCAGCCACAGACGACGCAGCCGTTTTTTGCAGATTGCTGCCACACTTTTCATCGGCTGTCTGCTCGGCTTGTTCCTCTACCATTCGCGCTGGGCTTTCAAGCCGGCTGAATGGTGGCCGGAGCGATACCAGGATGTATACGAGCGGCCTACCGCGCTCATCAGTCCGTTGTTCGGCAGCTTCTCGATCAAAGAAGAGTACTGTGTGCGTCCGTGGGCCTCGCTGTGGCAAGATGAGAAAAGTCGCCTGTACCTGGAAATCGGCATCGCTCTCCTGATTCTCTGCCTGCTCCTGAAATTTCACCTTTATCGAAAGATTTACCCGCATAGCAGCAACATCATCGCTGCGGCTACACTGCGTCCGGCACCAAGCCGTGCCGCGCCAGTGAAACAGAGTACGTCCGGCACCACCAAGCGTATGCCGGTCCCCAGCCCCGGCGGTAGCAAACGGGTGAGCACTGCGAGCAGTGGCCGCGTCAACAAGACAACACTCGCCAAGACCCAAGAACATCGCATCCCTACGCGCAGCGGCTCCAGTTCGCTTGCGCGCACACAGGAGCACAAGATATCGCGGGAGCCTATCGGCAAGACACGCGCGACACGTATGCCAGTAGCCGCGCCCAGAGAACGGCTGACGAAGTGGGAGGCAATCCATCTTTTCTCTGGTTTGGGAGGCGGGCTCCTCATTTTGCCAGCGTTGAGCAATGCCTACTGGTACAAGCGTGCCGTTTACCCTTACGGGCTGTTCTGGTTTACCGTAGTGGTGTGCCTTGGTGTGCTGAGCGTGTTGCATCTGACACAACTGCTGCCGGAGAAGAAAAAAAGATAAAGAAGGAATTTTATGAGCGATTCGCTGCTTTCCCCCAACTCGCAAGAACCCAGTTCGCTGCTCAAACGACAGACAGCGCGGATGAAAGATTTATTGTTGCGCAAGTGGCCATTCCGCTACGCCGCCTGGCAGAAGGATCCCGCCGCTATGGAGCGATGGATTGCCCTGGCGATGCGCCATGACATCACAGAAGTGACGAGCGAGGTAGACACGCTGTACGAGTCACACCAGGTAGCTATCATACATGTGCGCGGCCTGATCACTCGACAAAATGCCGGCGGCATCATGCAGGAAGCCTTGTCTTCTCTGGAAAAGAAAATATGCCACGTGGTTCTCGACCTGAGCCAGGCGTTTGCCGTCGCCGCCGCAGATCTCTCTTTTCTCATCGGCATCCTCTCCGAATTTGAGCGAGCGAATGACGTGGTAGTGCTGGTGACAGACGAACCGGACATGCTCGCCATGCTCGACGAGTCGGGAATCAACAATGTTTTTCGCATCTTCCCGACCGCCGCCGAGGCACTTGCCTATCTGCGTAGCCTGGTGTCACTGCTCCAGAAAAAACCGGCAGCTCCAGCGCCTCCACCCGCTCCGGTCTGTCCTGCGCCTGGCGCGGCTGCACCGCCCAAAATTGCTGTGCAAGCAAAAGAGGAAAAGCCACGCGAAATCATCCTCGGCGAACCGGAAGTGGACAAGAAACGGCGTGCTTCGCCGCCGGCCAAACCATCACCAAAACCTGTGTCGCGCCCTGAGCCGCAACAAGAGTTAGCCAGGGGCATTTCGTTCAAGAAAGAAGCGCCCCCTGCGCCTGCGGCGCCAGCCGGGGCTGTCGAGCCAGCCAAACCGGCACGTGCCCCCATGCCGCCGGTGCTAGGCGGCATGCTGCCGCCCGAAGCCAAACCAACGACAGTCACGACCGAGCGCATAGCCGTAGCCGAAAAAAAGAAAGAGAAAAAGCCCGAAGCGCGCCGCGACGAAGAACAGGCACAGCGGCAGCAAGCACCTGTGGACGACGGCACCGGACTGATGGCAATGCCTGACAAAGCGGCAAAGGCGCCCAAGGGAGGCAAGACGGACGATGCCCGGCGACCTAGTAAAATCGGCGCCGGTGAACGCGAGGTTGGCGGCGCCGGGGCTGGCACGGCTGTGTCGCCAGAAGGCGGCGAAATATCGTTTGGTGCGGCAGAGGCAGAAATGTTACTGGAGAAAGAGGAGCTGCCGGCAGAGGAAGACAAACGTCGTGCTTCAGAGTTGCAGAAAGAGGGAGAGCGTCGTGCTCCGGCCAAACTCGCCAAAGAGGCGGAAGAGCGCAAAGCCGAGGAAGAGGTGGCCAAGGACCGTGTCACGATAACGCGCGCCGGCGGAGTGGCTCCGACTACGGTAACCGCCGGCAAAAAAAAATTGGCCGAACCGCCTTCGCAAGCTTTGAATCTTATGCCGCGAGATTTGAGGATGGCACCCAGGGCCAGACTCGCGCATCCGTGGCTGCTGCCATTTCGCCTCTTGTTGCTGCCGTTTCTCGGCATCTGGTACGTGGGCAAGGGTGTGTTCTACGTCGGCCGTGGCGTGGTGGTCGTGCTCTACAAATTTATCCTCTTGCCCAAGCTGGCATGGGATGCTCTCAGGAATCTGCGTCGCCGGATTTTAGAAAAATCAAAGGCGAGCGGCATGCCGTGGTTCGAACTCCTGCTCGGCGACGATGCCGGACGGCCTGGCTCGGTCGAGCGTGCCGCCGCTCAGTCGGTGTTGTTCCTGCGCGCCATGCAAGCCACCATCGGCCTCAAGTTCATTCTTTTGGCCAATGCCGTTGACATCGTGCTGGAGGCGCTTGCCAGTTACATCGGCAGTATTTTCCGCACCTGGAAAATGATGAAGACGATCCAGCGTCGCCTCAAACGCGAGCTTAAGCAAAGCCAAGTGCAAAGCGTGCTTGAAGACCTCATGGTCGGCCGCATCCGTCTGTCGCGCCTGTTTTTCTTTGCCGGCTTCAATCTCGAACAGCACGCCCGGCAACTGCCATCTTCCATGCAGAAAGAGTGGCAGGAACTCATCGCGCCGAGCTTTCCACTCAAGCTGGCCATTGATGCGCGCGGCCACCTGGACGAGATGAAACGCGACCTCGATTTTCTTACCACAGGCGAAGTGATGGGCCTGGTGCAGAAATCGGGAAAAGATTTTTTCATGAGCTTTGTCCCCAACCCTGCCGGTTTTTTTAGTGGCTGGAAAGATTGGTTTGTCATCGCTTTTTGTATGCGCTATTCACGTGCCGAGCTGGAACGCATGTATGTTGATATGCTGCGTGGCTACCAGCGCATGACAATGCTGCTCAGGGAAAAATTGGCCGCCGAACATGGGAACCGTTCGGGCGGCGAAGAACAGGGCATATTGTGGCAGACGATGGACTATGAAGAAGCCATCCTGGCGCGTGTCGGCACAAGCGGTACGGTAACGGCCAGCGATCTGCGCGATGCCACCAGCAAGAACCGGCGAGCACTACAACGCCTGATTCAGGCTATGTGTAACCCGGAACACCTGTTAAATCCGCACCAGTGGAGTATGAGTGACCTCTTGGCCGAGGTGGAAAAACGGCAGGCAACAGGCAAACCCGACGCACGTTGCGAATTGGAACTGGAGCGGCGGCTCAACGTTCAACTGGATGCGCTGTTGTTGCAGCACCAGGGAAAACCTGGCCTTGAAGAACAGATGCTCAGGCTGCGTGAGGCACGCGCCTGGCGGCAGCGCTACCGTGAGGCTAGCCGTTCATATATCTGGTAAATTTTCGCTGCCGCTATTGTTTCGGCCTGCATGCAGGCTCGATCCTCGCTATTTGATGCCGCAGCGCAAGATGTTGTCATACTCGTTGGCGAACAGCTCGACATATTTTTTGCCGCCGTCGGGGTAATACCCGATTTTACCTTGGCGGGCGGCTTCCCGTTTGTTTCTGGCGCGTTGCAACAGACCTTTCGGCAACAGTGCCTCATTGATATCCAGACCATAACTGATGGCATACTCCACATAATTTCGCACGCGCTCGGTCAACTGGTCGGCATTCGCCCACAACCCCGTTTCCCAGATCCTGGCCGAACCGTCGTTGTCGCCGCTGGCCAGATACCTGCCGTTTGGGGAAAAAATGAGCGCAGCGACCGAGGCGTCATGGCCGGCTAGAGTTTGCACTTCGGCTCCGGTGGTGGCCCAGATTTTAGCGGTGCCGTCGCTGCTCAAACTGACCAGATAATCGCCATCAGGAGCATAAGAAAGCGAAATGACAAACGCCTCGTGGCCGCGCAAAATCTGTAGCTCCTCGCCGCTCTTCACTTCCCATATCTTGATGACATTGTCCCAACTGCCGCTGGCCAGATGTTTTCCATCCATTGTGTACGCCAGGGCAGAGACTGTGTTGACGTGCCCTTTCAAGACGCGATATTTCCGCAACTGGGGAAGCGTTTGCCCGATGCTCAACTCCCAGAGGATGATGTCGGACTCCGCGCTGCCGGCGAGATAACGTCCGTCGGGAGAATAGATCAGGGAGGTAACAAAGTGGCCATGGCTGGTCACAATAGCTCTGCCGTCGCTCACTTGCCAAATCTTGATGGCGCCGTCTTTGCTGGCGCTGGCCAGATGGTCGCCGGTCGGCGCATAGACAACACATGTTACGGCGTCCGAGTGTCCCTTCAGGGTAGCGGCCACCACGCCACGTCCGGCGTCCCAGATTGTGACAACATTGCCATTGCAGCCTGCCAGATATGTGCTGTCAGTAGCCCAGGTCAGGGAAATGAAGGCCTGTGTTACCGGCCAGGAGCGCACTTCCTGGCCGCTCCTGGCGTCCCATATTTTGATGGCTTTGTCGCTGCAGCCGGCCAGGTATTTGCTGTCGGGCGACCAGCTCAAAGCATTCACCACCTCTGCCTGGCTCGCCCGTTGCTGCAATTTTTTGCAGGTACTCAGATCCCAGACCTTGATGGTTTTGTCACTGCTGGCGCTCAACAGATATCGTCCGTCCGGCGTGTAACTCACGGCCACCACTTCCTGGGTGTGTCCGAACAGGGTCAGAATTTCGCTGCCGCTCCTGGCGTCCCATATTTTGACTGTTTTATCGGCGCTGCCGCTGGCCAGATGCCTGCCGCCCGGCGCATAGCATAAGGCATTGACCGAATCGGTGTGGCCTTGCAAGGTCACCACTTTTTTGGCTTCGCCGTTCTCCCATATTTTGATGGTTCGGTCACTGCTGCCGCTGGCCAGATATCTGCCGTCCGGCGTATAACTCACCGCCAAGACATAGCTCTTGTGTCGCGACAGACTGCGCACTTCCTGGCCGTTGCTCACGTTCCAAATTTTGACGGTTTTGTCATAGCTGCCACTGGTCAGACACTTGCCGTCCGGCGTGTACTGGAGCGAAATTACGCAATGACTGTGACCTGCTAACGACAACACTTCCTGGCCGCTGGCCACATCCCATATCTTGACGCTCTTGTCATGGCTGCCGCTGGCCAATTGTTTGCCATCCGGCGCATAGCTCACGGCGCGCACCATACCCGTATGTCCGAGCAAAGAGATTACCTCCTTGCCGGTGGTCATATCCCAGATCCTGACACTCTTGTCATGGCCGCCGCTGGCCAGATAGCGGCCATCCGGCGAGTAGCAGACCGCTCGCACAGCGTCGCGGTGTCCGTGCAGAGTCCGCACTTGCCGGCCCGTCTCCATTTCCCAGATGTGGATGTCGCCGCTCCAAAGTGCAGCGGCTACACAGTCGCCTTGCGGCGAACAGGCTATAGCTGCGATCATGCTTGGGGCAGGCAACACCGTCAGTTCAGGTATCTGATGGTGACAGGTATACATTGTGCCGAAGCTGCTCTGCGGCAGGAAAGCGTATTGCTGAGCCTGCCAGTAGTGGATCAAAGCATGACCCAGGTAGTTCTTCTGTAAGGAGAGCTTCGCTTTGTCGACATATATTTCAGCCAGCTTCGTGTTGACTTCGTCTCTGGAGATTTCCGCCAGGCGGCGCGCCTGCTCCGCGAGCAAACGTTGGCTTTCGGCCCGACGCCATTGCCAGAAGGAAAAAATGCCGCCGAGCAGGATGGCCAGAAAGACCATGGTGCAGGCGGTGAATAGCAACCGATGGCGCCGGATGAATTTTTTTGTATGCGTCCAAACGGTCAATTGCTTGGCTTTGATCGGCTTGAAGTCGAGGAAATTTTGCAGATCATGGGCCATCTCCGCCGCGCTGGCATAGCGCGCTCGTGGTTCTTTTTCCAGGCTCTTGAGGCAGATTGCTTCCAGCTCGAACGGAATTTGAGCATTCAGGGCACGCAGCGGGCTCGGCTCTTTGTACTGTACCTGGTACAGCGTGTTGAGATAGGTTTCGCCTTTAAACGGCGGCTTGTCGGTGAGGGCTTCATACAAAGTAGCACCCAGACTGAAGACATCGCTTCTCGCATCGAGCTCTTTACTGCCGGCTGCCTGCTCAGGGGACATGTAAGCCGGGGTGCCCATCACATCGCCTGTTTTGGACAAATCGTCATGGGCGGTGGTAATTTTAGCCAGGCCGAAATCCATCACCTTGGGTTCGCCCTGCTCCTGGACCATGATATTGGACGGTTTCAGGTCGCGGTGAATGATGCCCTGGCTGTGAGCATAATCAACTGCTTCACAACATTTTCGCACGATCTCCACGACCTCACGCAGACTGTGTTTGCCCTGGTGCAGGTATTGCTGGAACGACACGCCGGAGATCAGTTCCATCGTGAAGAACGGGCGGTCGTCCTCGATGCCGATATCGTACACCGTTACGATGTTAGGATGACGAAGTAATGCCGTCGCTTTGGCTTCCCGCCAAAATCGCTCTTTTTTTTCTTCTTTGACCGCGGCTTCTGCCAGAATCACCTTGAGCGCCACGGTTCGGTTCAACTCACGATCACAGACTTTATATACCACGCCCATACCGCCACGCCCCAGCTCTGCGAGAATCTGGTAGCGCCGCAACATTTTTTTACCCAAGAGATAGACCGATTCCTGCAGATGCCTCTCTCCGGCGGCCGGTTCCGGCAACATCTGGCTGTCGGCCGGTTCTTCTACAGTTTTCACAATCACGGTAGCGCTTTTGCAAAGTTGGGCATCGGCCTGATTCACCTGAACGGTGGGTGCACTCACCTCCACGTGTTCCTGTGCGAGTATGGTGATATCCTGCAATAACTGTGGCGGGGTTTTGGCTTGAAGCGGCGGTGAAGCTTTCGCGTTTGCCAATGGCTGCGCCCGGGAACCGAATTTATCTTGGGAAGTATCCATAACTACTCCGCTGTGTCTGGATCCGTTAAAAAATACCCACATCCTAACGTCGCCAATTTTGTCGTCGGTGCGGGCTAAAATCTTCACGCAATCTTCACTTGTTATTTTTATGGAGGAAGAAAACATGTTCGCATTGGTGACTACCGTAATCTGTCCTCTCAACCGCATGCCGCTCAGGTTGTTCCGCCACACCGACACCGGAGAAGGGGTGGTGATCGGCGGCGAAATGGCACTTCTCATGGGCTATGGTTCACTCAGCCGTGTTCTCCGCAATTCCCCCGACTGCAGCGAGAACATCCACTTTTTCACCCTGAGCGGACCAACACTCTGTGTTTTCAAACACTACCTGAGTACGCAAAACATTCCCCACTACCGGCGCGTGAACCGCTTGTTTCTCATCAGCGAAACCGGCGCCGCCTTTCTGCTCGGCAGAAACTGCAAAGAACAGGCCGTACGCGTCGGTGAATGGCTGATGAGCGAAGTCTTTCCGTTGTTGCGCAGCCATCTTCCCTTGGCCGCTTACCAAAAAATCGCAAGCCTCTACCTCAACTGTGAATTTTACGTGCTGCTGTGGCACGGGCGCTTCGGCATCATGTTTTCCGACATCTTCGAACTGCTCGCCGTGCCGCCCCTCGACCACGTGTCGCGTGCACTACACGGCTATGTCGCCAATTTGCACATGGATAGCTGGCTGGAGCCGTCGGCGGAGGGCAATGGTGGCCAGGCAGGTGCAAACTTACTGACTCGGAAGGAAGCTTTTTTGTTTTACCAGACTGGCCTCTATCGTTACTGGAATTGCCTGCGCCATCCGATGTTTAGCCTGATGCGACTTTGTTTCGAGCGGGAAGTGTGGCCGCAATGCCGGGGTGGCGAGTGGTTGCCGTTCAGGGAAATCGAAGCGCACAACACCCGCCCTGAAACTGTTGAGCCGCCAACGACGCAGCCTGCTGTGGTATGTGCCATGGAGCCTGTGCCCGATTATCCTGACGATCCGGCCAGGCACGAGGCGGCATGGCAAAAGTTGCACACTGAAATCAGCCGCGAGACGGCGCCGCTTACCGAGCTGTTGCGGCGTGTCGAAAATGGTTTGAATGACTTCGCTCACAAGGCAAGCCACATGTTGCAGCAGCATGAAGAACAATTGCAGACGATCGCCGGCGAACACGAAAAACTGGCGCAGGAGCTACGTGAACAAAATTTGCGGCTTTTGGCCCGGCTCGACGGACTTCGCGACATCTGCTCGGAGCAGCCGCTGGCAGACTTTTCGCCGGCGGTAGCTGCCACTCCCCCTGGTGCGCCCCAAGAATCGGCAAACAAAGAGGGAACTACAGCGGTGACACTCGCTTCGCTCAAAGAACTGGCACAGACACTACAGTTGTACTACCTGGATCGCCAGACGCCGCACCTCGTCTTCGCACGCGCACTCATCACCCACGCCCGTTCGCAAAACTTGCATATTCTGCGCCATGTGCTTACAGAAAATATGAAACTGCAGCCTGGCGAAAACCATATAGAACTGGGCGGCACCAGCTACAGGGTGTGGCGGGGATAGCGTCATTTTTGTTCACGCAACTGCGCAAAAATTTTGTTGAGCATATTATGCACCGCCAGTTTTTCTTCTTTCTCTTTTTTCTGCATGATCTCCAGTTCGGCTTTGACTCGCTGGTCGTTGATTCCCATTTGTTGGGCACTGCTGTACATGGTACGGGCGAAATTGTAATCGTGCAAGACAAGACTCGCATGCTGGGCGATCTGCAGCAATGTTTCGAATTTTCCGTTTTGCGCTTCTGCGTTGCTGCTGTCCAACCCAAGGACACGCGTATAGTTTTCGGAAGCCTGAATGTAGTGAGTGATAGTGTCACTGTTCAACGTCTTTGCCGCCTCCAGATGTTGGGCTGCAGTCTGCATCTGTTCGCTGATTTTGTGCTGCCGCGTTGCTGCCGCAGTATATCGCGAATAAAAGAAGGTGCCGAGCATCAAGATCAACAACGCTGCCCCGCCCAGCACGCCATAGCTGACATTGCGATTCTGGCGGAACAATTTGACCAGGTGTTGCGAGAGCGTGAGCGGTTTAGCGTGAATACACAGTCCCTGCAAATACCTTTGTATATCCTTCCCCATTTCTTTGGCCGAAGCGTAGCGGAAAGACTTGTCTTTGCACATTGCTTTGCTGACGATGGTGATGATATCTTTTGGTATACCCGGATTGAGCGTGGCAATAGGTGTCGGTTCGATATTGCAGACTTTGTAAATTACCTGAATGGGCGTGCCGGCAAACGGCGGTTGCTTGGTCAACATTTCATAGAAGATAGCGCCAAGCCCGTACACGTCGCTTTGCACATTGATCTGACTGGTCTGCCCACGTGCCTGTTCGGGCGACATGTACACCGGCGTGCCGATTGATTTGCCTGCGACGGTGAGAACGGAGTGAGTCGTTTCATCGCGGGCAATGCCGAAATCCATGAGGATCGGCTGGTTGCCCTGCAACATGACATTGGATGGTTTCAGATCGCGATGAATTACACCACACTCGTGGATGTAATTTACCGCATCACACAAAACGAGCATCCATTGCATAGCCTGTCTCGGCTTGACATCATTGAGGCATTTATGCAGTTCCTTGCCGTCAATGAAATCCATGGTGAAATAGGGCATACCTTCGTGCATGCCGATATCGTGCACGGCAACGACGTTGCTGTGGTGTAATTTGGCGATGGTTCTGGCTTCACTCAAAAAACGTTGTATCAGTTCGAGAGTTTCCTTATCTTTGACAATAAGAAGTTTCAAGGCAACTATGCGGTTCATCTTTTCATCTCTGACTTTGTAGACGATACCCATGCCGCCTTTGCCGAGCAGGCCGATGACTGTGTAACGCCCTGCAAATGAAGAAATTTTGTCAACATCGAGTTTGCCATCGTTTTTCTTGCGTGTTTCGTACAACAGAGTATCCTGTTCCCATGATGGCTCCGGCGCAAGGTTAAGTTCGCCGGCGTCGGCAACTGGGACAATGGTGGGTTGCTCCTGTTGCCATAGATTGGTGACAGCGGCTTCTTCGCTATCTGTGGTCTGCAGATCAGGATTTGCGGCAGGGTTTTTGCCGGTTTTCTTTCTGCCGGCTGCCGATGCTTTGCCGATATCATTTGCTGGTTCGGCGGCAACATTTTTCTCCGCCATCTTTGCCGGTATATCGCTCAGACCGTTTGTGGTACGAGCCTTGCCGCCAGTCATGGCAGGATTGCTGTCGGCCGTATTTTTTTGATTTTTCGGCAGCGGCGCAGCCACTTTAGAGCGAAACAACAGATAACCGGCGCTCTGCTCGCGATTCAGCCATATTTTTTTGTTTTCCGGCAAATCCAGCCAGCAGTCTACAGGCAGCGTAAAAGCTTCCAACATGGTGCCGTTTTCGGCAACTGCCAGAAAATGGTAAATGCCGTTGTCAAACTGAATTTGCAACTGTTGAGGGGCCACTTGCGGGTGGGCAATCACAAAATCGTTATCCGCTGAACTTCCTATCGTGTATATCTTTGCATCTTGTTGTAAGTTAAACCTGGCAATACAACGGTTATTTTGGTGATAGCTTAAAATATCCATGCCAGCTCTCCTAATTCTGGATTTCTTCTCTGCCTATCTTACTAGAAAACCGCTTCGCTTGCAAGAAAATCATTTTGCGCTATCCACATTTCATGGTATCATAAAACACAGAAATTACCGCATTCGCCGCGAGAATAGAATATGTTGGCAAATTTTTTATTTTTTAAATATTTCAAATTTTTAATTCGTGACAGGGAAAGGGAATTTTATGGCTGGAATAGAGCAGAATCTCTACCTTCCTCCATTACCAGCGGGTTATCAATATGTCAAAGAGCTTGCTAGCGGGGCACAAGGCACGGTGTGGTTGGTGCTTAACCGAAATATGGGTGATCCGGGGCGACAGGAAGCTGCTAAACTTTTGCGACAGATGGGGGAGAAAGAACAGCATCGCTTTTTTCGCGAGATCAGCACGCTGGCCAATCTCAATCATCCGAACATTGTCACCATCTACTATGCCAATCCCAAAGAATCGTACTTTATCATGGAGTATCTCGCTGGCGGCTCAGTTGCTCAATATCTGAAACAAAAGAATTTCACCTTGAGCGACGGCTTGCGCGTTTTGCAGCAAGTGGCAGAAGGGCTCGATTTCGCGCATGGAAAGCAACTGATTCACAGAGACCTGAAACCGGCCAATATCTTGTTTTCCACTTCGTTGGTACCCAAAATCACCGATTTCGGCCTGGCCAAGGCAAAAGATGCGGACGAAGAGGGAATCACCGCCCCGCAAATCAGCCTTGGTACTCCGCACTACATGTCGCCCGAACAATGGGAAAACTCGCAAGTGGTGGATCAGCGCGCCGATATCTGGTCGCTTGGTATCATTCTCTATCAGATGCTCACCGGACGCACCCCGTTCCATGGGCTATCCGACGCCAACCTGATGTATGCGGTGCTGATGAAACCCATCCCCTTGCCGCAAAAAGTAAACCCCAAGCTGTCACCTCTCGGACGGATGGCCGAAGCCATCTGCCTGAAAGCACTGCAAAAAAAAACCGAACATCGCTATCAGAGGGCCGCCGAGATGGCACAGGCGCTCGCCGAGACATTGCAGCAGCAAAAGGGAAACACTGTGGCCGCCAATAACGACAAGGCTCCTATGCCGATATGGAACGAAGAGGTCATTGACACCGAGACATGCATTGACAAAAATGCCGTCAAGGTTACGCAGCAAGCAAATAATTCACCGGCTTTCAACGATTTGCTGCCTTTCCAGGACGCGGACACACCAGAGGTCGAAGCAACACCGCAAGAAAATAATTCACTGACTTTCCAGGACGCGGACACACCTGAGTACCCAGCACGGGAAAAACCAGGCGACGACAAGCCTGCTCTACCGGCATTTTTGCAGAACTGTTCTGCCACCTGGCTCGTACGTGCCTATCTCTGGCGCAAGTGGATTGCTCTAAGTGGTTTTCTGCTGCTACTACTCTTGGGTGTCTGGCTCTATTTCGCACCACCCAGTATCGAAAAATTGCGTAACGACATCGTACGCGGCAGCGATGAGCAAAGGATGCGTGCCTTGCAGATGTTGGAGCAGTATGGCAATGAAGCGATACCGCTTGTCATTTTGGCTCTCAATATCCAGAATTTTACGCTGCGTAAACAGGCCAAACAAATCTTGAAAAAATGGGGCAACGAGGTATTTCCTGCGCTGATCGCCGTGGTCGAGGACGACACCGGTGAGTACAATGTAGATGCCAAGATCGAAGCCATACAGATTTTAGGAGCGGCGGCGGTAGAAGATGCAAAAAGGGCGGTATATGCAATCGCCATCTCGTCGAAAGCCCCTGACAGTTTGCGCCAGGCGGCTATCGAGAGTTTACTTTCCATAGCTCCCCAATACCGTAAATACTATCACTGCGAGGACGGCGTGTGGTATGCGACAAGCGAGTTGGAGAAAAAAGGATATGTCAAGGTGCAGAACAGCTGGCAGCCGTTGGCCAAACTGCTGGAACGCACGCAAAAACAACTGACGGCGGCGCAGAATAAGTGGCGATTGATGAACCAAGGCGAGTGGAAAAAGAAAGCCTACATCTTGCCGTCCGTGGAGGGAATTTTACCGTTTCTTGCCTTGTCATGGGAAGATTGTTACCAGAGCTACCGTATAGATTCTTTGCTTGAGGAGTTCCGCACGCAGGAAACCGACAATGTGCGTGTGCAAGCGGCGCTCCTGGCTCTGCGCGAGCAGTCGGCCTCCGGGGTGTGCAATCTGGCAAAATTGCTCAAAGAAGTTGCGCAAGACCTGGAACCGGCCAAACCGGCCTACGCCCAAGAATTTTACACACACGCTGTGCGCAAGTGCTCCGAAGCATTAAAGTGGCAGTGGTCGCCTGAACGACAGGAAACCGGCAAGCTACAGGCGCTATCGGCAGAACTGTCCCCGCTCATCGCCAATCTGCGTCGGAAGCTGACTGCCGATACTCGGCTCTGGGATGTTATTTACCTGCAAGACGGAAAAATAGTGCAAGGACTGATCGAAAAAGAGAGTAAGGACTACATCATACTGTTATCCTGGCAGGAGAATAGCGACAAGTCCAAAATGCGGCGGGAAAAGATAGCATGCGTCCAGATCACCCGTATCGAACGCCTTGATCCGGCCGTGCGTCAAGAGCGGCTGAACGCCATGCAAAAAGAGAAAAGATGACAGATTGGGAAGCCGTCAGGTGCAAAATTTATAGCTCCGTGCATCTCACGGGGATTTCCACGAACGCATAGTTCATGCACTCAGCCAGCGCGATTTTTACGGAATTTCCTTGGCAATTTGCCTTCACGATGTAATAATAGTGAAAAGTGATGGTTACATTGCAAAGGAAAGAACTTTGGAAAAGTTTGCCAAAATAGAAATCGTAGGGCTGGGTTACATTGGCCTGCCGACCGCCGCAGTACTGGCCCAGCATGTTCCCGAAGTGGTCGGCTTGGATATCAACGCAAAAGTGGTTGAGACGATCAACCAGGGGAAAATCCACATCGTCGAACCCGATCTGCAAAACATCGTCGCCGACGCCGTGTCTGGCGGTAGACTGCGGGCTACGGTAACGGCGGAAGCGGCAGATGTTTTTATCATCTCCGTACCCACGCCGTTCAAGGGTTCTTCCCACACACCGGACACCAGCTATATCGAAAGTGCCGCCAAAGCGATTGCCCCTGTGCTGGCGAGGGGCAATCTCGTGATTCTTGAATCAACCTCGCCCGTAGGCACTACTGAAGAACTGTCGCGCTGGTTGTCGCACATGCGACACGACCTCACTTTTCCGCACAACCATGGCGAAAACGCCGATGTCCAGGTAGCACACTGCCCGGAGCGGGTCATCCCCGGTCAGATTATGAAAGAGCTGGTACATAACGACCGTGTTATCGGCGGCATCAGCAAAAAATGCACAGAACGAGCCGTCGCTCTCTACAAGATTTTCGTCAAAGGCGACTGCATTCTCACCAAGGCGCGCACGGCGGAACTGGTAAAGCTGGCGGAAAATACCTTCCGTGACATCAATATCGCCTTTGCCAACGAGCTTGCCGTGATCTGCGACAAACTTGGCATTGACGTGTGGGAGGTGATCTCTCTGGCCAATCATCATCCGCGAGTCAACATCCACCAGCCCGGCCCCGGCGTCGGCGGCCACTGCATTCCGGTGGTGCCGTGGTTTATCGTGCACAGCGCTCCGGCAGAGGCACGACTCATTCGCACTGCCCGTGAAATCAACGATGAGCGCCCTGACTACGTGGTGGCCCAAATCCGACAAAAAGCCAGGCAGTTAAAAAAACCGGTGATCGCCTGCCTGGGACTCAGCTATAAACCAGACACCAATGACTTACGCGAAAGCCCGTCGGTGCGAGTGGTAGAAATGCTCGCGCGCGAAAGGCTCGGTGATATTTTGCTCGTGGAACCCTATATCACCGCGTTGCCCAACGTCTTGCAGGGACTGCCTCTGCGTCTTTGTGACCTCGATAGCGCCATGCGCGACGCCAATATCGTGGTATTGCTCGTCAACCATCGCCTGTTTGCGCAGATAGACCGAACCCTCTTGCGGCAGAAAGAGGTGGTTGACACGCGCGGAGTCTGGCGCTAAAGGAGTGAGTGAGCATGCGACAGGCATTGGTCAAAAAAGGCAAAGTGTGGGCCGCCGAGGTACCGGCACCCATGGTATCCCCTGGTACAGTCCTTATCAAGGTGGTGACAAGCTGTATTTCCGCCGGCACCGAGGTGGCGGTAGTGCAGGAAAGCCAGAAATCCCTGATCCAGAAAGCTCTGTCCCAACCGGAAAAACTCAAAAAAGCCTGGCATATGGCACAAAGCGAAGGATTGGATAGGCTGTGGCGTAAGCTGCGTGAAAAACAGGAAGCAAGTGCGCCGATCGGCTATTCGCTGGCGGGCGTGGTGCTGGCTGTAGGCGAAGGTGTACGCGATTTTCAGCCAGGCGACCGCGTGGCGGCGGCTGGCGCCGGTATCGCTCACCATGCCGAATATGTGGAAGTGCCGGACAACCTCGTGGTGGCACTGCCTGCCAGCATTGGTTTTGCCGAAGGCTCGTCGGTGGCGCTCGGTGCTATCGCCCTGCATGCGGTAAGACGCGCCAACCTTAAACTCGGCGAGTGGGGGGTAGTGCTCGGCACCGGCATCATTGGCCTCTTGTGTGTGCAAATTCTCAAGGCCTCCGGCGTACGTGTGGTGGCAAGCGACATCAATACGCAACGCCTGCAAATCGCCGCAGCACTGGGTGCGGAATATACCCTGTCGGTGAGTGAAACGGATATCGTGGCGGCCGTGCAACACATCACGGGCGGACATGGCGCCGATGCTGTGCTGTTCACTGCCGCTACGGCCAGCTCGACGCCGCTGGCACAAAGTTTCAAGATGGCACGCAAGAAAGGGCGTGTAGTGCTGGTCGGGGTGTCAGGCATGCAAATTGCCCGCGAAGACATGTATGCCAAGGAAATTGATTTTATGATCTCCACCTCCTATGGGCCAGGTCGTTATGACGACAGATACGAACAGAACGGGGTGGACTACCCGTATGCCTACGTGCGCTGGACCGAACGACGCAATATGCAGGAATACCTGCGGCTGCTCGCTGTCGGTGTCGTACGTCTGGACAAACTGATTCATGGCAGCTATCCGCTCGCCCAGGTGGAAGCCGCTTTTGCAGCCTTACAAGACGGCACGGCACAAAAACCGCTTATGCTGCTCGTCCATTACGGCGAGCCGGATATGACGCAGTTGGTGAATTGCCGCAACCATGAACGCAAGGTAATGGTCAACAGCCGGCCGGTGGCGAGTGACAAAATCAAAGTGGCGTTGGTAGGTGCCGGCAATTTTGCTACCACTATGCATCTGCCCAACCTGCGTGATCTGTCTGCCCACTATCAACTACACGCCGTGATGGATGCCTGTGGTGTCAAGGCCAGGGCTGCGGCTGAGGCGTACGGAGCGGCGTATGCCACGACCAGTTACCAGGAAATTTTACATGACAATCAGGTTGATTTGCTGCTCATCGCTACCCGCCATGATAGCCACGCACAGTTGACATTACAGGCTCTGCAAGCAGGCAAGCATGTGCTCGTAGAAAAGCCGCTGGCGGTGCGGCTAGAAGAGTTGAACAAAATCAAGGAATTTTACAGCTATGGCACGGCCAATAAGCCTCTCCTGATGGTCGCCTACAACCGCCGTTTCAGTTGTTATGCCCAGGAGATCAAAAAACATGTGGCCCAGCGGCTGGGACCGCTTTTCATCACCTATCGTATGAATGCCGGCTACATCGCTTCTGAACACTGGGTACACGAGCATGGTGGCAGGATCGTCGGCGAGGCGTGCCATATTCTCGATCTCTTTGCTTTTTGGATCGGCGCGCCTATCACCTCTTTGTTCTGGGATAATCTGTCACCGGCTATGGGCAAATTCCAGGCTGTTGACAACAAAGCGATTGTATTGAAATATGGCGACGGTTCAGTTGCCACGCTCCACTATTTTGCCGTGGGCAGCCCCCAGTTGTCCAAAGAATATGTGGAACTGCACTTCGACGGCAAGAGTGTCGTCATGGATAATTACCAATCACTCCAGGGTTACGACGTCAAGCTCGCAGATATTGCCACGACCAGGAGCGACAAGGGACACCGCGAGGAGTTGCTGGCACTGGCGCGCGTGCTGAAAGGCAAAGAAGTAGCGTGGCCGATTCCGTTCGATGTGTTGCTAGAGACGACGGAAGCTACTTTCGCCATCGCCGGCGTGACTAGCTTCAGCGAACAACAATGAAATCATTATTGGGAGAAGGATGGCCAAGATGGTTATGAGAAAGCAAGAGATGAACGATAAAAAAATCAATGACCGTATCAATGACCGTATCAATGACCGTAATGAACGTATGGAACCTGAGTCAACAGGGCTTAAATTCAAAGAGATCAGCACGACCAAGCTGGCGGTCTTGATTGATGCCGACAACGCACCGTCGGCAATAATCGACGACCTGCTCGCCGAGATTGCCAAGTATGGACTGGCAAGTGTAAAACGCATCTATGGTGACTGGACCAACCCAAACCTCAAGGGCTGGAAAGAAGTACTCCTCGAACACTCGATCCAACCGATCCAGCAATTCCGTTACACCGTAGGCAAGAACGCCACCGACAGCGCCATGATCATTGATGCCATGGATTTGCTTTACGCCAGCAAAGTAGAGGGTTTTTGTCTGGTATCGAGCGACAGCGATTTTACACGCCTCGCTTCACGCCTGCGAGAAGCGGGGATGTTGGTCTATGGCTTCGGTGAAAAGAAAACACCCAAGGCGTTTGTCGGTGCCTGCGACAAGTTTATCTATACCGAAATTTTGCGTAAAGAAGATGAGGACGACGAGGAAGAAACTCAGCGCCGCCGCCATCCGTACGAATTGAAAACAGATACCCGTGTGGCAAACTTGCTGCGCAAGGCGGTCGAGGCATCGACCGACGAGAGCGGATGGGCTTACCTCGGCCATGTCGGCCAGCACATCGCCAACCAGTCGCCGGAGTTCGATCCACGCAACTACGGTTACAAGAAGCTCCTCGATCTGATCAAGGAGATCCAGTTGTTCGACACGGAAGAGCACAGTATGCGCCATTCGCCAGGTAAACTCATCTATGTGCGCGACCGGCGCAGGCGCACTCAGCGACAATGAGACAAGCCAGTCGCCCCGTGCGGATGGGAGCGTGATACTAGCCTGAAGCACAGCGATGAGCGTAGATAAATAGTCAAGACGCACATACTTAGGCATACTTTCCAAAGTAAACAATCGTCTAACACGCACACGCCCTGCGCCGCATTGCGGATACTCTGTGTCCCGACAAGCGGGACACGAGTACAAGAGGGCTGGTCTCGCCCTCGTCCCGAACGGAGTGAGGGACAGAGGGTATCAGCGCGACCCGTAAAGTTTCATCTGCGACCAAGCATAATTTTAGAAAAGAAGGAGGTTCTTTCCATGCACCAAGATCAAACTCCCCAGATGCCAGGCGGGCCAGAGCTTACCTGGCGTGCCGCGTGCATCGGTATGGTCGTGGCCACAGTCATTGGCATGGCCTATCCCTATGTCGTATTGAAGCTCGGCTTTGGCCCCAACATTTCGGTCGTTTCCGCCTTTTTCGGTTTTATCGCCCTGGTGCTGATACTGCGAGCGACGGACGCCAACCCGCGTGAAACCAACATCATTCAGGCTATGGGCACGAGCGCCGGCCAGACCGCTTTCATGTGTGTCCTCCTGGCCGCCTTTGACATGCTCAATCAGAAAGGTGTCTTTGGCAAACCGATCCTCCTCAGTGAATGGCAGATTTTTTTCTGGCTGTGCAGCGCCAGTTTGCTCGGCGTACTCCTGGCCGTGCCCATGCGGCATCACTACATCGACCAGGAAAACCTTACCTATGCGGATGGCGTGGCGTCCGCCGAAACAATCATCGCTTTACACGCGAGCACCGAAAAGGGTTTCGGCGGGCCAACCGCCACTCTGGGGCTGGGCGCTCTGGCTTCGGGAGCATTGCTTGCGGTACTCAGCATTCTCAAGCCGTTTGCGGAAATCTTTTACTTCAGCGCGGGCACCCAGATGATGCGTATCGGTTTCAACTGGAGCCTCTTGTCGTTTGGTTCGGGACTGCTCGTCGGCTGGCGGATTTGTCTGGCTATGGCCATTGGCATGGTGATCAGCTGGTTTATCCTGCCGACCTACCTTGTTTCGCATGGCATGATCCCCGTGCAAAACTTCAAAGAAACCTTGCGCTGGGTAATGTGGCCAGCCACGGGGCTCATGGTGGCAGGCGGGCTGATGTCGCTATGCCTCAAATGGCGACTCATCGTCAAGACCTTCAGCACACTACATGGGACGGCAGTGAGCGATCGCGAATTCCCGATGAGCTGGGTGGCGGTCGGCTCTGTGTTGTTGGCTGTCCTCTTGTGCTTCGTCCAGAAACAGATACTCGACATTCCCTACTGGGTGACCTTTATCGCCATCATCCTGTCGCTGCCGTTGATGCTGGTCGGCCTGCGCGTGCTGGGTGAAACCAACTGGGGTCCGATCAGCGCCATGTCCAACATGATGCAGGCCATCTTTGCCGTGATCTCGCCGGGCCACGTGCCTATCAACATGGCGTCGAGCGGGCTAACCGGTACTATCGCCGTGCAGTCGGAGGCGCTCATGCAAACCTTCAAAACCGGCAAGATGTTAGGCTCGAACAACCGCACCCTCACCTATGTGCAACTCCTGGCTGCACCCGTCGGCGCTGCCGCTACCGCCATCATCTACCCGATTCTGCGGGCCAAATACGGCATTGGCGACAATGGTTTGTCATCGCCCATCAGCGTCAAATGGGCCGGTTTTGCCGAACTCCTCACGCGCGGTCTTGACGCTTTGCCGCCGGGCTGCCTCATCGGGTTGCTGGTCGGCGTCAGCCTCGGTATTTTGCTCACGTTGCTGGCTGAAAAATTTGGCGAGGTCGTACCCTCATCGGCTGCTCTGGGAATCGGTATGCTCATTCCCGCCGATGTTCTCATGCCTTTCATTTTGGGCGGCGCCGCGCAAGCCATCTGGGCCAAAAAGGCCGCCACAGCAGAAGCGAAGCATCGCATTCCGCTGGCTTCCGGCTTCATCGCTGGCGAGGCTATAGTGGCCGTGATATTTTCGATTTTGGCGGCCATGGGCGTGAAAATCTAGCAATTGCATCGCTTGGAGGGCGTGGTTTATGGAAAACAACACGAAAAACGATGTGCTTCAGTTTGTGTCAGCCAACAACGTGACACTGTCCAAGATGACAACCATCGGGCTGTTGGTGTTATTGCTATTGGTTCCTCTCTACCTCATCAATTCGTTGCTAGCTGAACGCAAGGAGCGCCGCGATCAGGCGGTGGCCAATATCACTACAGGTTGGGGGCGTGAACAGGTGATTATCGGGCCGATACTTATTCTTCCTGCTGCCGTTCATGCTCTTCGTGTTCGCCATTTTCATGGTTGACGTTGTCACCGTCCGGACGGTCGGGATTCCATACGGCCAGACGCAAGCGACCGCTGTGGAGCTGGATGGTAAAGAGCGTTTCCTGCAGTGGCACGCCCTGCGGCAATAGATCCGTAACATGGCCGTGTACATTGCTGATTTTGCATGTCGGAATTTTGTCTTTGACGAAATAGAGTAACATGGCGCCCTGCTTGTTGGCGATCTTGTTTTCTACGCCTGCCTGGTAGTCGCGGATTTTTAGTTTGACCCTGCCTTGCTCATTGCTGACATTGAGGCTTCCTGTCACATCTTGCATGGTGACGCTGCCCTGGCTGTTGGTAATCTCAAGCTGTTGACTTTGTAGCGCGGTCAGGCGGGTGCTACCAAATTTGTTGGCAAGTTTTAGCACTGCGCAAGAAAGTTTGTTGCCTTCCACAAATCCTTTTTCGTTCTTTATCTGCATCATCTTTGTTTGCAGATTTTGCAGGAACAGGCCCCCATGCCGGTTTTCTACGAAGACGCTCTCGCCGAGGTTACCTTCCAGTTGGGTATGACGAGATGGAGTGCCATTTAGTTCCAGACTCATGGTTGCAGGTACGATGACTACGAGTTCGGCAGTTTCAAAGCGAAAAGCCTTGTCTTTTTTCTCGAATCGTGGCAGATAGCCGCCATCTTTTTCGGGCCATATGGTTTGCACCTCCGTGGCATAGCCGGTGGCCAGATTGATGTTATTGCCACGAGCTTTGAGAATGGTCTGGACGGTAATCTGTTTGGCATTCTGTTGCCCCTGGATAGTGAATGTTTTTATGGGAATATCGCTGATAGCCAGTTTTTCCTTGTCGAACCTAAACACAGGCGTGTCTTGTGGCACGGAAAATTCTTTGCTGGCGGTTAGGGTGGCTTCTGCCTTGTTTTCGTTGATAAGGATACCGCCCGACACCAGGATGCTGAAAATACTCATGATGACCAGTACGACCAGGATGGCTTGCAAATTTTTGCCCCAAAGGTTCTTTTTGCAGTGTAGCCTGCTGACAAACGCTAACACCAGCAAAAACAGGGAAAAGAACAAGAGGGATACGGCACCGCCGGCGACCATTCCAGGAAAACCCAACTGCGACAGCGCAATGGAAAAAGCATCGTCCCCGACGACAGGCGTAAAGATTGCCACGGCACTCGTGGTGGATACGGCTGCCAGGATGAGCAAGAGTGGGATATACACGAGCGCAAACAGGCCTATGCTGATACCCCAGAACGCGATGCGTCTGAGCAAAGCAACAGGCCGCGCTTGCTGTTCTTTGGCCGAAGCCGCTTCTTTGCCGGATAGAACGGGTTGTGGCTTTAGCGGCAGCATCACCCAAAGGGCAACATAGAGGAGAACGGTCCAGCCGCCGGCAAAGGTGAGGGCAACGAACAAAATGCGCAGCAGGATCGGATCGATGCGGAAATATTCGCCAAGCCCGCCGCAAACTCCGGCAATGAGCTTGTCGTCTTTTGTTCGGTAAAGCCGCCTGAACTTGGCGGCGGCGGCCGGCGTCGTCCCTCCCTGGTCGGCCACCGCCTTCAGGAAAACTTCCGGTTCTCCCAATTCGCTGAGAACATCCAGCATGGTTTCCGCATTGACCGGCTCTTGCGGCATCTTCATTTCCTGAACTTTTCTCTGTAGTGAAGCGTAAACCACATCTTCCAGATGGCCAAGCACAGCCTGCCAATCTTTCGTCGCTTGGGACTTGTGGGTTTCGAGTCGGGCAAAGTAGTCCAAAAACAGTTTCCTGGCATGTGGGGTAAAAGACAATGAAGAAAGAAGGTGAAAGCGTTCCATACCATTAACTCCTTTACAAAAAATTTCCCAGATACGGAGGTCTATAGTCATGCTCCTACTATATAGCAGAAAAGTCAAGCAATTTCTGACAAGCTACTGTCTTTCTTTCGGCACGCAGCCTATCGCCTTGGTTTGGCCTTACAGGGACAATCCGGATCAATGATGCGAAGCGAACGCTCGGCATTGAGTCGCACCGACCAGTCAGAATCTTCCAGCGCCTTTTTCAACGCTGGCACGGCCGGTGCCCCTTTGCTGCCAAGGCTGCCAATTAGATAGGCGGCTATTTCACGTACACTTGTCTTCTCGTCTCCAAGAGCTGCGATGAGCGTAGGCAGAGCCTCTTCACCCATGCCGATCAAGGCGTCCACAGCCTCCCCTCGTTTGCTCTCCTCGTCGCTACGTAGCCCTTGCAGCAATGCCGGCGACGCATCTTGTTGTTGCCTGCCTGTGCTGGCACAGGCTACGAATAACACCCCAAAAAGACACCAGACACACAACGCGCTACGCTTTAGTCGCTTATTTCTGCCCATAACTGTTTTCCGCCTTTCTAATTTGACATTGCCATTGTCGCATCGTTGGATGTGTACTTTCGATCATGAAGATCAAAAAGAAGCATTGGAGACGTGCAAATCTATAAATTGACGCTGTATTATGATTTTACATGGGTGTTTGCGGTCATGCAAGAGAATTTGCGGGAGGGGAAGAAATCCGCACTGGGTGACGGTTTTTTTCAAAAAAATAAAAAATTGCTGGCATTTTGTGTTTTTTTTGATTATGATTATAACGCAGTGCATTATAACTTGTTTTTCATAAGGAGAACGACATGGAACCGATCTCCCAGGGAGTGACCATTTCCGGCTCTGGTAAAGATGATCTGTACTTGACCGGCAACGGCGGGTTTCTACTATGTCCTACCCCGACAGGCAAGATATTTACCCGCGAACAGTTGAATGCCGAACAGCTCGAAATGGGCAAAATGGTCAAAAATTTTATCGAGAGCAAAGTGCTCACCAAAAAAAAAGAAATCGAATACAAGCAAGTGGAAATTGACGGTATGCCTCTGTGCGTCAAACTATTGAAAGAGCTTGGCAACCTTGGGGCACTGGGTGTTGACGTGCCGGAAACCTACGGCGGCCTTGGCATGGACCTCACCACCACCATGCACGTGGCAGAAAACCTGGGTCCCGCAGGTGGCAGTTTTACCACGACGGCAATAGTGCAGATGGGCATCGGTGCGCTGCCTATCCTGTTCTTCGGTACGCCGGAGCAAAAAGCGCAATACCTGCCCAAGCTGGTGTCGGCGGAATGGGTGGCGTGTTATGCCCTCACCGAGGCGGGAAGCGGCTCGGATGCCTTGAGCGGCAAAACTACGGCGGTACTCGACGGCGACTTTTATACGCTCAACGGCAACAAACAATTCATCAGCAACGGCGACTGGGCCGACCTGGCCATCGTGTTTGCCCGCATAGACGACCAATATTCGGCGCTCATCGTCGAACTAAATTCACCGGGTGTGTCGCGTGGGCTCGAAGAAGAGAAAATGGGCATCCAGGGCTCGTCCACGACCGCCCTCATGTTCGACAACGTCAAGGTGCCCAGAAAGAATTTGCTCGGTAAGGCCGGTGATGCCGCCACCATTGCGCTCAATATCCTCAATATGGGCCGTCTCGAACTCGGCTTTGCCTGCATCGGTGCGACACGCAAGGTTATCCAGCACACGCTTGAGTACACCAAACAGCGCAAACAGTTTGGCCGACCGATCTGCGAATTCGACATGCAAACCGGACGTTTGGCAGAAATGGTGACCCGGCTGTTTGCCGTTGATTCAATACTCTATCGCATCATCCATGCCATAGACGATAAGATTGCCATGCTGCCCAAGGATGACCAGTACTGGGACAACATGGTGAAAGTAATCCGTTCACATGCGATGGAAGCTTCCGTAGCCAAGGTGGAAGGTTCGGAGATGGTGTTCCAAATCTCCAGCGATGCCGTCAAGATGCACGGCGGCTATGGCTACATATCTGACTACCATGTGGAACAGGCGCTACGCGACAGTGTTATCAATATGATCTACGAAGGCACCAACGATATCAACCGCCTGGTCATCTTCGATTTTCTGGTGCGCAGCATCTACAATCAGAACATTCCGTTTGCAGCCTTCTCAGAAGAAGTGGACGCGAGCTGGCGCAAAGGCATCTTCTCTTTCCCTGACAACTCTCCCATTCTGCATGAGGAACGAAAGAGCCTCTACGCCGGCAAATATCTGTTGAATTTCCTTGTCAACGAAACTATCATGCGGTTTGGTAAAGATATCAAGAA
Organism: Planctomycetota bacterium; assembly: GCA_020057085.1. GTDB lineage: Bacteria > Planctomycetota > Uabimicrobiia > Uabimicrobiales > JABWCH01 > JAGVGO01. The sequence continues at coordinate 38,146 of JAGVGO010000238.1, read as the reverse complement.
CAACCAACAGGTAATGCGACATATCTCCGATATGATTCTGCCCTTGTACGCTGCCGACTCGGCAATTGCCAGAGCATACACGTTGATCGAAAAAGAACACAGCGAAGCGAAGATCGCCAAAGCTATGGCAGAGCTTTGCCTGGCCCAGGCGCTCGCTACTACGCAGACATTGGCCTGGCAGCTTATGGCCGAAATTTACGAAGGCAAGCCGAAAGCAGCCGGTTATGGCAAACTGACCTGGCTGTGTTCGTTCATGAAAAGCAATCACAACCCGATGCGTCTCAAACGCGAAATCGGCAGGACGGTGGTAGAAAAAGGCCTTAAAATTTTGTCGCTGTAAAAAAATAAGGAGAAATCGTCATGGAACTGAAGAATGTGGTGATTGTGGATTTTGCCCGCTCCCCCATATCCAAGGCTAAGGATGGGGCGCTCAATGCCGTTACTCCATTAGACATTTCGGCGCAGGTAGTGCGTCAGTTGCTGGCCCGCAATGCAAAGGTGCCGCAACAGGATATCGAGATGCTGGTGGCCGGTTGTGCTTTCCCTGAGGCCGAAGCAGGCTTCAATATCGGCCGTTGCCTGGTGATCAAAGCCGGCCTCCCGGTCAGTGTTGCCGGCATTACCGTCAACCAGTTCTGCGCCTCGTCGCAGCAGGCGCTCATGATCGTAGCCGACGCGCTCAGCTGCGGTAAAGGCGAAATTGGCATTGTAGTCGGCCTTGAGCACATGACTCGCATCCCCATGGGTGGATTCAACCCTTTCTTTGATCCGGAACTGAAGGAAAAGAATTTCTACATGAGTATGGGGCTGACTGCCGAGAATCTGGCCAAAGAGCTGGGCATCTCGCGTGAAGATCAGGAAAAATTTGCCGCCGATAGCCACCGCAAGGCTTTGGCTGCATGGGAAAGCGGCACATTCGCCCGTGAGGTCGTGCCGATTGATCTGCCTAAGGGTGGCAAGTGCATGCGCGACGAGTGTCCGCGTGCGCCGGAAGTAGACAAGATGAAGAGTCTGCCTCTTGCTTTCGATGCACATGGCACCATCACCGCTGCCACCGCTTCACCGGTATCTACCGGCACTGCCGCCATGCTGGTGATGACCCAAGACAAGGCCAAGAGTCTTGGCATCGAACCGCGTGCCCGCATCCTCAGCACCGCCGTGACCGGCTGCGACTATACACACATGGGCATGGGGCCACTCCCTGCATCGAAAAAGGCACTGGAGCGCGCCAGGCTCACCCTGCATCAGATGGATGTCATTGAACTGAATGAAGCGTTTGCCGCGCAGTCGCTCTACGTGATTCGCCAAGGCGGCTTCCCTCCCGACAAAGTGAACATCCTGGGTGGCGCCATCGCTCTGGGCCATCCGCTCGGCATGTCGGGCGTGCGTATCGTCGGCACAGCCATCACTGCCCTGGAGAAAGTGAACGGCAACCATGCTCTGGCCACTTTGTGCGTAGGCGGAGGGCAGGGTGCCGCTACGGTCCTCGCCAGAAAATAACGGAGACAATCTATGAAAATAGAACATGTGGCCATAGTAGGCGCCGGCATCATGGGTGGTCATATTGCCGCCTTCTTTGCCAACCTGGGAATCAAGAGCGATCTGTACGATATTGATCGTGCCATCGCCGAAAAGACGTTGCAGAAAATCTCCGATCCGAACAGCAAGATGCCCGTCCTGTACACGCCGCGTTTTGTCAAAAGAATCCAGCCGCGGCTGATAAGCGAGATGGAAAAATATCTCAAGAATGCCGACATGATCATTGAGGCTGTACCGGAGAAAATGGAAATCAAACACAAGGTGTTTACGGAAGTTGACAAACACCGCCGTAGCGACGCCATCGTCGCCACCAATACTTCAGGACTCTCGATCAACGCCATGTCCAGGGTAATGTCGGAAAGCATGGCACGCTATTTTCTCGGCACCCACTACTTTAACCCGGTGCGCTACATGCCTCTCGTCGAGATTATTTTGAGCGACAAGAGCGACCCTAAAATCGCCGAGTTTCTTATACAATTTTATGAAACAGTCGGCAAAAAACCGCTCATCTGTAAAGATACGACCAATTTCATTGCCAACCGCATCGGCATCTTTTCGCTGATGAAGAGTATCAGCATGATGGATCGCTATCGCTTCGATGTCGAGATGATAGACCTCATCACCGGCCCGCCACTAGGCAATCCAAACACAGCGACTCTACGCCTGTGCGACATGGTCGGCCTTGACACCGCGGTCGAAGTGGCCAGGAACGTTTACCTCAACTGCCCACTCGACGAGGTGCGCGATATTTTCAAACCTTGTGCCTGGCTGGAACGCATGGTGCAGGAGAAAATGCTCGGCGAAAAGACGGGCAAAGGCTTTTACCAGAAAAGCGGCGACAAGATTCTTACCCTCGACATCGAAAAGTGGCTGTACCGGCCGCAGAACAAGGTAAAACTCGACATCGTCGGCGCAGCCAAAGAGTATGAAAATGCAGGCGACCGCGTACGTGTGATGTGCCAGGGCGACAACACTGCCAGTCGCTTCTGTCGTGAACTGGTGCTGGCCACCGCCTCTTACAGCCTGCACCGGCTGGGCGAAATCACGGACGACATCGCCGCCATTGACAATGCTCTCAAATGGGGGTTCCGCCGCGAGATCGGCCCAATCGAGGTACTCGACTATATCGGCCTCGAACGTGCGCGCGAGTGGATGCAGGAATTCGTAATTCCGATTCCGCCTGTACTCGACGATATCATCGCCAAGGGCTCTGTGTACAAGAGCGAGGCAGGCAAGAACTACTGCTTTGCGCCAAAGGCCAAAGATTTTACACCGCTGCCGTCCGCCCACTACGTCTCGCTGGAAATCCTCAAGCAAAGTGGCAAAGTGGTAAGGGCCAACCTGAGCACGCGGCTCATAGACTTGGGAGACAGCGTACTGCTGCTCGAATTGGACCACAAGATGGTACCGACCATGAACCCGGTGGACGAGTTTGTCATCCGCATGATGAACCAGGTACCTCAGGTGATGAAAGAAGAAGGGTTCAAGGCTCTCGTCATCGGCAATCAGGCGGACAATTTCTGTGCCGGCGCGCAATTGCAGATGGTTCTCGAGGCGTGTAAGGAAAAGGCGTGGAAGAAGATCGAGGAGATGTGTTTTTCCTTCGAGAAGGCCAACACTGACCTCTATCACGCCGGCTTCCCAGTGGTTGTCGCGCCGCATGGCATGAGTTTAGGTGGTGGTATGGAGATCACCCTGAGCGGCCACCGGCGAGTGGTGCTGAGCGAATTTTATGGCGGACTGGTCGAGGTAGGCGTGGGGCTCTTGCCGGGCGGCGGGGGCAACCTGCTGCTACTCTTGCAATTTCTGGAAACTATGGAAGCGGCCAACCCCGGCCCTGTCTATCCGATGATGAAAGCTTTTGAGCTGATCGCCTATGGCACGGTGTCCACCTCGGCTTACGATGCCATGGACAAAGGGATCATCAGGCAAAGCGACCACGTGGTGTACAATAAGGACGAACAGATACAGCGAGCCAAGGAAGTAGCTCTTGGCATGATCGCTGGCCACACGGCCAAGCCTCTTCGCGAGCTGTATCTGCCGGGTAATAGCGGTTATCTGGTGATAGACGCACAGGTGGATGACCTCGTCGTCGCCGGCAAGCTCACGCCGCACGGCGCACTCATCGCCCGCAAACAGGCATACGTGCTAACTGGCGGCGACAAGGCCTCGCCCGTGGAACCGGTAAGCGAAGAGTATATTCTCGAACTCGAACGCGAAGCTTTTGTCAGCCTGTGCGGTGAGGAAAAAAGCCAGGACCGTATTGCCTATATGCTGAAAAACAAGAAACCGTTGTTCAATTAAGCGATAATGTCAGCTCGAGAGCCTGCCATGTGTGTTGTTATATAGACACACATGGCAGGCTATTTTTATGTGACAAGAAGCAACACAGCCACCGCCTGTGTAAAAATGACTGGAATTTATATTGAACCGGCAAAAGAAATTTCATACAATGACTTGACATTATTACCCGCAGCGGCTGACGGCGCACGCGTGTGGGTGCATGTTGCAAACATGATTTCAGTTATTCTTATTTTTTGACAGCGACTTAACAGGAAATAGAAGGATGCGGCTTTCTGCCAGGGTCATTTCATTCTCCAGAGCGAGCGCGGCAAATGCCTTCGTAACGAGGATCGGCTGTCCAGCTTACGCGCACTTTGGTTGCAACCGTTCGTTGTTCCGATCATCGTGGAGAAGGCATTGCCGCGCGAAGATGGCAAAACACGAAGAATGAAATAGCCCTGCTTTCTGCGCATGAGTTTTATGAAAAAAACAATAACTTTCAAGCTCAACCATGAAACGCGAAGCGTGGAGGTGGAGAGCAACGACACGCTGCTCGAACTGCTGCGCGACAGGCTCGGCCTCAAGAGTCCGAAATGTGGCTGTGGCCGTGGCGATTGCGGCACCTGCACGGTATTTCTCGATGGCAAAAGTGTACGTAGCTGCCTCATCCTGGCTATCGAAGTTGACGGCCAGGAAGTCATCACCCTCGAAGGTTTGTGTAAAGACGGCCTGACGCCGCTCCAGAAATCTTTCCTCAAACACAACTCCTTCCAGTGCGGATTTTGCACGCCGGGCATCGTCATCACGGCCACGGAAATGTTGCAAAAAAATCCCAATCCTTCGCGCGAAGAAATCAAGGAGACACTGTGTGGCAATTTGTGCCGTTGCACCGGCTATGAACCGATCATTACCGCGATTAGCGATCTGGTGCAAGGGAAGGGGGAGTAGCCATGAGCGAAGAGTTAAAAGTAATTGGCAAGTCGGTAGTGCGCATTGACGGGCTGGAAAAGATCACCGGTGCCGCTCAATATGTTGACGACATCGCATTCGGCCCTAACCTGGTGTATGCCAACATCATCGAGAGTCCGCATGCGCATGCCCTCATCAAGAAAATCGACACGAGTCAAGCACAGCAACTACCTGGAGTCGTGGCGGTGGTGACCGGCAAAGACGTACCCTACAAGTTCGGCCTCTACATGAAAGACCGCTACACCTTTGCCGTTGACCGCGTACGCTTTGTCGGCGAGCAGGTCGCCGCCGTGATCGCGCACGACCAGAAGACCGCCATTCGCGCCAGCAAACTGGTGGAAGTAGAGTACGAGCCGCTGCCGGCCGTCCTCGATCCGGAAGTGGCGATCCAGGAAAAACCGACACTCATCCACCCCGAGCTCGGCAATTATCCGCATGTGCCGTGGTTTTTTCCCAAGGCCGATACCAACATCGCCCACTGGCGTAAAGTCCGGCGTGGCGACATCGAGCAAGGCTTCAAAGAAGCCGATTTCATCCTCGAAGACACCTACAAAGTGCCGCGCTATTCGCACTGTGCCATCGAAGTACACGGAGCTGTCGGTCTCTACGACTACACCGGCCGCCTGACGATGTGGACCGCCTCGCAGTCACCCTACACCCAACGCAACATTTTTGCCGAGACACTCGCCTCGCTAGGACTCAGCAACAAAGATGTGCGTGTCATCACACCGTACGTCGGCGGTGGCTTTGGTGGCAAAGCGGGTGTCACCATGGAGATTCTGGCCGCCGTGCTGGCGACCAGGGTGAAGGGCATGCCGGTCAAAGTGATGTGGAACCGTGCCCAGGAATTTCACAACACCTACCAGCGCCAGGGCGTAGTGGCCAAACTGAAACTTGGCGTCAAGAAAGACGGCACCATCACCGCCATGGAACACACGCTGTACTGGGACGCCGGCGCTTATGTCGAATACGGCGCCAACGTGGTGAATGCCGCTGGGCTTTCGGCCACCGGCACCTACCGCATCCCCAACCTCAAAATCGATTCGCTTTGCATCTACACCAACCTGCCGCCCGGAGGCCCTTACCGCGGATTCGGTTACTCGGAGTTCCACTTCGGCCTCGAATCGCACATGACGCGCGTGGCCAGGGCTATCGGCATGGACCCGGTCGAGTTCCGGCGTAAGAATGCCATCCGCGAGGGCGACACCCTGGCTTATGGCGGACACATGAACCCGAACGGGCTTATCGAAGCCATTGACAAAGTAGCAAAAGAAATCGAGTGGGGCAAGAAAGAAGTGTCCAAAGACCCCAACAAGGTGATCGGCAAAGGCTTTTCGCTCTTCTGGAAAGCTCCGGCCATGCCACCCAACGCCGCCTCGGCCGCTTTCCTCAAGTTCAACGAAGACGCCAGTATCAACATCCTGGTGTCGGCCATGGAAATCGGCCAGGGATTTTTGACCGTCATGGCGCAGATCGCCGCCGAAGTGTTGACGGTGCCGGTCGCCAAAATCCGCGTCGAGACGCCCGACACCGACCGCAACCCTTACGAGTGGCAGACCGTCGCCTCGCACATCACCTGGTCTACCGGCAATGCGGTGAAAGCTGCCGCTCTCGAGGCACGCGAGCAGATATTTGACCTCATCCACAGTTTCTACAACATCGCCAAGCAAGATATCTATCTCGACAACGAGCAGGTAAAATCGAGAAGCGATGCCAGTTTCAGCGTCGCACTCAAAAGTTTCGTCATCAACGGACTGATGATGAAAGACGGCACCTTCCGTGGCCGACCGGTGACCGGACATGGCATGTACATGCCGGAATTTTCTTCGGCTCTGAGCAACCCTGAAACCGGCCAGGGCGGGCATCCGACCGTCCACTACACAGTGGGCGCCGCCGCCATCACTTTGGAAATTGACAGAGAGACTGGCAAGATGCGCGTACTCAAGGCGGTCGAGGCGGTTGACGTGGGCAAGGCGATCAACCCTGACCTAGTCAACAGCCAGGTGACCGGCGGTCTGTTGCAGGGGCTTGCCACGGTACTCTACGAAGACATGCGCTACGACGACAAGGGGCGCATGCTCAACCAGAATTTTACCGACTACAAGATCCCGACGAGTGTCGAGATTCCGGACAAAGTGGTGCCGATCATCATCGAAGTGGCGCAACCCGACGGTCCCTATGGTGCCCGCGGTATGGGCGAACACACCATGATTCCAGCCGCGCCGATGGTCGCCAATGCCGTGGAAGACGCGCTCGGACTGCGCATCAAGAGTATGCCGATCACAGCCGAGAAAGTGGCGATGGCGATCGTGCGAGAGAAGAAGTGACGGCAGTTTTTGCCTATGGTTTTACCCGAATAAGGAGGGTGCGGCTTCCTCGCAGAGGTTTCCGCCGCATATTTTCTATGAATTTCCCTGAATCTGAGCATGAACCTGCGGCACTGAGCCGCGATATGCAATCGGCGACGGTATCCGATGAAGTGCGCCGCAGGCATGAACCGTCTTACCTCACTGCCTACATCTTGTGGGCTTGTCTGGGGTATCTGGGCGCCCACCGTTTTTATTTGGGCAAATACTTTACCGGCCTCCTCTATGCCTTCTCTGGCGGTTTTTTTTGTTTTGGCTGGGGGTTGGATTTTTTCCTCACCTATTTCCTGGTGAAAGAGGCGCGCAGCAAAATACAGCGACAAATGCAGGAAAAGCCGGAACAGTTCATCGCCGAAGAAGAGGCGACAATCGCTCCGTGGGCAGAGTCCAAGGGGATTTTTAGCTACCTGGCTTTTCCTGTGCGGTTGTTCTTCTTTACCGTTGTGCCGCCTCTCTTCGTGATGTTCACGGTCATCCTCAAACAATATGAACTGTCTCTCATCATGCTGGTAGTTCTCGTCGCCACCGGCATCGTCGGCTCCGTGAAAAAAAATTTGGAACATTACGAAGTGATGGAACGGCTGCCGCTCATGGGTGAAGTGCTGGCCAGTGTGCGGCGGCTGTACGATTATTACTACCATAACAAACCCAGCTCGTTTTTGTATTATCTGTGTTATCCTTTGCTCGGTTTCCCATCGCTCCTCTTTTCCAGCAAGGCGCGGCAGGAGTTTTTCCTCTATGCGAAAATTATCCTCGCCATTGCCATGGTACTGATGCTGGAGACAGCCTTTTCCTACCCATCCGCCTACCCGCCGCACCTCGACTGGAAAGATGCGGCTATGATGATTTTCGTATCGCTGTTTTTCATGTTTTTTCTCGTCGTTTCCTTTCTCCTGCCCATGGTCACCACCGCCTTTACTTTGCATCTGTCAGGACACAAGACGCAACTGCGGGTGCTCACTGTCTGGGCGCTCTTGCTTTCGGTTCCTTGTGCTGTCGGTATGTACATAAAGAATACCAGCGCCGTTTCGTTTCTTGCCGAGCAACTGTTGCAAGAGCGTTTCCACAAAACCAGCTTCCGCGAAGAGTTAAGCGAGACCACGCACATGTTCCTGCAGTACCACAGCGGCCAGGCAGCAGCCGGTGAAGTGCCCCAGCAGCCGGAAGTGAGCCCATCGCTCACGCAAAAATACCGCCGGCATATCGGCAGTGTCGTGGTACAGGATGAAGCGAATGGCTTCGATGTCTTCATGTTCCAGTGTGACGGCGCTCGCTGGTACGGTGTGCGCCTGGACCTTGGCCGGCAGCCGTGTTTGCTGTATCTGATGAATAGCCAGGGCGGGCTCTTCCGCAGTTGGCAGACATTGCCGATTTCGGTCATGAACATGTTTCGCGGGATGGACCAACAACTTCCTGCAGATCAGGAAATTCCAGCCTGGCAGATCGCCGGGTCTGGCGGTTTGCTCGATGAGTACGGCAAATGAAACTCCTCACCATCGCCATTTCTTTGTTGTGCCTGCTGCCCACGCCGTGGGGACAGGCAACGAGCGCCCAGGAAGCAGTACCGCGTGTTACGGTTAGCGACGATACAAACGCCGATCCGACGCTTGACAGCGACCTAGCCAGCGATCTCAAGCGGCGACGGGATGCCCTGGCGGAAAAGATGGACAAGTGCGGCATGGTAATCCTCTTCAGCGCCCCCCAACGCAACAAGTCGGGCGACACAGACTATCCATACCGCCAGAGCAGCCACCTGTTCTATCTCACCGGCATCAGGCAAGCCGACACCATTTTGCTGTTGCTGGCGCACCACGAGAAAGTTACGCCGGCATTTCTGTTTCTGCAAACAGTCAGTCCCGAAGACGAATTGTGGTACGGCAAGCACTTGCGCCGTGAAGAGGGCAGCCGCCTGAGCGGTATTGACAGTATCTACGCGACGAGCGAATTCGACAAAATCTTCACCCAACTCATGCGCAGCGATGCCGGCTTGCTCGATCGCCACCACCTGGGCAAGCATCCTTTTTTTGCAGGGCGGCGGCAGAAAAAGACGGTCGTCTACCTCGACCTCCAGCGCAAGGCAGACGAAGAAGGCGACATGAGCCGTGAAAAACGCTTTGCGCAACGGTTCATCGCACGTTTTCCCGATGCCCGCTCCCGCGACATAGGGACGATGCTCGCCGAGCTGCGCCTCGTCAAATCGCCTGCCGAGCTTGCCCGTATGCAAAAAGCCATGCGTATCACCGAACAGGCTCTCTGCATGGTAGCCGACGAGATGCAAAGCGGCGTCTACGAATATGAAATCAGGGCGCTCATCGAGTACGTGTTCCAGCAACACGAAGCAGATTGGGCGTTTCCGGCGATCGTTGCGAGCGGCGCCAACACCACGACCCTGCACTATCCTTATGGCAGGCGTCGTCTGGAGGACGGCGATTTGTTGCTGCTCGATATTGGCGCCAGCTACGATTACTACGCCGCCGACATCACGCGCACGCTGCCGGTGAACGGCACTTTCAGCAAGGAGCAACGGGATATCTATGAAATCGTGCAGGCGGCGCAAGAAGCCGCCTTTGCTACGATCAAGCCTGGCGTCAAATTCGCACAAATCCACCAGCGTGCTGTAGAGACTGTCTCCCAGGGTCTATTACGCCTCGGCCTCATTGACAATGTGGAGAGCGGTGCGTATAACCTCTACTTCATGCACGGCACCAGCCATTGGCTGGGACTCGATACCCACGACGTCGGGCCTCACAACATACCACTCACACCGGGCATGGTGCTCACGGTCGAGCCTGGCATCTACGTGTCACCCGATCTGCTTGTGCGCGCACAGCAGATGTTCGGTGATGAATTCGCGCAAAAAATTGCCGCCCAGGTGGTACGCTATCAGAATATCGGCATCCGCATCGAAGACGACGTACTCGTCACCCAAAACGGGTGCAAGATTTTGACATCCGGCATCCCCAGCAAAATAGAGGAAGTGGAAGCCTGGCTGCAAAAGAAATAGCGAGCTAAAGTTAATAGGTACAGATATTTATGCAAGCAGGAATTTGTCAATTCAATATTGTCTGGGAAAACAGAGAGGCAAACAGAGCCAAGATTGGCGCCATGATCGCTGCATATCGCGGCGAAAAGCCCCTGGACTGGCTGATCTTGCCAGAAATGACGCTCTCCGGTTTTTCCATGAAAAACGATAAGACGACTCTGGATGCCGGTGATATTGCTTTCTTTAGCGATCTGGCTCAGAGCCAACACATGGCTATAAGCTTTGGCGGCGTCCAGGACCGCAGAAACTGGCTGTTCACGGTGGACAACCAGGGACAAATGCTGTCCCGTTATGCCAAGATGCATCTCTTCTCGTTTGCCCATGAGAACACAGCCTACCTGCCGGGTGATGCACCAGTTAGCTTTATCCTCGGCGACCTCAGGGTGTCGCCGTTTGTCTGTTATGACCTGCGTTTTGCCGATGTGTTCTGGCGGCTGGCGACGTGTACCGACGTGTTTGTAGTGGTCGCCAACTGGCCACAGCTTCGCATCGAAGCGTGGAACACTCTGCTCAAGGCGCGCGCCATGGAAAACCAGGCCTATGTCATTGGCGTCAACCGCATCGGTAGTGACACCAAAGTCAACTATCCAGGTAAATCGGCGGTGTTGAGCCCGTGGGGCACGACCCTTTTGGATTGCGGCGATGAAGAAGGTATCTTCGGCGTCGAGCTGCGACCACAGGCGGTGAGCGAAGTACGCGAGAAATTTCCTGTTTTACAAGATCGTAGATCGTAGATAATTATGCAAACCGGTGATGTGATTGACGGCAAATACAGTATCGAAGAGCGCCTCGGCGAAGGCACGACGAGTATCGTCTACAAGGCAAGGGATAACGATCTTGGCCAGCTTGTGGTGGTGAAACTGTTGCGCCAGGAACTACTCGCCGTGCCGGCACACCGCGAGCGATTCCTGCGCGAAGCGGCGCTGTCCGCCTATTTCGTGAGTCCTTATGCAGTAGCCGTGCGAGACATTGCTGCCTGGCAAGACACCATGTATCTGGTGCTGGATTACCACCCCGGCGAGACGATGGCAAGGCTACTGCAGAAACGCCGCTTTACCTTGCGGCAACTGAAGATTTTTGGCGAGCAATTATTGCTCTGCCTCAAGGAGGCACACCGCAAAGGCATTCGGCACGGCGACATCAAGCCGGCCAATCTGTTGGTGAGCGAGAGCAAAGACGGCAGGCACGAACTACGCCTTCTCGATTTCGGCCTGGCGGCACTGCGCGAAGAGAAGCACAAAAACAGCGACGCCGGCACACTCAGTTATGTAGCGCCGGAGCAGATTCTGCACAACCAGGCGGATCTGCGCAGCGATCTTTATAGCGCCGCCGCCTGCCTTTACCAGATGATCGCCGGTATGCCGCCGGTAGCGGCAGAAAGCCTGGAAAAATGGGCCTATCAGGTGACATGCCAGAAAACACCACCCGCCTCACACTACCGCCCGAATCTGCCGCCTGCCCTGGACAAAGTGTTGAGCAAAGCACTGGCGATTACTCCCGCCGAGCGTTACCAGACTGCCCACGAATTTTTTGTTGCCTGGCAAGATGCCTGGAGTCGCCGCCGGTATGTCGCCAGGCGCAGCTTGGCGGCGATCGGCGCGACTATCTTGCTGCTCTGTGTGCTCTGCTATGCCGCCATGTTCTATCAAGAGCGGAGACAGCACAAGAGAGCCCTGGCAGAGGCGGCTTACGCGCTGGAACAACAACATTATGCGGAAGCCGAGCGGCTGGCGCAACAGGCCAAACAAAGTTTCCCACAAGAGGCGCGTGGCATATTGCGTAAGGCTGCTCTGGCAAGGCTGCCCAACCTGTCACTCGAAGAAATACCGGCCTGGCTGGCAAGTTTGTCCTCCTGGGAGGAGAGCGCAGAAGACAACTGGTTGCATGCTTATGTGTCGTTTTATTACATGAATGGTCAGCTCAGCGAGTTGACGCAACAAGGAGAATATGTCAAGGCGGCGGAGTTAGCCGAGGCATGCCAGAGGCCGCAAGGTATACGCAGCATCTTGCAGAAACAGGCAAAGCGCCTGCGTCTCGGCTCGTCACTCGAAACTATGCACCAGGCTATCTCACGCCAGGACGCTCCTGGCGTCCAGCGCCAGCTTGCCGCTTTGTTGCCTTTTTTGCCGGAAGAGACTCGACGGCAACTGGAAAAAAATATCGTGGAATGGAAGCTTGTTGCCACCTATGAAACACATCTGCGCAAAAAACAATTTATCGAGGCGCTTACGCTGTGCCGGCAGCATCTTTCTCGGCCGCCCTGGCAAGAGCGATACGAGACAGGCAAAGCACAACTGCAACAGTGGCTGCAGGAGCAATGCGCCATACAATTTCCGTCAAGAGGCGCGTTGCTGCGTGAGCACAATCTGACTGTGCGTGGTACGTTGCCGCAGCCTGCTTATACCTCCTGGCTCACGCTGCAAGGCATGCCGGTTGTGCCGATGGCGCAGAACACATGGCAGCTATCGCTGGAACTGCCGGAAGGGGATCATGAACTGACGTTGAGCTACCGTGATGAGATGTGTGACTTGTCGCTCAGTCGTGTCGCCGTCACCATTGATACCACTCCGCCGCGTGCAGAGATAGAACATGTGGCGCTGGCCAACGATGGCACCACATGGCTCATCACAGGCAAGGCCAAGGATGAGAATGGTGTGACTGTGGAGGCTCGGGGCCAGCCCATTTTCCGCAGCAGCGCCAAAGATTCTCAAGCATGGCGTTACACCATTGCGGCGAGCGCAGTGCAAGGCAAACTGCCGTTTGTAGTGCGCGACGATGCAGGCAATACCGCAAGTCTCACCGCCACTCTGCCGGAGGACATTACGCCACCGATATTGACGATTGTGTCGCCGCCTGCCGACAGCGTGTCGTACGGCCCACGCATCACCGTGCGTGGACGGGTGGAAGATGCCTCGGGGATCGCTTTTCTCAGTGTTGCTGGTCTGCGTGTACCACTGACAGAGAGCAGCCAGGGGAGCTGGCAAATCGAAGTGCCGCTGCTGGCCCTGACCAGACACAAAGAGGCCTTTACGCTGCCCATCGAAGCCCGCGACCGTGCCGGCAACAAGGCACAAATATTGTGGCCGCTGCGCTCCCGCTATTTCTATTGGGCTTATTTGCCGCTCACCTTTGCCATGAAACTGCACGAGGACAAAGTATGGGGACTGGCGTTCAGCCCACAAGGCGATTTTTTGGTTTGTGCCGGCAACGATCAGAAAATCCACACGCTACGGGTGGCCAATTGGCAAATCGAGCGTTCCATTGACGGCTATTTTGCCACCTCGCACGAGTTCACCATTACCCCGGCTATTTTCTTCGTGAGTGGCATGCTGGAAAGCGTGAGCAACAAAACCAAAGACAAATTCTGGGAGCACATGGAAGCCGGCGGAACATGGCAGATATCGGAGGCCGCTCTGGAAAATTCGCCCTATCGGTTTGTCGGCGAGTTTTGCCAGCCGCAGGTACGACAGATTGCGGTATCACCCGACTTCGCGCGTTTTGCCGTCGGCGACCGCAATGGTTATCTCAAACTGGTGGTACGTAAAGAAGTACCGGAGATATGGACACACAAGGCGCATCAGGGAGGCGTACTCGCTCTTTCTTTTTCCGCAAGCGGCCGCTGGCTTGCCTCGGCAGGCGGCGACAATATAGTGAAAGTGTGGGACGGCCGTAGCGGCCAGCTCCGCATGGTGCTGGAAGGCCACACCATGCCGGTGACAGCCCTGGCCTTCGGCGAACAGGAAGAGATTCTGGCCAGCGGCTCACGCGACAAGAAGATACTCTTGTGGAGCCTGCACGATGGATTGCTCATTGCCGGCAAGAGCGGGCACACATCCTCGGTCACCGCGCTCACTTTCGATCCTCAGGGACAGCTACTCGCCACCGGCAATTATGCCGGGGAAATCCTGGTGTGGGGAAAAAGCGGGCGCTAGCGCAGGTTTTACTCCTTCAAAAGTATTGTTTGGGATAATTCCTTCCGCATCTTATTTTTTCTCAGACGCCTATTTTTGCTGTTGCTGCTGGTAATGCTGTTCCAGGAGCGGGATCACGAGTTTGCGCGTCTCGTCGGTGACGATGACGGAAAAAGGCCGGTAGGGAAAGAGCGAGGAGATGGTGACGCTGTGTTGGCCTTTGCTCAACTCTTCGGCCAGATTGATCTTGACGGCGATCTCGAAGTTGTGGAAATAGTAGAGGTACATCTCGCCGTTGTTGAGGTCGCAGATGTTGGAATAAATCGTGGCCGCCAACCCTTCGACATGGACGGCGGACAAGAGTGCGCGGCAGTTATCTACAGTCGTGGCCGGATTCTTTTGCAGCAGCTCCGTGGCCAGGGCATGGCGGTAGCAGGGATAACCGCCAAGTGCAGGATTGTCCAGGTTGAAATTGGTCAGCACCAGAAATTTTTCGGTTTTGCGGGTGATGTGGAGTTGTTTGTCCTTGGCAACGCCGACTATCGCTGCGTTGCCACCCTTATCGGTCAGAAAGATATGGCCTTGGCCAATGCCGGGCATCGCATATTTCTGGAGCAACGCCCACGCCTCCTCCACCGTGGCGCAATCTTCAAGCATCTTCTGTGGCAGATACCCTTCGTAAATGGGCTGTCCCGGAGCGAAGACGACTTCGCTGGCCGGAGTCGCCGTAATATCATAAAACAGGCCGGCCGTATTCATCCCGCCCTGGGGGAAACCGGGTAAAGAGCCGGCGTCGAAGCTGAAGATGAGCGTGCCGTATTTGCTGCCATTTTCCGGGGTAAAAGTGATACGGGCGTCGCTCAGGATGTAGTCCTCATTGTTGCCCACCAGCACCGCCTTACCATCTGTGGTCATGAATATCGAGCAGGCCGAAAGCGGAGCGGCAGACAAGAGGCTCAACAGAAGCAGGCAAATGAGACGAAGTGTAAAATACATAAATTTTCCTTTCAATATCCACATTTTATCTTTTTTCTTTTGGCAATATTCCGACAAATTGTATAATGATTTTTCTGGATCTATTGTGGCCCAACGTCAATCTGTTAGAAAGGCAGAAACCATGAGCATCTTAACGCATGACGAAATTCTGGCACAAATCCATGCTAAACGCATCGAAATTACGCCCTATCATGAGGAGTGTGTCGGACCGGCTTCGGTGGACCTTCATTTGAGTCGAGCTTTTCGTGTGTTCCGTAGTCCGCGTAAGATCATTCGCGTCACTGACGATGTTGACTATCGTGAGTTTACCACCGGCATGTGGCTGCATGACAAGGAAAGTTTGCTACTGATGCCGAACGAAACCATTCTCGGCATGACCGAAGAAAAAATCAAGACTGCCGACAACATCGGCGGCTGGCTGGAAGGGCGCAGTAAATTCGCCCGCATGGGGTTGCTCGTGCACATCTCTGCCAGCTTCATGCAGCCGGGTATCGCCAACCACCAGGTGCTGGAAATGAGTAATTTCGGTCCCATCCCGCTCGAAATCGTGCCGGGTATCGCCGTCTGCCAGTTCATCTTCCATCTCACCATCGGTGCAGCCATTTACCAGGGCAGGTTCAAATCGCAATGTCCCGAAGAATTTTGTAAAGATGGCGGGAGCGCAGACTAGCGATTTATGGCTCGCGATTGCTGAACAACACATATTCGCCACACCATTCGAGAAAATAGACTTTGCCCAAAACGGTGCCGAGTTCCTGCCGCACTTGTTCCTGGCCATTACTTTTGCGCAACTCGCGCGCCCGGTACACGCACAACAGTCTGCGCGTTTCGCCTGGCCAGCGTGCGGCGAATTCGCTTACTTCCGGGCAATAGGTTTTCTGTTCTTCCAGAGGTAGTCTTTGTACGCCAAAACGATGTTCCCGTGGATAGTCAACGACTATAGGCCGCTCATTACAATATTTTCCTGCATAAAAAGCCAGACTGTTGACGTACCCTTCAAAATGCACGATGACATCTTGAGGCTTGTAGTGCTTTTGCAAGGCCAAAGCGATATTTCTGCCCGACTTGTAAGAGGCCGCGAAAGAGGATATTAGCAGGGGAGAAAATGCCAACAGGGTAGCGAACAATACCGACAAAGCACGCACCTGTCGCTCTTTGCCAAGGTGCGTGCGCCATGGCAGCAAGACCAGAGCCAGAAGCGGCAGGCTCAATAGCACTGTGCCCAGCAACCATCCACGTCGGTCTATGAGCATCGTCACTAACAACGGAATGAGAAAGAGCGAGAGCCAGGCGACGAAGAACACGAGCGACTCCCACAAACTGAACCAGCGGTTTTCCTGCGGCGGCAGTTTCAGCCATGCTGCCACCACGCTGGCAAGGAGTACCGCAAGCGGCGGAAAAAGCGGCGACACATAAGGCATGAGTTTCGATTGCGAGATGGAGAAAAACACGAATATCAGGCCAAACCAGGCGAGCAGAAACAGCACGCTATCCCGTCGTTCGCGCCAGAACGGCCAACCGGTATGGCGCAGATCATACAGCCAGCGCGGCAGGAACAGCAGATATGGCAACATTCCCACCAATACCACGCCGAAGAAATAAAACACACCTTCCTGATGGGACATGCCCGAGGTGAAGCGATAAAAATGGTGGCGCATGATAAAAAAGTCGAAATAGCCGCCCGGCCCGAAATAGCCGCCTTCGCCAGGGAAGCGCATCGTCATGAAACCATACCAAGGCAACGTCACCGAAACGAACAAAAGAATACCCACCGGCGAAATGAGCCGCCACAGCATACGCCAGCGTTGCGTCAGAAGTGCATATAATCCGATGACGCCGACTGGCAGCACGACGCCGATGAGTCCCTTGGCCATCATCGCCAGACCACAGGCAAGGTAGCCAAGGTAAATGTGCCGCCGCAGCCTGGTGTGCATGTACCAGTAGAATTCGCAGATGGCCCAGGCGATAAAGAATGCCACAGTCATGTCCAGGCTCACCAGTCTGCCGACCACGAAATTGAATAGCAGCACCGCAAATACCATCCCACTGTACCTGGCCAATTTCTCACCGGCGAGCGAGTAGGCAAGACGGTAAGTCAGGAGCAAGGTGAGAAACGCAAAAACGACAGATACCAGACGCGCGGCAAATTCGTTCTGGCCGAACACCAGGAATGAAAAAGCGGTAAACCAGTAGAACAGTGGCGGTTTCTCAAAATAAACCACCTGGTTGAGGTGCGGTACCAACCAGTCGCCACTTTTTACCATGTACTGGGCAATCTCGGCATAGCGGCCTTCGTCGGTATCGAGGAGCGGTGCATGGCCGAGCAAGGCGAGGTAGATCACCAGTGGCAATAGCCACACTATTTTGTCTTTGCTCCACATCATTATTATCACTTTTTCCTTTACAAATAAGCCGCAACACAGCCACCGCGGCCTGGTATTTCAACCATGCGTACCTGGCGGATGCAGATATCTTCGCGTTTGGCCAGGACTCTTTGTGCGTACTCCTGCATGGTGATTACCTTTACCCCTTGCGCCAGCATCTTGGGCAGCAATTGTGCAAAGAAACCGGCAAAAGGTCCGCCTTCCACTTCGGCATGCAACGGAAACACGGTGTGCGTTTGTAGCTTACAATCTTCAAGCAAGGCGGCTTCCCAGCCTTTTTCGTCATGCACGCCCATCGTCAGGAGTTCTTCCAGGCAGCGAGTGGTGGTGGGAAGTTGCAGGGTAGTGGCGGTATAATTCTCCATCTGCGGGAAACATGGTGCGCCGCCGCGCAGGTCGCTGGCGTAGAGAATCCCCAGCGTGTCTTCTACGGCAAGGCTCAACGGCGTAGCCTGCCAGGACGGTGAAGCCACGGCCTGTGGTTTGTCGCCGAGGATGCTGTGGAAAGCGCCACAGGCTCGGGCAAATTGCGTATTTATCGCTTCGCGCGACATGTGGTGCAAGTGATCTTGCCACAGACGATGGTCCCAGGCATGTACGCCCACGTCATGGCCGCTGTCGCGGATGCACCGGACCAGATCGGGAAAAGCGGTAGCAATCGGACGCGCAGGCAAGAGCGTGCCGGAGAACACGGTGCGCCAGCCATACAGCTTGGGCGCCTTGGTTTTCACCATTTTCTTGAGAAAGCCCTTCTGGCGAAAGATTTGCCAGATCGCTTTGCCTGAGTTGTCAGGCCCGAACGCCAGAAAAAAAGTGGCTTTTATCTGGCAGCCGGCCAGGATGTCGAGCAACTTCGGCACACCGTTTTTCATGCCGTCGTGGGTGTCTACATCAACTTTGAAACTTAAGGTCGGTTGCATTGGATGCCCTATTTCTCCAACGATTTCAAAAGCTCAACGGCGGCCTCGAAGCCTAGTTTTTTGGCTTCGTTCAGGCACTTCTGCGCCAGTTGCAGGCTATTGTTGTCCTCTTGCTCTTGTCCTTCGTAGAGTGCCAACATGCCAATATAGTACCATGTTTTTGCCGTTCTGTCCTTGTTGGCAATGAGTTCGTTCAATGTCGCCGCTTTGATTTCCTCTATGGTTACAATATGCGGCTGATCCTTGGTGTCGCGCATCTCGAATTTGTCTTTGCTCTTGCTGAACCTCGCCACTTTGCCGGTATAACTTTCCCCTTTGCGTAAAGTTACCGACACTTGTTTCCTCTGTTTGCCGGCTTCGCTCAAAGTGTCTGCGACCTGGCTAAACAAGGCTTTGAGTTCGACAATGTCCTGTAATGCTTTGCCAAGACCGGGTTCGACAGCCTTGCCGCTGGTCTTGAGCTGGCTTTGCCAATCGCGCACCTGGCGCGTGGCATTGTCCCACTCGCGGCGTGCCACAAGCCCCGGTAACTCCTCTCGCAAGAATGAGACTGCCGATACCGTACCTTGTTGCAGTTCGCGTTGAGCGTTTCCATACAATTTGTGCAACACCTGCACATGTGTCTGCAACTGCAGATTCTGCTCGCCGGCTTTTTTGAGAATTGCCATCTGTTCGGGGGTCAACAATGGATTGGCGGCCAGAAGAGTCCGGAGTTCCTCGCTCTTGTGGCTATCGAGCAGTTTTTTTACCGTTTGGTTTGTTTCTTCCACTTGCTGTCGCAGTTGTCTTTGGACTTCTTCCAGTTCCTGGTTTACCTGGCGGGCAACAACAGTTCCCTCATAGCCGGCAGGAAATTGCTGTAAGGCAGCCCAACGCAGTACTACATTGCCTGTCGGTACTCTCTGGGTAAGCTGGTTGTAGACGGTCTGCGCTTCATTTTCCTTGCTTTCTTTGTGTAAGGAACGTTGTAGCTCCTTCACCTTGGCCAATAGAGGGCTGTTGGCAAAACGTGTATCTTGCATAAAAGTCTCGATCAACAGAGGTTTTTGCGTTGCCTCGGCCTTGACAATTTTCTGCCAGTGATGCTCTGCCAGCATTGTTTCGTAGCCGTTTTCTTTGTGCAGCCATGACAAAAACTGCCAAAATTTCTGGCTGTGTTCATCGCTAGTTTGCCACTCGATCATCAATTTGTGTTTGAAGAATTGTACCTTACTACCTTGTTGCCACTCGGCAAAATTTTTTGCATAAGGTGAAGATATAGCCATAAGTAAGCTCAAACTGTCGTTCGCCAGTCGCTCCCATGCCTCTTTGGCATGCAGGGCGGCGTTGTCTGCGGTAAAGCCTGTCTCCAGGCGAACTTTCAGACTCCGGTTCTCATACCTGGCGGCCAGGTATAATCTGTGTAGTGAGATCATTTCCGGGGCAATATGTCCGAGAACCGACTGGGCAGAAAAGAACTTGGCTGGAAACTGACCGCAAACCTGTAACAGATGTGGCTCGGAGGCAGGCTCTAACATGTTGGTAAAACCGCGTGCCACGCCTTGGCTGTAACCTCTGCTCACACTGATGATGTTCTTTACCGTGTCGAGGTCGCGGCTAATTACTACGATGTTAGGTTCCAATATAGTAAAAAAAACGGCACTGGCCTCTTCGTCCGCTTTGCGCATGTGTTGCCAAATTGGGCAATTCTGATAATTACTCTTTTTGCCAGTGGCGTACGTGTGCCAGCGTTCGACAGGAAAATGCCCATCGAGCAAAACGGCATATGGCAACCACTGTGTGCAATTTTGTTCCAGCATCTGGTCGAACAATGCGGGTTCGTTGCCAAGCAGGCACACCAATTTCACATCGTTTTGCCAGTCAACCTGGAGAGCATCAGGCAGCAAGGTAGAAAGACATGGCAAAATTTTGCTTTGCACATGCGACAGGAATGTGCTACTGGCATCTCCGCCTTCCTCTTTGAGTGCACTTTTCCAGTGTGCCAACACCACCAGTTTGGTATCTTCTGGCAATAGAGTGAGGATCGGTATCACATGAGACATGGCTTTGAAATAATAGAGACCGGAGGTCAATGCCAGCAGTACCATCGCCAACAACAAGCCTCGGCTATGCGAGGTAGGTATGTCCTGGCTTGGCGGACGCACAAAAATTTCCGGCAGCAAACGCACCGCCACTTCCGTATCGCTCTTGATATCACAGCCGCAAGTTTTGCATGTACTACTTTCCTTTGCTAAAGTCTGTTTGCACAAAGGGCAGATACCGTCTTCCGCTCCCTGCAAAGCAGTACCGGACGCATCTACGGCTCCGGCACATTGTGGACACTGAATATTTCTGCCAGTATGTTGCGAAGATGCCGGAAATCTATACTGACAAAATGGGCAGGTAATGTAGCGTGCCATATACCGCTCCTTTCCTAGCGATGAATCCTCTTATAGACAAACTCCAGTTCCTTGACCAGCTCCGCGGCCGTCGTCTGTCGCTTTTCTTTTTTGCAATGCATCATCTTTTCGATGACATTATTGATCTCTTTGGGCAGGTCTGGCTTGGTTTTGTTCGGTTTTGGCGTGTGGTGCAGGCGTTGCTGAATCACATCAATCGGGTTGTCACCGGGGAACGGTACTTCGCCTACCACCATGTGATAGTAAGTGGCGCCCAGGCTGTAAATATCGCTTCTGATGTCTACACTGGTCTGATAGGTCTGCTCCGGCGAAAGATAATACGGTGTGCCCAGGATGATACCCTCAGTGGTAAGCGAGCAGGTACGGTCGGTCATTTTGACGATACCGAAATCTACCAGCTTCGCCGCGCCGCTCTTCTGGACAATGATATTGGCTGGTTTGACATCGCGGTGTACCAGGTGGTGTGCTTCCATATAAGCTAACCCACGCGCAATGCCAAGAACGATTTCCGTGCCGCGTACCGGGTCCACGAACGCCTACTCTTCCAGAATATTTTCCACCGACTCGCCATCGAGAAATTCCATGACAAAGTAACTGAAATTGCGGCCCTGATAGACGTCCAGCCCTCGCACCAGATTCTCATGCTCGAAAGTCATGATGGTGCGAGCCTCCTGCACGAAACGCATGAGTACTTTCATATCGCCCAGGGCTTCCGGTAACAGGGTTTTCACCACCACCGTAAACTGGTCGGAGTTGCGCAGCGCCGAATAGGTGATGCCCATGCCGCCGCGTCCGAGTACTTTCTGGATGATATAAGACTCGCCGCCGCTACCCAAGAGCGAGGTGCCGGCCTTTAGTTCTCCGGCAATCACCAACTGGCGAAAATTGGCCATTTCCTGCTGGATTTTTTCCATCTGTTGCGCCAATTGTATTCTCTTTTCCTCTTCAGCCTTGCTCTTCTGTTGCTCTTCCTCCAGTTGTTGTTGCAAAACTTTTTTCTGTTTTTCCTGATCATCGAAACCCAGCGAATGCTGGTATTGCTGAACTTTTGCTTCCAGTTGCTCGTTTTTCTGCCGGTACTGGGTCACATCGGTTTCCAGAGATACTTTGAGCTTGTGTAGCTCCTCTTCCATCTTCGCCTTTTCCTGCTCCCATTGCTCTCTGAGACCGTTTTTTTCCTGGCGTAACTGCTCTTGCAACAGTTCGTGGTCTTTGTTGGCCTTTTCCAATTGTTGCAACAGCGTGGCTTCTTGTTGCCTGAGCCTGCTTTCCAGGATGCCCTTCTCCTCGAGCTCTCGTGCCAATTTAGTGTAATCATCACACTCTCTGCCTGCGCATGGTCCTTCGGCGGACTTGGCCGATGCGTCCTGCTTGACCATCGCCACAGTCACCCTCTTTTTTTCAATACGCAGCGATTCCAGGTCTTTGCCAAGCCTGGCGAGATTTTCCTCGCTTTCCTGTAAATCTTTCTTTAAGCGGATTTTCTCCTTGTTTTCTTTGTCCAGTTTTTCCTGTAAGAACTCCAGTTCTTTGCTGTTCTTTTGCAATTCACCTTCCGCTTTGAGCTTCTGTTCTTCCGACTCCTGGAGTTCTTCTCTGTTTTGCTCCACCAATTTGAACAAAACCTGGCATTTCTGCTGTTTTTCTTCCAGTTTCTTTTCGAGATCTTTCAGTTTTTGCTCGGCGTTCAGACTACGATAATATTCCAACTGGGCATTGAGCGTCGCGATATCGCTTTGGTATTTGGTGACAAATTCCAACTTCTCCTTTTCGCTATTCTGGACTCTCTGCTCCAGAGTTCCTACCTGCCGTTTCAAAAATTCGCGCTGTTTTTGCTCTCTTTCCAATTGGCGGTCTTTTTCTTCCAGCAGACGTTCCACTTTTGCTTCCAACGGAACGGCGGGATGCAAAATAGGCTCTGGTATTTCGCGGAACACCGGCGGCGCCACAGGTTGTCTCTCCTCGCGCGGCTCCAGACTGGAGAATTTGAACACACCTCTTTTGCTCATGAGATGTCTGACTTGAGATTCGGTCAGATATTTTTTTTGTTTGCAAATCGTAAGGAGGGCAATTGCTTGCGACGATCCCTCCTGTTCGGCTATACACTCGATCAATTGATCCTGTGTCAAATAGCCGAATTCCACGGCCTGGTACACGAAAATGCGTTCTAGCGCTCTTTCGCGGTCTAAGGCACGCTGTTTGTTGCCCGCATCATTGGACTGCGCTTTATTTGGCTCAAAAGGGTCCGACATTCATTTCTCCGTTACCGTTTTTATGGCTTAGTGTTTGCAATATCTCTTGCTCTTGGTTGCATTTTAGCATAATCCAGGTAAATTGCACCAAAATTTTTCTGGTAAAATGGTATATAGTTTGGTGAAATGGAGAAGGTCTTGCTGCGCGAAAGTGACTTTCGCGCTAAACCAGTTACAAGCAAAAATTTTTTGGGAATTTTTATGAAATATACTCTCATTGTCATCGCTTTGCTGGCCGGCGTAGTCGTATGGCAAATATTCCAAAACAGCTTGCAGTACGCCTATATGCAAGACCAGCTTTTCGCGGCTATAGACGCCAACCGCTACGGAGACGAAGATACCATCCGCAACGATGTCATCGCGCGCGCCGGTAAGAATGGCGTTCGCCTTACTCCGCAAGACGTCCGCGTCGAGATCGTGCGTGTCCAGCATGGCAGCGGCACAGTAAGCGACATGCTGGGGCAGGCAGGTATCTCCACGTCGCAAAAAATAATCAAAGTGACTGCCAATTACAAATCTTCTGTCTTGTTGTTTAAAGCGCACAACACCGTCGGCAGTCAAAAGACTTTCATCGAAAAGGCGCAGATGCGCGAACGTGAACAAAACATGTCCGGCATCAACCATGACTGATTGGTGCTACACGGGCGTATCTAACACTTCGGGGGGTGGGTAGTTATTCCAAAAAGTTACTATGCCCCCTAATTATTGGATACGCCCGTGCTACACGTAAAATTTTTTGCTTTGACATGCTATAAAAAACAAGTAAAATGGCTATAACGATAAACAAAATCAGAAAAGTAATTGCAATTTATCCAGCAATTCAGTAAAACGTTAGCAGGAGCACGTAACTGATTGCTACGTGCGTTGGTAGACATACCCTACATTAGCTGCGGTTAATGTTGCTTTTGTTAGCGATTGCTGACAAAAAGGTATCGGCAAAAGATCTAAACAAGAAAAAGGAGTACAAAGTTGCCTACCACAATAGAGACAGCTAGGGGAATTCAGCTAAAAGAAGGCAGCTTTACATTTCCCCCTAACTTTAAATGTCGGGTAGACGCTAAGGCCTTTGAGGAAATTCCTCGAAAATTCGAAATTTGCCATCAGGGAATCGAGGCATTGGGCGACCTTTTCTACGAAGTTCCTCCCGAAGAAAAGGAAGGGGTCTTAGTGCAAAAAGCTATTTGGGAAAATATTGCGGAACGCATTCCTGAGTTGGGAGTGTTTAACGCATCTTCCACCTATACCAACCTCGGCAATCAGATGTTACCTTTGCGCATCTCGTTGCCACAGAATCGCCAATATTTCCCTGTAGATTCTTCTCTGAGCAAAGACCCAACCAATCCATTCCATGAAACTAAGAAATTTGCCAGAGAACTTCTTGATATTGTTGCCGCCGTCAAGACATTGCGAGAAGAAAAGCTTTTCCAGTATGCCAATTTTCATCTCTATCCGGGCAAAGAAGCTTTTGTCATTCGCGATTCCGACAGCGGAGAGCGGCACATTACCATAGGCATGCATTCGCTCGTGCCTGCCGAGGTAGATGAAACGGTAAAGAGCGAAGATCTTTCCATCCGCGCCATCAAAGATTTGGTGCAGGAACGATGGGATAAACGGGAATTCCGCAAATTGCTCAAAAGCAATGATCTTGGCGCTATGTTGCAAATCTTGCGCTATCTTTCCCGTGATATTCCGACTTTGGAAATGGTGTGCATCCGCACAGCTTATGCCGCAGTGTACACGTGCATAGGTTTCATCATTTTCTCGATCTTGATGTTTCTCACCGGTCTTACTCCCCTCAATCGGCCGGTGCTGGAAAATATCCGTCTGGAGGCGATGGGTAAAGGCGAATATGTCAATAACCGCATCGTCCTCAATGTGAACGAAGAGGTACAGGATAACATCCAGGTGATCGGCACCTATCGTGCTCCTTTGCGTTTAGAGAAGACGTTAGGTATTTCGGCACAATTGGATCGCCTGTACCACCTGGACTACGAAGAGCCACTCAAGGAAGAGGAATTCAAATGCGAACCCAAGATTGAGACGCTGGTAGAAACCAACTTTATCGCCGACGCAAAAGGCAAACGTACCTTCCGTCTCACCGGCAAAAAACGTGGTCGCGAAAGATGCACCATCGTGCCGGCCAAGGAAGATGTGAACGCCAGGGATGCCGGGGCTGCTAAAGTGGCAAGCCAGCAGATTGAAATATTGGTATTGCAACCGAACTGGACACTGGACATCAACTATAAACCTGCAGAAATTTCTTTCCAACAGGCGGAAGTCGGTTCTATCCCCGGTGGTGGCTATATCGGCAAAGAAATTCGCGTGTTCGCCAATCCGCCGAACGACAAGACAACGGCGGTCGGGGTCAGTCTGGAAAGCTATTTCGTCAGCCGTGTGGCCATTCCTATGGAAATCCATTACCTGCGTGATCCCAAAGGGGAGCCGGTAGCCACTATTGCCTTCGAAGAGTTCGATCCGCGAGGCAAGCCGAAAGACCCGAAAGTACGCTCGATCAACCTTGAAGAGGATGAAGATGAAGCCAGAGAAGGCGAGGAACGCCCAAGGCCGAAACCGCGACAGCCCAAAAAGAAGCCGGCCAAGACCGACATAGATGAGCTGGAAGCGCAGCCATTGGATAGTTTCGAACTCGCCGGCACGACTTTTTATCGTCTGCCCAAGCTGCCATCCAAGATCACCGTGGTGCGGGTGGCTGTGCGTTCCGGCAATCTGCCGACCAACAAGGTGGAAGGCAGCCTGCACATCGCCGTACCGGGCATTTCCTCGCCACTCTCGGTAGCGCTCATATTCGTACCCAAAGAGAAAGTGGAATTCGACGTGGCCAAAATCCCGGACCGTGATCAGGTGACAGGGCTTGCCTATCCGATCCAGTTGCGCAAGCAGCTCTGGACTGAAGCGCCCAAGAAGGTAGAACCGAACGAGTACAGCCAATTCACCTTCAATATCCAGGATAGCAACCCGGTGACCGACGGCTACGGCGCTCTCGGCCTTGGCTTGCAACTGCAGGAAGACCCGCGTACGCTGTATTTCTACAACACAGCCAATGGTGAAACCCGCGTCATCCGCGATTACAATTTCAAGGAAAACACCATGTACTTCACCCCGAAGGCTGCTGCCTACCAGGAAGCACCCAACAAGGTGAAGGTGTTCGAGGAAGTTGACAAGAAAGATTTCCGCCAGTTCCGCATCCGCGAAGATTTCGCCAAGTCGGCCAACCAGTTGTATGCGGTGGTACTCACCGACAAGAACGTGGAAAATGCCTCGTTTACCTTGACACGTAGCGGTGAAGTGGCGGCTGTGCTGCCGCTCACTGCACGTTCAAAGGAAGCGCTGCGCATCGTCCAGTGGAAATCGGATACGGCGAGCAAAGGCCTCTCCGCGTATGGCCGCGAAGATTGGCGCGACAACGTAAATGTGCAAGGACCGCTCGGTGAATTCCGTTACCAAGCGATCATATTCTCCGGCGAACAGCCCGACAAAGACGTGTCGGATCAGGTCTACATCTCGATCAGAGAGCCGCAGACAGCCAACTGTCTGTATCAGACCGTCGATCAGGATTGGTTTGCCAACCTGGAACAGGCCGATAACACGCTGAAACTGCTCAAGACGTTCCCAGGACAACTCACTTTGTGCAAAGAAGCGGGCCGCGAGAAATACTTCCGTGCTGAACAGGACGTTATCGGCAAGGTTTTCAAATATCTGGTAGTACCCGGCCAGGGCGTCAAGTATGGCGATGCAGGCAAGGCCACCGAAATCCAGTTCTTCTACCCGCCGAAAGGCATGGAAGCGACGCTCAAAGTGAACATTTCATGCGCTGCCGAGAAGCAGGTGGAATGGACGGTAAAACTGGACGACGAAAAGAAACTGTTCACCGCCAAGGTGGAAAATTATCCGAAAGCCCAGGCACTCAAACTGGTGAAGAAACTGGAATTCCTGGCCACTTGCGCCAGCGTGACCCTGCTCCACAAGAAGTACCATCGCGATGGTGTAGTACATGCTGACGATCAAAGATGGGCGGAAACCGTTCGCTGGAGCCTTGAGGGAGTCGGCTTCCGCTATCCGCCGCTCGCTCCTCCTGTCAACATTCTCGGCAAGCAGGGCGACGTGGTGACCGAGGCCATCCGCACCAAGAATGAGGCCAAGATACAGGAGGCTTACCAGATGATGCGCGAGGCGTTGCTTCTGGCCTGGAGCCCGCAAACCCAGTCACTGCTCGAAGATCAGTTGCAACTCAGGAGCATGATCGGGTTGCTCAACAGAGAAGAGTCGGCCAGCCGCAAGACCTTTGAACTGAAAGTCCAGCCCGAGCCGAACCATCCGTTGCCGCCGCTCGTCGGCGAACCGGAGCGATTTGTCAGTGTGCAGCTTGCTATTCCGTATGACAAGTTGCTGCTCGACAAGCAGTCTGCGCAAATCTTCGAACTGGCAGAGTCTTACTACTATGGTGTGCCAAAAAATTTCGCGCAAGCTGCCGATAGCACCGAGATTTTGAAAGAACTATATCCGTTCCCGGCCAGTTTTGCCAAACAGAGCAACGTCGTCGAAAAAGCCAATGTGTCGGTTTCCGACATGCTGTACCAGAACCTCTTGCGTGATTCGTTGTGGGAAAAACGGCTCAAAGATTTCCACAAGGCGGACAGCAAATTCTGGCTTGCCATGCTGGCGGTAAGCCCGCAAATAGGCGATGTCGAAGGCAAGATAGATTATCCTGAAGTGAACACTATAGCGGCCGAGATCCAGAAGCAACTCAGTTCTTACTTCGTCACTCCGCTCGATATACGCCGGGTACACTTCAGCGAGGTCCAGGACAAAGTGCGCGGCATGGAAAACGACAAGAACCGCGAGGGGCTTGGCAAAGAAGAAACGTCCGGCTTGTTGCGCTTTGTCGAGCGTTCGATGATGTCGCAATACACCGACGCCAAAACGCGCGAGACATGGTACGCCAACTTTACTTTCGTCGTGGATCGTCTGATGCTGGAACGGTGTCCGTGGGGCGGCAAGTGGATCTACATCAAGTCGTATCGCGAGGCAGCAGACGGCTCGCCCATCGAACCGGTGAAACTGTACCTTTTCCGTAGAAATGGCCTCGACCTCGATGCCTATCCGAGCCAGGCTTACAGTGTGAACATCACCAAGGAAGAAACCAATTACCATCTCGTTACCGTAGAGGGCATCGCCGCCTTTCAGGATTGGTTTGTCCAGCATCCGTCGGCCGAACTTAAGGCTTCCAAGGTACCCAATCGTTTGCGCCTGCGCCTCTTCTACGAAGAAGGCGGCGTCGAGAAAGACATCACCCGCCCGGGCGAAGGTGGGCCGCCGATGATTGACTTTGAGGCGCACCCGGCCGCTGTGTTATTGTTTGAAGTGAGCGGCTACCATATTTCGCCTGACCGAATCCGGCAACTGGTGCGTGACAAGACATTTACCATTCTCATCAGCAAAGAAAACGCTACTACCAAAGAAAAGATGCGGTGGTGGTGGACTTTCAGCTTCGACAATGGCCCGATCTTGTCGCCATTTGCCTACCATATCGAAGCGAAGCCTTACATCATTGAGCGCGTACCACACTTGCTCACTTGGAAACAGTTACCGGCGCCCGATGAGGGGCAGAGGTCTCTGGAAGCACTTTCCCGCGACTACCGCCTGGAATTTGTCTATGTAGATATAGATGCCGTGTTACCCGATATTTTCTCACCGTACCGCACACTCAAGGATCTGTGCAAGGATTATGATTTTCGTATGATTTCGCCCAACCGCACAGTAGAGATGCTCAGTAAGTTCTTTGAGATGACCGACCAGATTCCTGGTGCAACCAAGCTAATCTGGTCAAAAGAACTGACCGAGTATTACAAGGAAGAGCGTGAGCCGAAGCAGATGTTCCGCTACAGCTATCAAGACAGCCACACCCTGAATTTCCTGGTGCCGGAAATTTTCGAGCAACCCAAGGATTTCAAGGGGACGCATCCGAAGCTGGAATGGCCGCGCGGTCGTGAGACTACGGTGATCTGGCGCATCACGCCGGTCAAGGGCGATCAGCTACAGGAATTGCCTGGTTTCCCGAAGTACATCATGGAAAAGAAACATTTCCCCAACAGTGAACCGGTGATCAACAAATATTAGCCGTTTCTTGTCAATCTAACGGACTGTCCCGTGGCCGCAGGCTCGATCCGGCGGCCCGGGTTACAGCATGTCAATTTTAGAAAGGCAGAGTCAATATGCCATCTTCTTATCAAGAACATTGTCGTACACTGGGCGACTTGGCGGAAGTGATGCGGGAGGTCGTCAAGGCGGTACGGCCATTACAGACATTCAAGGACAACATAGACCAGAAGGGGTTTAAGATACTGCGTGACCTCGATGACGAACTTACTTCTATCGGCAACGACGGACTGAGTGTAGTGGAACGAGCGCAGCGCCCGCCGTGCGCCATCCTGCTCGGCACAAGCTCGGCAGGCAAGACCGAACTCCTCAATAGCTTCCTGACAAGACTACGCGAATTTTCGGCTTCCACTTCGTCCGATACTACGCCGATGTTAGTGCGTCTGCGCTATCCGCGCACTATCAACCCGGCGGAACACGGGCTCGTCACCTTCCTGATGCCGCGCGATCTGTACAAACTGGTGTCGGATCTGCCCAAAGTGCAGAATGTGGTGCGGCGTGACACACAGATGGCCGAAGCATGGGACCGCCTCGGCAAGGTGGCACGCGACCCAAGTCAGAAGAAGGACGCTGCACACGAGAAAAAATTGCACACAGCGTTGGTCGAATGGAGTCTCGAAATTTTCTCGTGGGCCAAGGTAACAGGTAATGCCGACGATGCCGAATATTTCGAGACACTGCACGAAATCGCCAAATATTTCGATCCGGAAGGCGGCAAATTCGGGCGTCACAACCCGCTGCCGCGCAGTCTACTCATCAACTTCCTGGACAAAGGCGAAAGAGAGCAACACATTGCCAAGGCACTCATAGATAAACGTTTGTGCCGCGACGAAGAGGCCAAGGAAGAGTCCAAGACCTACTTCATGATGCGCACCTGCGGCGCCATTACCCAACTGTTCGTTGACGAAGACATTCTCAAAGACATTGATGTTTACGATACCGCCGGTGTGCGTGTCGGTGGCGACGAGGCAGATATCCTGAAGCCGCGCCAGATGGTTCATTCGCAGATTCAGGCCTTCAAGAACAGATGGGGCTTTGAGCGTCTGGTGGCCTCGGTGGATATCATCATCTTTATCCTGGTGCTGGAAGAGCAGCAGGTGGATACCGAATTTCAGGCTCTGTTCGAGGAAGCGCGCAAGCATGGCCACTTGCAGAACCGTCTCTTTATCTTTCTCAACAAGGTTGACAAGGCGACCGACCAGGCGATCAAGAACAAACAGTTCAAGCAGGGGCCAAATAATGAGATTATCCCTGACGAGGAGCAATCATGGAAAAACTGGGTGCAAATCAACGTCATGGACAAGATTCGCGGCCTTGGTGAAACCTTCCGCAATGTGTTCCTCACCCGTGCCACCAAGTTCGACTTCTCGCAGTCGGAATCGCGGCCGTTCCTTCAGTCGAGCAAAAACAGCCCGACCCTCAACCGTTATCTGTACGATGTCAATGCCAACCTCGATGCCTGCCTCAGCAACACCGACGGCGGTATCAAATTTGCCTGGGGCACAGTGGCCAAAGTTATGCGTGAGCAGGGCAGCGAAATCCGCTATAGCCGTCTTGGCTCGCAGATTCTGCCGTTCGCCAAGGATCTTCTCACCATCCTCGGCGTCAAACGCATCACGCCTGGCCGTCCCAGCGACAAAGAAATTGACACCTACATGGAAAAGCTGATGGAAGACCTCAAGGATCTGCGCTGGCGCAACGAAGAGTTCCGCTTGCCGGAACGTTTCGGTGAAATCTGCATCCAGAAAAAATTTGCCAGCTCCAAACAGATCGAGGAGGCTCTACACATCCAGGCCGAGGGCGAAAAAGAAACCGGACGCAGGGTGCGCATCGGCCAGATTCTGGTTGACAAGAAATACATGACTCTGGAGCAGGTGCGTGAGGTGTTGCAGTATGCCGAGAGAGACCAGGAAGACTGGGACACTTACCAGGAAGACACCTTCAAACAGGTGCGTGAACGCGTCGTTGCCCAGATTGTCGCCTTCATGGAAGAGAAGGGCCGGCCCATCATCAAAGGCAACATCCCGGTCGAAGCGGTCATCGCCTACCTGCTCGAACCGGCAGCTGTCCTGGAACAGGAACTGAAGGGACTCTACACCACCAAAGAACGCAAAGCTTTCCAGGAAGCGGTGCAGAGTGTCATGGAATGCCAACTGGCTGCCGCTCTGTGGAACCAGGATCGCCTGCGCAAGCATTTGTGGGCGCAAAAACCACGCATCACCTCTTCCTTCCATATCAGGGACGACATCTCGGAAGAAGAGGCCATCATCGTCACCCAGTGTTATGACAAAATGCGCACGGTGTATGACAAGCTTCCGCCGTTGCCCAGCATAGCCGCCCAGAAGAGTTAGCGATCCGTGTGTGTATTAAATTTGGAAAGGCAGATTAATCATGAGCGTATGGGACAAAGTATACAAGAATCCAAGATCCAGGGTAGTTCCGGCGATGGGACCATCTTCCATGAGCGTGCCGGGTATCAAGTTACCCAAACGTAGCTACCAGTTGCCGTCGCTCTGTCTCGGGCTGGCACTCGGTACGACGTTTACCAAGCGCACCTTCCTCTGCCAGATAGGCAGCGAAGTGATGCGCTGGAAGCCGGAGAACCAGCAGCAGAAAGTAGAACTGGCGGCAGCGCGTGTCGAGAAAGTGTTGAGCGATCAGGAACAGGAAATCTCGCTCGGCGACGAAGCACTCAGCAACTTCATGAGCGACCGCAGTGACCCGCCGTGTACACTGTTTCTGCAGCCGGGTCGTTTTTTGCTGAACAGCACCAAGCTGCCCTCGTTCGTCACCCTGTGCGACGGCCAGAAGAGCCTTTATCAGTCGCCCACCAACAAGGACATCTACCAGATGTTCGTGCGTTCGCAGTTCAAGCACCTGTGGCACAAGGCGCGCACTTTTTTCTCGGATGTGAAGCGGTTCCAGATAGGCCAAATCGTCATCGAGTATCCCGATTATTTCGCATCCGGCGACCTCAAACAGTACCGCCAGTGGCTAGTGGAAACGGCGGATAAGTTCTTCCCGCCGCTGTTGCCTGCTGAAGAGGAAACACCGGAGCTGGGCGAGAGGTTCGTGTTCCTGCCGGAAGCGGTGGTAACATTCCTCCATTGGCTCACCGACCAGATGGAAGCGAAGCTGGCGGTGCAGGAACTGGAGCTCAAAAAACTGATGGTACACTACGGTATCTTGCCGCGCACGAGCGATCCGATCAATTTCCTCGTCGTCACCATCGGCGCCACGCACTCCCGCGTCGTCAAGCTGCGCGTCAACTCGTTCAGCCAGTTGGCCTCGGCCAAGCGCGTCGGCGAGACGGTGACGCTGTCGCACAACTACCTCGGCCGCACTGGTTTTGGCGGCGACCACATCAGTTGCGCCTTCCTCGAAGAGGAGGAGGAGAAACGATATGGCGCCACGCCGATGCACCGCATCAGCACCCTGTCACGCAAAGTGATGGAAGATTGGCAAAAAATGTCATCAGTTGATGGCAAAAAACACTTCGAGGAGCTGATGGGCGAGCAGTTTACCAAGGCCATGGAAAAATTGGGCGAGCTCACTTTCAAGGGATTCAGCGAAAGCCCGGAGAACACCATCATCATCCTTGGCGGCAGAGTGTTCGCTATTCCTTATTTCCGCGACGCGTTCAAGGAGTTCCTCTATCGCAACCGCGTGCCGCAGGCACGTGTTTCTGCGCCGAGTGACGAACTTAGCATCGAGCGTGTGTGCGACATCGTACAGTTCCATCAGAAAGGTCTTGGCCGCATGTTTACCGTAAAAGGTGGCCTCGACACCGAAGTGAGCCAGAAATTCACCTGGCGCGTCGGCAAGGTGGTGGAAGGCACGCTCGTTGACACCACCCTCGAACCGGATAACAAAGAATGGGATGCGCAGCATCCGCGCGAATTCACGGCCTCTTTCGAACGCGGAGTGAGACGCCTCAATTTCGGCTACCAGAAGACGGTGGGTGGCATTAGCCAGTTGTGGGCGAACGTCAATCTCAAGGTAAGAGTGGCCGTGCCGTTGCAGGTGACATTCCGCACCGAGGCGCCCGACGATCTCAAAGTGGTCAAAATCAAGGCAGAAGGCAAGGCAGAAGTGACGCCGGACGATTTCCAGATCGAAATGCTCATTGCCGGCGAACATCCGTCCGCCTTCCCACTCTATGACAAACTGCTCAAAGTGAGCTAATACTTTGCTTCCCTGCCAGTCTACTCGCCTTAGGCCAGTAGGCTGACAGGGATTTTATATTGGTACAATTATGGAAACAGAAGCACTGGCAAGAGAGTTGATCGCACAGCAGCTTGAGGTGGAGCGACCTCGTCTAAAAAAACCGCGGCCAAATCTCTCTCGGCGCAAGATATTTCTGATCTTGGGAGAGATGGTTGCCCTGATTATAGCGACTGCGACAACGCTAATCGTCTGGCAGATCTATAGCGGGCTGGATCAGTTTGCCTGGGAAGTGTTGGCACTGTGTGGGCTGTGGCTGGTGTTTGCTATGGTGACCGATGCTTATGGCATGGCCACCTTCCGCAATCGCAAAATCGCCTTGTTTCAGCCGTTATACAATACGTTATTGATCGGCATAGTCATCACTGTTGTCTATTTTTTCACGCCTAATCATTACCCGCGCGCTTCGCTGTCGTTGTTTTGCGTCATCACTTGCTCGCTGGTATTCGCCTGGCGTTTTTCCTACTTTATCATATTTCCCCGCAAGCCGATGCAAGAGCGCGTCATGCTGCTGGGAAAGCCGAAATACATGCAAGAGCTAGAAAAATTGCTGGCTTGCTATCCGCATTGCTATGAAGTGGTAGCGACCATAGCCACGGCCAATTTTAGAGATTTAAAACAAATTTCCGCCTACGACGTGGATGAAATTATTTATGCCGACTGCAAGTTGCCATCAAACCATCTGTTAAAACAGCTTATCCGGAGCAGAGCGAGAGGCATCAACTTCACTTTGGCGCCACTATGGTATGAAAGCTTTCTGGGACGAACCCCCAGCAGTTACTTACAGGGTTGCTACTCTTCATTTTTGCCGGCTGAAGGCCAGATCGCCGGTAGCGTCTACACGGTAGCGAAACGGGCCATGGATTTTGCCCTAACGCTGATCGGTGCGGCATTTTTTCTGCCCTTGTTGCCGCTTTTGGCACTGGCCATCAAACTCGATTCACGTGGGCCGATCTTTTACTCGCAACTGCGCGTCGGCCAAAACGGACGGCATTTTAAATTGTGGAAATTGCGCACTATGGTAACCGAGGCGGAATACCAAGGGCCAATGTGGACTGAAAACGGCGACAAACGCGTCACCCGCGTCGGCAAAATTTTGCGCAAAATTCACCTCGATGAGTTCCCGCAGTTGTGGAACGTATTCAAAGGAGATATCTCCATCGTCGGTGTACGTCCGCTCACCGTCGAGCAGTGCCGGCAATTTGCACGTGACATTCCGAATCACGACTTGCGCCATCTGGCAAAGCCAGGGGTGACCGGCTGGGCGGTAGTCCAGTTCCGCCATGTCAACGACCTGGAAGGCGCCACCACACGGCTGGAATACGATCTCTACTACATCAGGCACCAAAGCTGCTGGCTCGATCTCTTTATCATCTGCCGCACCGCCTGGATAATCCTGACCGGAAAAGGGATATAGGCGGCTGAAAAAAAAGAAAATACCAAACCAGAGCCGACAGGCAGGCCAAGAGCGTGGTACTATGAGCGACACGGTAATCCGCGTAGAGAATCTCAGCAAAAAATACATCATCGGCCACCAAAAAAAAACAGACCGACATCCCGCTTTGCGCAATATTATCACGGAGTGGGTAAAAACTGCCGGACACCGTGCGCTATCCCGTTTATTGGCCCGCCCGCTGCCAGCAGATCAGGCACATGAGGAATTTTGGGCGCTCAAGGACGTTTCGTTTGAAATCAAACAAGGCGACCGCGTCGGCATCATTGGCCGTAACGGCGCCGGCAAATCTACGCTACTCAAAATCCTGAGCCGCATCACCGAACCGACCAAAGGCAAAATTTACACCAAAGGCCGCGTCGCCAGCCTGCTCGAAGTCGGTACCGGTTTCCACCCGGAACTCACCGGTCGCGAAAATATTTTTCTGAATGGCGCCATCTTGGGCATGAGCAGAGCAGAAATCAAACGCAAATTCGACGAGATCGTCGCCTTTGCCGAAGTCGAGAACTTTCTGGATACGCCTGTCAAGCACTATTCTTCTGGCATGTACGTGCGCCTTGCCTTTGCCGTCGCCGCCCACCTGGAGCCGGAAATACTGGTGGTAGACGAAGTATTGGCCGTGGGCGATGCGCAGTTCCAAAAGAAGTGCCTGGGCAAGATGGAAGATGTTTCGGCCAAAGAAGGCAGGACAGTGCTGTTTGTAAGCCACAATATGGGGGCAATATTAAAGCTCTGCGAGCATGCTATATTGCTCAAGTCCGGATACCTCTTGGAATATGGCAAAGCTTCCCCAGTAGTAAGCAGTTATTTGACTGCGCAACAAAATGAAGAAATTGCATTGGTAAAACATGCTGGTTCTGGCGGCGTTAAATTCAAAGATATTTACATTACTAATGAAAAATCGAAAAGAATAAATAGCTTTTTTAATGACGAAAAATTTCATATTCATTTAGACGCCGAGGTTGAAGATTCCTTTCTCAATAAAGAACTTGTAGTGGGGGTTGGCATTGACTCAGAATTGGGGGAAAGAATTACCACTGTAGTTTCTTCCTGGTGCGGATGCCCCATCAAAACGTCAAGTCGCACCTTGAGAGTCAAAATCATAGTTAATTCTCTGCCAGTCATCAGTGCAAAATATTCTTTAAGCGCTGCTGTTAGTTATTGTAATAATACCTTAACATATGTAGACAACTGTAGCCCTTTTTTTATAGAAATTGGCCGTGGTTTTTTTGAAGGATCGCGCAATCAATCTCATGGTTTTTTGAGTATTCCCTATTTGTTTGAGGCAGATGATGTTCAACCGAAGTGAAGAAACCTATAAGATGAATACAGAGTCGGTCAAATTTGTTTTGCAGGATGAGGTAAACCCACTACGACAGATTGGTAAGATAGTAAATGATTGTTCGACAATCTTAGATATAGGAGCCGGAAATGGGCTGCTTGCACTTGTATTAAAGCAATTACACCCAAAAATTATTATTGATGGCATAGAACCTAATGCATATGCTGCAAGCATAGCCAGACAATATTATAGGAATTTTTATACAGGTTATGCGCAAGAGTTTTTGGATTTCATCAAAAGGGATAACTACGACTTTATTGTGCTTGCCGATGTTCTTGAGCATATGCCAGATCCCCTCTCATTTTTAACGGCCTTACGGGAAATAATTGGGGAAAAAACACAAATAATTATTTCGCTACCTAATGTCGCTTTTGCAAGCGTCAGAATTGCACTTTTGTGTGGTAGTTTTGCATATGTTGATTCTGGACTTTTAGAACATACTCATCTTAGATTTTTTACCGACCATACGATCCAAGAGATGATAAAAAGAGCAGGGTTGTTCATCACAAAAATGTTTTATTTGCAACGTAATTATTTTGCTACCGAGATTAACATTAAGCAGTTGCCAATTTCTCAATCGGTTTTCAGGCTTTTACAGAAAGACAAATTGGCACATGTCTACCAATTTCTATTAGTCGTAAGCAAGAAAACACTTCCAACTTTTGCAAGCGAATTTTTAGGAAGCCCAGTAAAACATCCTTGGCTAGAATATTCAGGAATTAGCTGTCTAGTCAAAAATTATCTCCGTAAATTTAAAGGTTGCATCAAGAGAAGACGGCTGTAACTCAACATTACCAGTTGTAGCAGACACCACTATGCCCAAAATTAAAACCTCTATTTGCATCCCTGCTTATAAAAATCCTGATTTTTTGCAGCGTTGTCTGAGATCCGCAGTTACACAAAACACCAAAGACTATGAAATCATTGTCACAGATGATTCACCAGATGATTCCGCGCAGCAGGTAGTAAATTCTTTTGCACACGATCACCTGCAATATTTCAGAAATAAAACACGACTTGGCTCACCTGAAAATTGGAATGAAGCGATAAGAAAAGCACATGGTGAATACATTAAGATAGTACACCATGATGACTGGTTTCCAGATGCAGATTGTCTGCAAAAATTTGTCAATGCATTAGACCAAAACCCCGCTGTCGATTTTGTTTTTTCCGCAACGCAAAACTGTTTTAGCAGCTTAGAATTAGCACACATGAACAAGCCT
Source organism: Planctomycetota bacterium (assembly GCA_020057085.1). Lineage (GTDB taxonomy): Bacteria > Planctomycetota > Uabimicrobiia > Uabimicrobiales > JABWCH01 > JAGVGO01. The sequence goes on along the minus strand of JAGVGO010000238.1, from coordinate 665 downwards.
AAGCCGGAGCAGCTTGAAGCATTAAAAAAAGAGCCGACAATATTGGCATTTGGCAACTTCATTGGTGATCCCAGTGCATGTATGTTTAGACATAAACATCCCATTGAGTTCAACAAAAAGCTTATCTGGACTGTTGACTTTGATTTCTATATTCGAATATTGCAAATCAACAACAATTATATTTACCTAGATGAGCCTTTAATTAACGTGACCACAGGAGACCACAACCAGATATCCAGTGAATGCACAAAAAATCCTAATATCCAATTCAATGAATATTTTTATCTCTATTCTCGGTATCATACACTTAACAACGAAATCAGATTTAAAGAAATTTTTATAGCCTTATTAACGAAATTTCAAATCAAGAATAACCAGCAGATCGAGGCTATGCAATTAGCCGAGAAAATGCCTGATATTATCCAGCGAATCTTTTGTGAAAATAAAGCAACTTTGCATAAAATTAGTAAGTTTTTAAAAAAGCTATTTATAATAACAAAGCAGTATATCAAACGAATTCCTGGCATGCGTAAATTACATGCTATGTTGCTGTTTGGCAAGCTTAAGGGGCGTATCTAACACTTCGGGGGGATAGAAAAATTATGGGTAGAGTATAACCTCTCCCCTGGCGGGCTGTTTTGTACCCACATCTTTGACTCACAGTT
>JAGVGO010000234.1 GCA_020057085.1 Planctomycetota bacterium | reverse complement strand
GACCGAAGGCGCATAGCCGTAGCTCTGTAACTGAGGGCGCGACGACGCTATTGGCAAAAAGATCAAGCAACTTGTAATAGTTATTTTTTTACAGCGACTCACTGTAAAGAGAATCAACCTTATGCATGAAAAATGGAAACAATTACGCAGTGACATTGTCTTCACTGTACAGGGGCTTGGCGGGCTCAGTCGCTTGCTTGCCTATTGCGAGATTGCCCTTTTGTCGCTGTTGGTGCTGGGACTTGTCGCCGCCGAGCTATGGTGTCTGTTCGTTTGCAGTTATACCTGGCTCAAGCAGCTTTTCAAATACCTGGTGATCTGGATCGGCCTCTTGGGGGCAAGCCTCGCCACGCAGAGCGGCGATCACATCAGCATCACAGTGATCCCACCCGGTGCAGATTCGCGATTGCACCGCAGCATCCGCATCGTTGCCAACCTGGCCAGCACAGCCATCACGTTGTTTATGGCGATAGCTGCCTGCCAGTATCTTGTCTACGAAAAACTGGTGTGGGAGAGTGGCACGGCGCCCGGTACCGACACCAGCATCTGCAAACTGTACTTGCCTACGCATGATCTGTCTGGCATGGAACGCCAGGCCGCGCAACTTGACCAGCAAAACAATGCGCGGTTGGGTCTGGTAGTCGGGAAACGCGACGAAAATGCCTGGGACGACTGGCAGCAGGAACTCGCCAATGTGCGTACCAAGATACAGGAACGGCAGCAAACCGAAGAGAAAATGCAAAAATGGAAAAACGACTGGCTACAGCGCCAGTGGTCGCTGTGGCAACCACGACTGGCCCAGGCTTGGCAGCATGAGGGCGAAATTGCCTGGCAGCAGCACGACCCCAAGACGTTGGCCGGAGATGACCAGAAATGGTTCCGTCTGAAATGGCAGGAGCAGTGGATGACCAGACAATGGCAGCAGAAGTGGCAAGCCATATGCGAAGAGTCCTGGCAACAAGAAGGCAAAAAATCGCTACCTGAGGGACGCAAGGAGAGCGATTTTGCCAAGGAGTGGCAAGCTGCCTGGATCTCGCGTATGTGGCAAAAAGGCGGACGCGAAGAGTGGCTTAAAGCCTGGCAAGACGAAGGTCGCAAATTATATTTTCGCAAGATATGGAGCGAAGCGTGGCTGCAACGTCTCTGGCAGACCGAAGGCTCGCAAGAGTGGGCGGCGGTAGACGATCTGCCGCACCAGGGGACTTTCCGTAAACCATCGGCTGCGCAAACTTACCAGGAAGTGGGCTGGACTATCCCTCGCTGGCTGCTGCTCGTCATTTTGCCGGTGTCGCTCTTCATCATGGCATTTCGTTTTGCCTTGCGTACCTTGCAAGAAATCTTTGTCGTCAACGAGGAGAAAGCATGAAAAGGAAAATAGGTTTAGTGGCGATCGGCATACTACTGATGCTTACCATACTCGTCGCGTTCAGCTTCGTGGTGTCACCACCACGCACTTTCTATCCTGAGGAATATGGAACTCTCAAACAAATAGCAGCCGACGAAGAGACACCGGGCACGGCGGAAGCACCTGATGCCTTTGCCGCACTCATCAACCGTGAGGCGCTCTTGCTGCGCGGCGAAGACATCAAAAAGCCTTACGCGCTGGCCGCGCAACTGCGCGACGGCGTAATCCCTGTCGCTGCACACGTGGCAAAGCGATGGAGTGAACAGGGCAGGCAAAAATTGCTCACCGCGAAAGATTGGCGCGAAAGTGAATTGAGCGACCTCTTGTTGAGCGAGTTAAATAACATGATTCAGGGCAATTCACTTTACGATGAGGAACGGTGCAAAGAGGTGAAGTTGACCAAAGACACGCGCCAGCTCGCCACACAAAATCTGCAAGAGGATGATCTGGTCCGCCTCAACAGGGTGCTGCTCGCAGAATTTTTCCCGAACGAAATCACCAAGTTGCAGGCCTCCCCGGCGCAACCCCAGAAAAAACCAGGGCAAGACCGTTTCCAGGGGCTGGCCGGGCTATTGGCTCTGCTCGGCGCACCCTTGTTTGCTGTAATCGGCGCCATCACCTTGTTTCTCACCCACAACATACCGCTCCTCTTTGTCAACATCCTGGACAAGCTGGTGGCTTCCTCTTCGCTCTTCGTCACGCTGCCGCTCTTTACTTTTGCCGGCTTTGTCCTTTCGGAAAGCAATGCCCCGCAACGATTGGTGCGTTTTTCCCAGGCGTTTCTCGGCTGGTTGCCGGGCGGTACTGCGCTCATTGTCATCGTCTGCTGTTCGTTTTTCACCGCTTTTACCGGCGCCTCGGGCGTGACCATCATTGCCGTGGGCGGACTTCTCTACCCGCTCCTGGCACAAAGTCACTACCCTGACAAGTTCAGCTACGGGCTTCTCACCACCAGCGGCAGCCTGGGGCTATTGTTCCCGCCGAGTCTGCCGGTGATCCTCTACGCCGTGATCGCCCACAACTGTCTGCAGGGCATGCAAAGCCAGGGTTACAGCGTAGACATCCGCGACCTCTTCCTCGCCGGCATTTTACCCGGCATTCTCATTACGCTGGTGATGGGAGTGTATGGCGGCTGGGTAGGCTATCGTCAGGAAGGGAGCGTAGTGTCCTTCTCGCTCAAAGCGTTAGGCAGTTCAGTCTGGAGAGCTCTGCCGGAGCTGGCCATCCCGTTTATCCTGGGTATCGGTTTTTTCAGCGGCATCCTCGATGTCGAAGAATCGGCAACTGTCACCGCCGGTTATGTCTTGGTGGTCGAAATGTTCTTCTACCGCGAAGTGACGCTGTGGAAACTCTTTGGCATCATCAAGCGCAGCATGACCCTGTTCGGCGCTATCCTCATCATCCTGATGATGGCTATCGGGCTGACGAGCGAAGTGATCGACGCCAAAATTCCGGATTATCTCCTGTCTCTCATCAGGCAGCACATCGAAAGCAGAACGACTTTCCTGCTACTCCTCAATTTGTTTTTGCTCATTGTCGGCTGCATGATGGACATTTTTTCGGCTACCCTCGTGGTCGTGCCGCTCATTGTGCCGATTGCCCTGCAGTACGATGTGAATCCGCTGCATCTCGGCATTATTTTTCTCACCAATCTGGAGATCGGCTATTCCACACCGCCGGTCGGCATGAACCTTTTTATCGCCAGTATCCGCTTCAAGCAGCCGATGTGGACGCTCTCCTATGCCGTACTGCCGTTTCTCGGTTTGCGCCTGGCTCTGTTACTGGCCATCACTTTCATTGAAGATATCAGCCTCATCTTGGTTCGCCATCCGGCAGGCCTGTTATGGTTGGTTCTGCTCATTCCGCTCATCATGCTCGGAGCATTGCTGCAAGGAAAGGTTAAAAAATGCACCAACAAACCCGTACCATCGAAATAAACGCCAGTGCCAATAAATGTTTTCAAGTAATTTGCGATTTTCAAGCCTATCCCCAGTGGCAACGCACCATGAAGAAAGTGGAGGTGGTGTCACAGGAGAACGGCCGGCCTACGGTCATTACCTATTTTCTCGACGCCGTGCTCAAGACCATCTCATATACATTGCGTTATACTTACGACGAGAACGACGCCAAGAACCTGAAATTGAAATGGAGCTACGTGCGCGGCGACCTCAAGAATATCCAGGGTAGTTACCTGTTCGCCGAAATCGCCGGCAACAAGACGCATGTCACCTTCGACCTGGCGATTGACATAGGTATGTGGGTGCCAGGCATTGTGCTGAACAGATTCAAGGAGGCGAGCATGCAAGAAACGCTGGACAACTTGAAACGCCGCGTCGAATCGCTGAAACAATAACTGTCACGTCATCTTGAAAAACAGCTATGGCGCCGTGCTGGGATGGCAGATCATTCAGGCATGTCTCCGGTTCCTTGGTTGTACCGTTCTAAAATAAAGAAATTGCTGAAGACCTGACACGGGCCTATGGCGAAATAGGCTTTGCCCAACAGTAAGTCGCGGTTGGCGGGATCGGGCTGGGCCAGATAATCTCGCAACAGGCGGACGGGAGAAAGAATAAAATTGTGGGGAGGAGTGCCATAGTCCAGACATAGTACCTGTTGTCCATTCTTGGAAGCTTCGCAGACGGTATAGAAACCGAAACGCCTGGGAATTGCTTTAGCAGGAAATAGATGTGGCTCGTCCAGGGAGTTCTGGACTACTGAAAGATTGTACCCCAGCAGAGTGCCCTTGTTGACTTCTTCGGGCAAGAATCCTTTCTTGAACTTGCGAATGCCTAGCAAGCTGGCAAACCAGGGACGATTGTAGCCGCGAAACTCCCAACCACGCAGGTGTTCCATCGCGGGCGTGACTCCCTGGGAGAATAGTCGCTGGAGTTCTCGAGCACTAGCTGTTGCCAGCATTTTGAAAGTAATTTGGGTGAACTGAGGCGGAATTGGCATGGTGTTCTCCTGTTATTGCCTGTTATTGCCGACTTCCAACATATGCAAGGTGTTGCGCAGCGCCAGGGCCATGATCGGTTCCTGAGAGTTTACGCCGATGCTGGTGGGGAGAGTCGCGCCGTCGCTGATCCACAGATTGGGATAATCCCATGTCTGGCCAAACTGATTGACGACAGAATGGTGACGGTCTAGCCCCATGCGGGCAGTGCCCAGCGGGTGATAGCTGGAAATCTCGAACCATTTGCCTTTCACTGTTTCCGGAGTGAGACTTTTCAGCTCGTCCGGGCTGGAGATCACGGTTTTGGACCAGATCGGCAACAATATCTGGCGGGCTCCGGCGGCAAAGTATATCTGGCCGATGACCTGGCAGGCTTTTACCAGGCCTGCTTTGGCTTGCGACGAGAGACGATAGGTAACGAATGGTTCGCGGCCTAAACCGCGCCATACCCGCCCTGACGGCTGGTCATGGTAGAAAGCGCCAAACGCCGCCATTTGCTTGGAAAGGCGTACAAATTCTCGATGGCCGGGGCCGATGCCCGGCAACGTGACCGATATGATGTTGGGCGGGACATGAATGGCGATCAAGGTGATACCGTCATCCATGAAATCATCCACGTAAACCGATTGCAAAGCACCTTGGTGGCTATTTAACACTTCGTCAAAAAGGCCATAGATGCGAATGGCCGGATGCAGAGTCAGCCCCTTGCCCACCAGACCCGAGTTGTTACAGGCTCTATTTTTCAGCAAAAAATGGGCGGTGTGGACAGTTCCCATAGCCAGTACAAAGGTGTCGGCATGAATCGTGAATTTGCCTTTGCGTTTTTTCTGGCTGTCTAAAATTTCTCCCGCTACGGCTTGCACTTTCCCGTTCTTGGCGATGAGTCGGGTCGCACGAAATTCAAAATACAGCTTGGCGCCACACTCTTCGGCCTTAGGCAGACAGACGATATCGACCGACTGTTTGGCGCCGTGGGGACAGATAAAATTGCACCGCGAGCAACCGCGGCAATCTGTCATATTGCGCTTCACCGGCTTGCAAGTGATGCCCAATCGCTGTGCGCCTTGTTCAAACTTGAACACCCCTTTACTGCGAAGTTCCTGGGGTGTTTCGCGGATGCTGAACAGTTCCTCCACTTTATGGTAAAAGGGCAGCAGCTTATCCAAAGCCAGTTCGGTCAGCCCCAACTCTTTGGCCCAGTGCCGGTGAACCTTGTCCGGGATACGGAAGCACACGCCGCCGGTTAGCGCCGAACTGCCTCCGGCCCCACAGCCCAGGGTAATCACGACCGGTGGGGTATCGCCCCATGGGAATGCCACCATTCCTCCTTGATTGCGATACAGACTGCGCACGCTTTCCGCTATTTTAAAATTTCGCTTCACTTCCGGGGCAAAATATTTGCCCTCCTCCAGCAGGATCACTTTTTTACCGGCCCGCGCAGCCTCCATCGCGGCAATAGCTCCGGCGGTTCCTGACCCCAGCACCAGAACGTCGCAACGATCTTCGAGATAAGCATCTTGCAACTGGCTGCCTTCGAGTCTCATACCCTGCCTCGATTTTCCAGCAAACTGGCAAAGTCATGCCCGACTTCACGCAACGGAATCTCTTCATCCCAAAAATTGAGATAAAAGATGGTTTTGAGTGCCAGGAACATCGTTCGCAAAGTGAGAAAACGGCATTCCTCCAGCTTGCACAAATAACAGTCTTGTTCTTGAGGGGTGAGTTGCAAAAAATTACGAAACCTCCTGACAAAGAGGATGGGGAACCAATTGATCGCCCACAGATCCATTTTGATCAACGATTGCAAGTTGGGCGACAATTCGGCAAGCCAGACATCTATTTTGGCAGCGATATTTAATTGGGATGGGCTGGCATCCTTAGGATTTTCAGAGCGAAAGAACCGTTCACACAAGGCTATCACGATGTTGAGCTGGCGTTGCGAAAAGGTAAAACTCTTCATAGCTTTCATCCTTTCAAAAATTCGTCGCCGGCAGGAGTACCGAAAGATGTCAGCAACGACAACATCTGATGATCATGTGTTTCGCTATACTCTCGATACACTCTTTGTGCCTCCTGATAATTCCGCCGTTCTATGGACTGGAGAATTTCCATACATACTTCACAATAGTTGGCAGGAGCCGGTACCAGATCGGCAAACAGGGTGATAATCTCTTCCGGAATGTTCATTAGCGTGTTGTAGAGCCAGATAACCGGCAAAATGCCGGAGAATTGTGTCAGTTTCTGCAAAAAGATCAGATCCATCTTAGCAAACGACATAGGTTCCGTCATATGCCGGGAGATCGCTTCCACCTCTTTGCGGAGCGTTCCCATTTTAGCTGGATCACCGTGACAGGCCGCCAACCGAATGATTTCTTGAACAATGGTGCGACGCATGGTAAGCAATTCCGTTACCACCACCTTGAAATCCATTCCCGGGCAACCCAGTTTGAGAAAGTGAGGAAGAAGATCAATAGTGCCTTGCGATTTGTAATCCATGACTTCAATGCCTTTCCCCCGTTTTATAGCAATAATTTTCATGCTTTCCAGAATCCGCAGAGCTTCCCGCAAGGTGCCGCGGTTTACTCCCAGATTTTTGGCAAAATCTCTTTCCGCAGGCAGGTAGCTCCCAGGCGTATATTTTTTTTCTAAGATACTTTGGATAATCGTCTGGGCAATCAATTGCGCTTGAGTGTAAGATTTAGTCATAAACAATGCAACATATTTATAAACGGTCAATTGTAAAACAGTTAGGCGTCCATACTACGTGGTCGAACCACGTGGTCGAACCACGTGGTTCGACCACTATAATATACGCAAAAAAATACAGTTTGTCAAATTTTTCTTTTTTTTGCGTTCTTTGGCGATATACACAGGGCAAAAATTGTTTAACATCTTCTTGACCAGTACGGAAATCTGTAGTTTTGTTGAAAATTTGTAATGGCGCTAGCTATTTCAACCAATGCTCATCTCTGCACGGGGCACCGTTTTTTTAAGGCATAATAAGTTAAAAAAAAGATTGGAAATTGCCTAGTAAAATGGTAGATTAAGAGAGAAACAATTTTACAGAGTACAACTAAATCAACTACTTTGCGGTTTAGGAGTTTGGGGGAAATGACTTTATCCCATAATCTGGTTACCCGCTTGCTGGAAAAAGAAAAAGCAAAAATCTCTTTTATGTGGCCGTGGAATTTACATTACGGCGTTTTGCCGTTGCTGCGTTTGCATATGACATGGCAAATCCAGAAAGCTTTACACAAGTATCGCTTTCACGAAAAATTGGCCAGTTATCCTTTGACTTTACAGACAATTTTGGAGTTTTCATGTTATCTGTATCGCCTCAGCCGTATTTTCCACCGCGTCTCTCGCGATTTTCTCCATTGCCTGGGCCGTTCCGATTTTTTGAATTTATTGCCCCTCTATGGCGATGCGTTTGTATCTTCTGTGCTGCAGACAATGATGGAAAGCATCGGTAATTTACAAGAATCCAAACGCATTCCGCAGTATTTAAAGCAACGAGCTGAATTTTATCATGCGGCTAGAGTTAAAGAACTGCATGCCACCTTGATAAAACAAAGTTTCGTGCATAATAACCGTGATACGCGAAATAAAATAGATAATTGTCTGGCCACTATTTTCGACAAACTTTTAGCGAATTCTCATACCATGGAACAATATCAGAAGTTCTTCGGTGAGATAGCCCCTAACCCGGCCGTACTCGAAATGTTGCAAACTATCTCGCAAATAGCGACCAATGTGGGTACCAGTAAAACTTACGACGTATTCTTACAATTCTGCAGAAAATTTATCGTTCATAGCTATTTTAACGATGTCGTGAAGATAGCCGGTCAACTTACCTCATACCAAGACCCTGAGTTGTTTCAGCAGACTTTTGCCTGGGCTACGGCTTCCGCTTTGCCTGCAGAAATTATCCAAAACTTCTTTTGGCATGGCGGCCGTTTGCTGGCAACTACTTCCGAAGACCCTAAATTTCCTATTACCTGCTTCCGGAAATTTCTGAAATATGCTAAGAGCAAAGAGATGCCTTTGCTCAAGATGCAAAGACAAGAAGCGGAATTCTATCTGCAGAAAGCGGCGGAGTTCTTTTTAGAGGACAGAAATTAACTTGTTAGCTAGTCGCTGTAAAAAAATAACTGCTTATTTTTTTTACAGCTCCTACAGGGAAAAACGGCAATGAGAAGACTTTTGGATCATGCATTTTGCGAATATGCAGTACAGAACAATCTGGTGGAGCAAAAGATAATATCTGAACTTCAACAGAGAGAAGACATTGTCACCATGCGTGAAACCTTATTACTGCAGGGATATGTCCCGTTTGAAAAATATAAATGGGCTGTCTCGCATATTGAAGGCAGCAAATTGCTCGACTCGGACAAGTCCAAAGAATTTGACAAAAACTTTCTGGAATACGGACAGCACAAGAGCTGGATCACCCAGGATGATATCAGTTGGTGCCAGGAACAATCCTTATTGTCCTCTTTTTCTATGCGCGAACTTTTAATGGTCGCCGAACACATTCCCTATGAAATGTACAAAGATATTATGAATCAGCTGACACCACAGCATGTTGATAATCCATCGTTCGCTGGTGTTGCCGATACGCTGATAGATGCCCATTTCCCCTCGCCCGTCCCGCTTGACGCATCATCCGGCATGCTCAGTGCGGCGCCACTGCCGGTCATTCCAGAGACTACTGCTGCAGAAACATTGATAGATATCAACCCATTGGAAAACGCGTTGAATGCCGTACAGTTCCCTGAGCATTTCACGCTTCCAGCCGAACAGACGAGCGAACGATGTGAAACGCCGCGCAGCGAGGATGCTGCGGCAGAAACCTTGATTGACCAAGATTTGCCGAATTTGCCAGCACCGCAGGCGACCGTCATCTCCAAGAAATCAGCACCTTCGTCCGTGTCTGCAAAAGCAAGCAAGGATGAGATCAACAAAGCGATAGATGAGACGTTAGATTTGCCCGACCAAGAAAGTATGGGCAAACCGGCGGAAGTACCGCAGATCAGACTGCCATCCAAACCGCTACCGGCAAAACCAGCAGCACGTCCACTATTGAGTAAAAGTCAGCGTACCCAGGAAACTACCAAACGGTCAAAACACACCAACGACGATGATTATACCGTGCCTGCGGCACTCATTGAAACCCTGGTACGAGAAGTATCCAAGGAAGTGAATCTGCAAACCCAACAAATGAGTTCCAGCATCGGCCAGAGTCTGCATAGTTACAAAGTATTGCTTGGTGCTACGACGTTTCTTACCACATTTTTGGTCATTGTCATCGGCTGGGTAGTATTCCAGGGCGTGAAAGAACTGAAGATCATCAGCGAAGAGAAAAATCGGCTGAGTAAAGAGAAAATGCAACTCGAAAGCGAGAAAAGCCGGCTGGCCGACGAAAAAGAATTGCTAGAAAAAGAAAAGGACGTGGCGGACAAAGAAAAAGAAGGTCTGAAGCAAAATACACGTACGTTAGAGGAACAGTTGGCGCAACTGCGCCATGAAAAAGATACGTTGCTGGCCAAAAACGAGGAAGCGCAAAAAAGTACCCAGGAGGAAAAAGAAAAGCTGCAGCAACATCTGCAGACTATGCAAAAACAGGTGTCTGCTTACCAGAAAGAGTTGTTTACCGGCGTGCAGCGGCAGGCACAGTTGGCATACCAACAAAAAGAACACAGCGAAGCGCTCGCCTATGTCGCACGTGCCTTCACCTTGTTCAACGATGCAAGCAAAGAGGATGAAGCCATCATCTATGCCTGGCGCGGACTTATCTATCAAGCCATGCAAGAGACGGAAAAGGCCAAGGCAGACATGAAAAAAGCATGGAGCCTGAGCGATAAACAGAATGGCGAACTACGTGTCCTGGTTGCCGACTATCTTTTCAACCAACAAACAACGGCTACGACCGCACAAGCCATCAGCATGCTACAACAGGCTACCAACCAGCCATTTCCCGGAGCATGGAAGGTATACCTTAAGCTGGGCGATATAAACGCCGCGCAGAAAGATTACTCGACTGCGCGCACGAACTGGGCGGCAGCGTTGAAGCTGAATCCATCGTTACAATCGGAGATTCAGGCACGTCAGGCACGTTTGCCCAAATAAGATATGACCAGCATGTTGCCGCCGCTATGGGTATGGAGTTGCGCTGCCGCTGTCTACCTTGCGGCAGTTGTTGTCTATTGTCTTGGGCGTGCCACGTGGCCGTATGGTGGGGTAGCATGCTGGCTGGCTTTGCTCGATATGGTTGCCATCGCCGCCTTGTCATTGTCCGTGACGATACCGTCCACAGTGCCCACGTTACTTCGCTATCTGCAACTGTTCTTATTGTTTATAGCTGCCGACAATGCCGAAAAACCGTTGATGTGCGGTCGCTTTGCCATAGCCTATACGACTCTTTTTGCCTTGACCGGTTGGCTGACCGCCAGTGCGGCAGCACGTCCCAATCCCATCCTGGAGATGGCAGGCGAGTTGGCGGGCGCAGCCGTTCTGCTGGCGCTCTTTTTTTGTTATCGCCGCCAGGGAAAATACATACAAGAAAATGCCAGCCGAAAACAATGGCAGAGGTTTGTGGGACAGATAGCCAGGCTGCGACAAAAACATGAACAAACCATTCTTGACCAGGATGTACTCTTCCAGCATCTCTTATCCTGTCAAAATCTGTCCCGGCACATACAAAGAAAGACGAATGGGCAGGGGATGCAGGAGTGGCAATCGCTCGATCAATATTGTGAACTCGTGCGCACATTGCAAGCCACGCTCGTTCCCCAGGTCTTTTTGGCCAAACAGTTGCAGAATCTGACGCAGGAGGTAACCTGGCAGCCAATGATTCACAACATGTTCCAGCACGCTTGTACGTTAAGAAACAGCGTCGCTGCCAGCACTGCGACATCAGCCCCTCCAGATACACACATCGAATTACATAGCATGGAGGATGTACCACCTCGGTGGCGTCTGCCGGGCAGATTGTTTTGGCAATGGATCATGTGGAGCTGGCTCGATTATCTGCTTGTTTGCAGCGACAGGAGATGCTTGTCCATCTGGGTCTCACAGCGCGCAAGCGATTGCTATCTCTTGAAAGGCGTGGCGAACCTGGCGGCAGTTGCCGTTGCCCCAGAGCTGGCGGCGAGCAAATGCCTTCGCTGCGGACGCTATGTGCGCCAGTTGCACCGACTCGAAGCCTGGGACGTCACTGGCTGTCGCGATTGCCTGAAAAACGAAGTGGAGAGACGATTGCAGGAGGATTGGGAAAATCCGCCACGCAGTGAAATCTGGCCTGGCCGTAGCCTGTGGTTAAGCCGCAGGCTATTGACACATTTTGCGCTTGGCAACGTCTACTACGGCATTCAAAATATAGAAAATTGGGAATATTTTGTTACTTTAAGTGTCCGATGGTAAATCACCATCTAATTCAATAGGAGAAGTTTGCATGCCAGTGAAAAGAACGGTTAAAAAAACCACTGACACAGAGGCAAAGCCCGGTACAGGTTGTGTATCGGCCTTCATGGAAAGACATTTCCATCATTTCAATTCGCGCGAAACGCTCGATGCCGCGAGGGCCTACAAGGCACATATCGCAAAAGGCGGCAAAATGTTTCTCGCCATGGCCGGCGCCATGAGTACGGCGCAGATCGGCACGATTCTCGCCAAAATGATCCGCACGGACAAAATCCACGCCGTTTGTTCTACCGCCGCCAATCTGGAGGAAGACATTTACAATCTGGTAGCCCACAACTCGTACAAACAAATCCCCAAATACTACCAGTTGTCGCCAGTCGAAGAGGTCAAACTCCTCGACGACGGTTTTGCCCGCGTCACCGATACGGCAATTCCCGACAAAGTGTTCAAACTGGTGGATGACGAATTCCTCAAGCTGTGCCAGAAAGCGAAGCAGGAAGGCAAGAAATATTTCCCCTACGAATATTTCTATCAACTGCTCGATTCGGGCGTACTCAAAGAGCATTACCAGGTGCCGCTTGAAGATTCCTGGGTATATGCAGCCTGGCAAAAGAAACTTCCCATCTACAGCCCTGGCTGGGAAGATTGCAGCACAAGCAACAGCTTCGTTGCCTGGATGCGCAAAGGCTGGATCACGCCGGACGTGATTCGCACCGGCCTCGAACAGATGGATCATCTGCTCGACTGGTATGAAAACAACGACAAGAATGCTTCGGTCGGCTTCTTCCAAATCGGCGGCGGCATTGCCGGCGATTTCTCGATCTGCTCGGTGCCGATTCTCGCCATTGACTTCCCGGAAAAGAAAAACAAGCTGTGGGGCTATTTCTGCCAGATTTCCGACTCCATCACTTCGTATGGCTCGTATTCAGGCGCCATCCCCAACGAAAAGATCAGTTGGTTCAAGCTGGATGCCAATACCCCGCGCTTTTTCATCAATTCGGACGCTACCATTGTAGCACCTCTCATCTTCGGCTACGTGCTGGGTGAATAATCTCTCCTGCTTCTCTGCCTGGTAAGCCCGGCGCTGTTCTGACTTACCAAGCAATCTTGATATCGTCTGATTCCTCGTGACCAGCACACTAGTCGCTGTAAAAAATTATGGCCGCATGTCGCCGCCGCAACGCACCTTGTGTTCCCACATCCCTTGTTCGATGGCCTGGATAATGTAGGGACGCAGGCGCGAAGGCGCAATGATGTCGCTAATGGAACCGACCTTCTGCGCGCGTTCTACGCTGTGAATCTGGTCGAATTTCTGCGCCAGAGCCGCCTGTTTTTCCCCATGCACCTTCTGCAACAAAGTATCGAACTCTTTCTGCTTGACACTGCCGTCCTTGAGCCTCTGCTGTGCCTCCAGGATGCGTGCATCGGCATAGGTATCCTTGAGGATCATGCGCGGGAACACCACCGCCGCCGCCGGCGCGCCACCGATCACCGAAGCATAGGTTCCCTCGAGTGCCGCCGCCCTGAGCAGCGGATTTAAAGCCTGCGAGAACACCACATAGGCGCCGCCGTGATAGCGGGCGATCACCACAAACAAGATCGGTCCTTCAAAGTTGACCACGGCACGCCCGATCTCGGCGCCAAATTCCAGTTGGCAGTTGCGCAGCGACTCCGGTGAACCGTCGAAGCCGGACAGGTTGGCGAGTACCACCACCGGTATCTTGCCACTAAAGCTGTTGACGGCACGGGCGATTTTCTTCGACGACTGCGGGAATAACGTGCCGCCGGTCCACACTTCAGGGCCATCGTCGGGCACAGCGCCGATGCGGGTGAGCGGGCGACTTTCAATGCCGAGAAGCCCCACCGCATAGCCGCCGATTCTCGTCTCCCACACAATCGCCGTTTCCGCATCCTTCATCATTTGCCAGCGTTCCAGGCAGCCAAGGTCCTGATCAATTACCGCCAGCATCACCTGGCGCATGTCGAACGGTTTTTTGCGTTCGGGGTTGCGTTCGCGGCTCAGAATGTCGCCGACCGAAGTAAAACCTTGTCCCAGGGTATCCTGGTAAGGAAATTCGCAAACATTGCGCTCCAGTGGATCTTTGCTCTGCCAGCGAATCGGAAAAATTTCGCCCGGCAGGATGTAGGTGATGTCGTAGTGACGTAACAACAAGAGATAAGCGCTAGCCAGGTCTTTTGCCCAGAGCTGCGACTCGCCGTTCGGCCCCATGATTTTTTCCACGCCGCCGATGGCCAGGTTGTCTTCGCCCGACACGCTGCCGGAAAAATCGAGCGCTTTCTTTCCGGTGAGCAGCATCGCGCCGTCATCGCTCATGATGAGAAGCCCCTTGGTGTGCATCAACATCGTTGCCTCGGCATTCCAGTAAGACTGGGCGCCCACATTGCTGCCGGGGACAATCAAGTTGATCTCGCCGCCGGCCTGGGTGAAAGTGATGATACGCTTGAGTGTGCGTGCGGTCCAGTCGAGGTTCTCGGTGCCGCTCGCCATGTCTATGCGTGCTCCGGCGGAAATCGCTACCCATTCGAGCGGCAGCTTGAGTTCCTCGGCCAGATCTAAAGCGGCGATTACCCTGCGGCATTCGCCTTCGGCGAGCGAGCCCATGTCACCGATCGGATCGCTCAACAAGAGTACCCGCCGCAGCGGATAGGCATGCACCGGCATAAAATTCGTCACGATGCCGAATACCACATTACTTTTGTTCTGCCCATATGGCCGCTTGGCCACCGCCACGATCTGCTGTTGCCCTTTGTCATCCAGTTCGATGTCGAACTCGGCAAATTCGCCCTTGGGAAATTTTTCGTGGCGTCCGCCGCTTCTTGTAATCATCTTGATGATTTCGTACGGGTAGAAAATACCGCGTTGTCGTGCCTGCACCACCTTTGCAACGTAGCCATCCATCGGTTGCAAAGGCTCTAGCGATGGCTGGCGGCGGCGCAGATTGACGCCAAGTCCTGGCACATTTTCCAGGATAAATTCGGCTTCCTGCATGTTACTGCCGTGCGTGGTGCGCGTGTAGACCACCATCCTCTCGAGCCCTAGTCCGGTCGTGCTGTGCACGAGGCGTCCGGCATACTCGCGGATTTGCTGGATATTGGTCTGCAACAGCGAGCGCATGTGGATGACGATGCGGTTCCAGTAGAGACGGTCTTTGCGCTTGGCCTGGGCGGTACGCATCGCTTGCACCGCTTCCATCACCGCCGCTTCGAACGGTACGAGTCGGTGGCTGAGGCTCTGTTCTTCTTGTTCAGGCTTGGTTTCAGCCACTTCCACGAAGGCGAAAAACCGTTCGTCGCGCGGGTTGCTTTTGGCCACAATGTGGAACAGAAACACCGCCTCGCCGTGATAGAGAAGTTGTAACTCGAACAAGTCGAGCCGATTGAACTTGAATTCACGGCACAACAAAGGGTTAAGATGGCGGCGGCGCACATCTTCCAGCCAGCGAGAAGGTGGATGTTCGCCGGGCGCCGGCGTGAAAATGCGATAGGTACAGTGGTGCTGCGATGTAAAGAGTCCCACACAGCACCAGGCTACCGGCAGCGAAATCTGCTCCAGGCGAGCGAATATCTCTTCCTCCTCACTGTTTTCACCCGTAAGCAACAACAAAAGTTCGGTTTGCTGCCGGTAGGCGGCGGCTATTTCTTCAGACAAATAAGCTAGAAGCCAGTCCAATTCCTGCCGATAAACGGTCACCGGCATTACGCACACTACGGTTTCATAAAGTTTATGTTCCGCCTCGCTCTTGACATGGTAGAGCGAGTGGCCATCTTTTTCCGCCATCGTTCCCGAAATCTGCCACCGGTCACGACAAAAACGGCGGCCCAACAGTTCGAGCGCCAGGCGACGTTTGGCCTCGTCCTGGGCAACGCCAAGCTGCACCAGTTCAAAGACGATGTAGTGTCCGGCATTGACCAGATCGTCAAGCAGTTTTTGCCTGGCGTCCTGTTGCTGCTCAGGGGCGATGATGAGTTCGATGAGAAGACCCACCTTGAGCCTTTGCGCCTCTTTCATTTTCTCCAGTACCGGGCGGTCTATCAGACTGTAACGTGCGTGGATGGCGGCGTCGGCCAGCGTCGCTTTGCGTGTCTGGGAAATTTCGATGACGCCGTCGAGTGCGGCTGACAGCCTCGGCAGCGGAAAACAGCCGGCTAAGAGCGGTACCACATCTTCCAGAGCAAACAACGTAGCGCGCAGGAGCTCCTGTTTCTCTGCAAGATTAGCGTGGGATTTGTAGATACGGAAAAAGGACCGGGTGTACGATTCTTCCTCGTCGAGTCCTTCCCATGAATACCACTGCATGGCACTATGCAGTTTCTCGGTGAAGGCGCGCGGAAAACCCTTGTCGCGGTCGTGACCACGCCGGAAGAAGTGGGTGAGGAGTTCCTGAAAACCCACCGGACGGGCAAACCCTTCGGCTTGCAACTGTTGGTCGGAAAACAATTGTTCGAGGCTGGTATATATTTCGAGTGCTTGCACGAGTGTTTGGGCGAAGAGCGGATAGAGTTCGCGGTGGAGCTGGATAAATTCCTGTAGACGCTGTAACAATTTGCCGGCCGCTTCCTCGTAATCATAGCCGAGAAACACGGCGAGGAATTCGTGCACCAGCATCTCGGCATAAGAGAGATGCTCCCTGTCATCGAGGGAAGCCTGGTATGCCAGACCGGCAAAAGAGATGCGCGCTTCTTGTACCTCCACTGTTTTCGCCTCACGGTTTTCGCTCAGTTCCATGAGGGGCTGACCGGCAGACACTTGTTGTCCTTTTTGCACCTCTATTTGTCGGACAATCCCATCGGTCGGGGCGGTGACGATAATTTCCATCTTCATCGCCTCGAGCGTGGCTACCAGGTCTCCTTTGTGTACTTGCTGGCCAGGTTGTACGGCAGTGGAAATAACGAGTGCCGGCGAAGGGGCGCGGATAATGCCTTGCGCCTCCGGTAGCAACGGATAGGGCGTGCCGTTTACCTCGCACTGTACCATGTCGCCGCGAGCTACCATCTGGATGTTGTAACGGTTCTCCCTGTGGAACAAGGTGTTGCCTTCGCGCCGCCACAAGTATTTAAGAACGATGAGCTGCCCGTCAATTTCCACATGAAACAAATAACTGCCGAGAGACTTGACGCGGAAATTGTACAGTTGTCCATGGTGCGTGAGTTTCACTCCATGTACGCCGGGTTTGGCCACTTCGCGTGGCGGACTGAGGCGGCTGAACTTTTGTTTGAAATTGGCCAGTTCTTCCAGATAATGTATGGCATATTGTTCGACGGCGTAGGCAACAAGTGCAATGTGCCAGTGCTCACGTTTGATGATGGTGGTACGATTTTCCAGCATCTCTTCAAGGAAACGGGTGTGTACCTTGCCCGTCCGCAGCTCGGCAGTGCACAACAGTTCGAGCAGGAATGAGCGGTTGGTGGTGCCACCTTCGATTTTGATACGGGTTTCCTGCAAGGCGCGGGTGAGGCGTGCCAGTGTTTCACGGCGTGTCGGGCCAAAGGCGATGATCTTGGCCACCATGGAATCGAATTCGCGTGGGATGAAGCTGCCTTCGGCGATACCGGAATCAACACGAATGCCGGGACCCGAGGGCTGACGGTAGAGTACCACCTTGCCCGGACACGGAGTGAAATCACGCTCCGGGTCTTCGGCATTGAGACGTGCTTCGATAGCCACACCGCGCGGGCGGCGACATATCTCACGGATATTGTGTCCCAGCGCAATGTGTATCTGTGCCTTCACCAGATCCAGATTGTACAGCATCTCGGTGATGGTATGTTCGACTTGCAGGCGCGCGTTCACTTCCATGAAAAAAAACTTTTGCAGGCGCAGATCGTAGATGAATTCCACTGTGCCGACGCTCTCGTAACGCACCGCTTTGACCAGACGGCGAGCCGCATCTTCCAGTTCGATCAAAGTCTTGTGCGCCAGTCGTACCGGTGGCGTCTCTTCGATCATCTTCTGTTGCCGCCGTTGCACCGAACAATCACGTACCCCCAGCGTCTGGATGTGGCCATAACGGTCGCACACGACCTGTACTTCCAGATGCCGTCCGTATTCTACCATCGCCTCCATGAACAGGGTGTGATCGTTTGTGACACGCACTGTTTCCTGGAGCGCCGCAGAAAATTGCCGCTCCATTTCCGCCTTGTTTTTTACGGCACGGATACCACGCCCGCCGCCGGCGCGTGCCGCCTTGATCATGACCGGATAGCCGATCTGTTCTGCCAGTGTATAAGCATCGTCCAGGTTTTGCAGCGGCCGCTGACTCCATGTCAACAAGGGAACTCCGGCCTTTTGTGCCACCCTTTTGGCGGATATTTTGTCGGCCAGTTTGGCCATCACTGTGGCAGGAGGCGAGAGTACAACCACCCCCGCCTGTTCCAGTAAATTTACAAACTGGGCATTTTCCGCGAGAAATCCCCACCCCAGCCATGCCGCCTGGCAGTGAGCTTGCTGTAAGGCTTCACGCATCAGATTTTGGTTGAGATAAGCACAGCCCTGATCCGGCACAAAGGCGGGAAGAGAGGCGATAGGTATGGCACTGTCGCTTTCTTCCACAAACATGGCATCTCGTTCCGCCTCCAGATAAAAGGCAGCAGTGGAGAAAGCGGTGTGGTACGTAGCATTGAATTCCTTGACGGCACGGATAAAACGTACGGCAGCCTCGCCACGGTTGATGATGCCGATGCAGGCATTTTTGGCAAGCCAGTGCCGTAACGGCTTGATTTCTGTTGTGTCATTTCTCATAGTTGAGCCTCATTAGGCTGGCATGGCGGTGTAGCCAACACATCACCGTCCGGCCAAAGGTAGGCGGTGAGCACACCGGTGCGGTAACAGCTTGTATCGAGGGCAATGATGCGACGACGCTTATTGACAAAGGGTAGAGGCTGTCCATCGCCACGCAACTGGTCGGTGGCCATATGGCCGACGATCACCCAGTCCGGCCCTGCATAGTGTTCATAAAAATCTTCGTTGATCCAGCATACATCATTCAGCGATTGGTGTTCCAGAGGTACGCCTGGTTTGATACCGGCATGCGCAAAAATGACACCTGGCTCACTATGGTAGTTAGCAAGGGTAGCAAAAAAATGCCAATGGGCGGGCGGCATGGCGCGTTCGAAGAAATCTGCATAGGGCAGTTGCCACGTACCTTGCTTGGTGAGCAGAAGATCTGGCCCAACGTCGCGCATTTTTTCACGAAAGCGGTCGGCCAGCGCCGCATCATACGAACGAATGCTGGTCAACCCATCCATGCCGACGAGCCAGGAGGTGGAACGCGGATCATAGTAGGCATGCCACATCCACTGTTCATGATTGCCTTTGAGACAAACAATGCGGCCGGGATAACGCTCTCGCAGTTGTAATATCAGTTCAATCACGCCTTTGCTGTCCGGCCCACGGTCAATGTAGTCGCCTAAAAATACCATCTTGTCCCATTGCCACTCGCTGACGACTTTCTGCAACAAAGTTTCTAATAAACCAGCATAACCGTGGATATCAGCGATGGCGACGATGCGTTCTGTTTTAGACATAATTAGTTAGATTTTTCCTCTTATTCCTTTTGCCTTTCCCGTTCTTGTTCCATGGCAAAAATCTTTTTGACAATTTCTACCGCCACGGGAGCCGCAACTTTACCGCCGAAGCCGCCGTGTTCCACAAACACTGCGAAGGCATAACGGGGAGCATAGAGCGGGGCAAATCCGGCAAACCAGGCATGGTTTTCACGGGCGTCGCGTTTTTCACGCGATACTTGCATTTCCAACTCTTTGGGAAAGGCGTCATCGAGGAGAGCATGGTTGAGTCGCACAATGCTTCGGTATTTATCGTACAACTTGCGCATGTCACGCGACAATCTGTCGCATTCTTGGGATGGCATGTTGTCCAGGCGAGCATAGAGTGCAAGATACGGCGACAGTTTCTGCAGCTCACTGCGCAGAACAGGGGCAAACAGCTTCTCGTTATACAAGGGCTTACGCAAAATTTTGTTGAGCTGCGTGCGTAATTCTTCTTTAAGGGAAAGAGGCGGAGGCGTTTGCTCATGATCGGCAGAAATTTTGTTTTGCAGCTCCTGCGTCAACATACTTTTCACATAAAATCCCAGCGCATCGCCGGTGGCGTCTTTTGCTTCGCGCAAACGTAGCAGGAAAGGAACCATATTGTTTTTGAAATCAATGAAATAAAAAGTGTATGGCCCGGCTATCTGGGCTGTGCCTGTTTTCGAGGCAATTCGTATGTTACCCAGTAGTTTGCGCATATCGTTTGCCGTACCATGTTGCCCTTCCGTTACAAGGCGCATGCCCTCGGTGACGGTTTCCCAATGTTCATGTGCCAGTGGCCAGGTTTTACTCAGCGATGGTTTTTTTATGATCTCGGCGACCTGAATGACACTGTTGTCCTCATCGCCATTCTCCTCCTCCGGCTGGGTAAAAATCTTTTGCCGCGGGGCACGGCATTCACGGATGAGGCGCAACGTAGGCATCTGACCTTTATTGGCAAACATGGCGATGGCTCTGGCTACTTGCAATGGTGTGGCAGAAAAAATTTGTCCGATACCGAACATCCGGCACACGCCTACTTCCCATTCTCTTTCCAGGGTGGGAATGTCACCGGCATATTCGTTAGGCAGCTCGATTTGTGTTTTTTCGCCATAACCGAACGACCTGGCACAATCCACGAGATGTTCCGCTCCGATCTTTTCCCCTAGCCGATAAAAGAAAACGTTGCAGGATCCCTCTATGGCCTCGACAATGTTGATTCTGCCGTGGCCTTCTTTGTGATCGCAGCGAAACTCGAACGGTCTGGATTTATCCAGGACACCTTCACAAACACTGGTAAAATTTTTGTCAATGATGCCTTTTTGCAGGGCATATGCGGCGGCCATGACCTTGAACACGGAACCAGGAGATGGTGAATAGTAATTGCGAATGGCACGGTTTTCGTCGGCTCGTTCGGGGTTAGCAAAGTCTTTAATAGTGCGCGGGCTTGTCGCCATCACCAAAACATCGCCACTACCGATCTCCACCACTACAGCCGCCCCGCCAGTTGCCCTGGAGTTTTCTTTCAGCATATTGTCGAGTGCTTCTTCGGCCTTGCTCTGTAATTCGGCATCAATGGTGAGAATGAGATCGCTACCGTCGGTGGGAGGTTCGGTAAATATGTACCCTTCGCGACTATCCACATAGCAGCCACGGCGGCCACGCAACTGTTCTTCGCAATAGGCTTCGATACCGAGCCTGCCTACTGTATCGTTGATGCGATAGTCTTTTTCGCGTGCACGGTATTCCGCTTCGGAGATGGCTCCGATATTGCCAAGTACATTCACCAATCGTGATTCCCATGGATACTGACGGGCCGTGGCACTATCTACCTCGAAACCAGCATAACGGTCGCTCACATTGATTTTATTGCCGCTGCCGAGCAACCACTCTTTTTTGTAAAACACAATTTTGTGAGCATTTTCATAGGAAATGTTACGCAGGAAAGGATAGAGTCGCGAGTAGTAGTCACGTTCTATCCCTCTTTTTAAACGTGCATATTTGTTGGGGGGCAGATGCTCGTATCGCTGCATGTGCTTCTCGACATATTGCTGGCAAATTTTTTTTTGCCTGTTCACTCTACCCTCGATTTCTGTTTCGGGCAGGGCGAGCAATTCGCTTAAATGGTGCATGGAAGCAGCAATCACTTTGGTCGGGTAGATCAGGATATCATATTGCGGGGCAGTCTTCACCAGCAAATAGTTGCGGTCGTAGATGGCCCCACGCCGCGGCGTTATATCACGGTACTGGTCGAGGTTGCGACTGGCTTCCTGGCTGTAATAGGGGTGCGACACGATTTGCACATAAAATAGCCTCACCATCAGGCAAGGGAAAACCAAGAACATAGCCAAGGTTACTGCTTTAATCCGTTGTTTTATAATTTCTTGCATGGCTTTGTCGTCCCTATTTTATGCAACAACCACATCAACCATGGTGTAAGGCAGGCGGTATATGCAGCAGCCAACAAAATATCCAGAAATATCTCTGTCTTATAGCCGACAAAGACGAACACGACATGCAAAAAATTGTATTGAATAGAAAGCACAAAAGTAAAAATAACAGGCAATAACGGATGGTCTTGTAGTATTTCGCCTTTTAATTTTACGGTCAGAACCGCACCCAAGAGATAAAGTAAAGCAAAAGTGCCACATCTTTCGCAAGAAGCAATGTCCACTAGCATGCCCAATAGCCAGCTTCCGACAAGCGCCTCGCTGGTGGGTGCATATAATGCCACATAGACAGACAGAATCAACAGTAATTCCGGCCGGATTTTTTGCATCTCCAGAGTGGTTCCCAGAAAAACCTGGGCAAAAAACAGCGACAATGCAACAAAACAAAAGATATGCCAACGCACTTGAACCACCTAAGGAGCTGTAAAAAAATAACCTTTACAAATTGCGCCGAGATTTTTGCCAAGGGCTAGAAGCGACCGCCCCGAAGGGGTTCTCGTCCTCGTGCTTCTGCCAAGAAGCACAGAGGAAAGGCGCATAGCCGTAGCTCTGTAACTGAG
>JAGVGO010000144.1 GCA_020057085.1 Planctomycetota bacterium | reverse complement strand
TGCTCGTATCCTCAGCCGGTATGGAGATTGTCAATCTTTACCAGATTTGAATTTTTTGCTTGACTCTCATGAGAGAATCTCCCGCCAGGGGAGAGGTAACGTAAACCATTTTAATGCTTATAACTACGTTTTTAACTTAGTGCCATTCTGGCAACGCCCTGGGGGAAAAACAGTCCGCAACAGGAGAGAACTATGGGTGAATTTGATCTTTTTGGTTTATCGGGTATTATGCAGACCATAGCGGATCATGATCAGACCGGTACCTTGCGGGTGCAAAAAGACGAAAAGGAGATTTACCTCTATTTCAACCAAGGCAAGCTGCAGATGCTTGCCTCACCTCACAAACGTTCGATTTTGGCCGAGGCACTCATGCGTTGCGGACGTATTTCACCGGAGTTGGTGGAAAAAATTTTCGCCAAACAGCGCGAAATGAAAAAATCGTTGCTCGCTACTCTGCAAGAGGCAGATTTCGGTGATCCCAACCTGAAAGACACAGTTTTCCTTGCTGGCATCTGCCAGAGTCAGATTAGCGAAGAAGTGTATGAAATTTTCAGCTGGCCTAATGTCCACTGTGAATTTATGGAAAAACAGGCACCCGATATTTTCAGTCCGGAAATGCTGGAATTGCCTATCGTGCTAGACCCCGGTGGAGTGGTGCTGGAATCGGCCCGCCGCCAGGATGAGTGGAATATTATCCGCCAGATTCTGCCTGCCAACAAAGATGTACCGTTCCTGGTGCAGCAGGACGAAGCCTCGGCTGCCGAGATGCAGAAGAAATTCCAAAAAGAGAACGAGGGTTTCTCCAAGGAGTTGATAGATATTATCTGCTCTCACATTAATGGTATTCGCGATTTTGACGAGATACTCGGACATGTGCGCATTGCCCATTTCAAAGCCATGAAGCTGTTCAGCAAGTTGGTCGAATACAAAAGAATCCGGTTGAAGACTGCGGAAGAGCTCAAGCAAATGATCAACCTCGATATCCTGCGCCAGGATACCTTCAAATGCATCCGCTTGTACGA
This sequence comes from Planctomycetota bacterium, assembly GCA_020057085.1. Lineage (GTDB taxonomy): Bacteria > Planctomycetota > Uabimicrobiia > Uabimicrobiales > JABWCH01 > JAGVGO01. The sequence goes on along the minus strand of JAGVGO010000144.1, from coordinate 6,545 downwards.
GCGCGTGGAGGAACTCGGTCTCAAAAATTTTGATACCATCATGTGGCTGGCCAAGGCCTATGAACATGCCGGTCTCACCAGCAAGGCTGGTGAAAAATACCGCGAGCTGGGCGCTACGGCAATGGACCAGCATCTGTACGAAGAGGCTGTGCGTGCTTACAACAAAGTGGTGGACTTTGCACCTGAAGATCTTGAATCTTACAAAAAACTGATCAACGCCTACAAGATGCTGCCTGGTGTTCATGCTATGCGTGACAAAGGAACAGAGATAGCCACCGTGTACGCGCGCAAGGTAGCAGTGATGGACAAACGCAACGCTATTGCCATCCTTGACGAGGCCAACAAAAATTTCCGTTCCACCCCAAACAATCTGGAGCTGATGGCTAATCTCTACCAGCAGATGGGCGACAAGGGCAACGCCATCTCCACCTACAACATCTTAGCCAACTTGATGAAAAAACAGAAGGATGTGGAAAAAACGCTCGACGCCTACCACAAAATTTTGGCGATAGACTCATCCAACATCAAGGCGCATCTGGAAATAGCCAAAGGGCTGGGCGAGGCCGGTAAGAACCAGGAAGCGCTGCAGCAATACAAAGACCTCGGTGCTCTCCTGGTCGAGTATGTGCGGACGCAAAACGCGCCGATCACCATGGAAGAGGCGAGCAGCAATCTGATCCATGTGTGCGAAACGATCATCCAGTTTGAACAACACAGCATCGAGGCGAGAGAGTGGCTGGTGGACGTCTATATTGCGATGAAACAGGAAAAGACGGCGCTCAATATTCTGCGTGATCTGCTCAATCTGTTGCAAAAGGAGCAAGACCTGCGGCGGCTCGTCAACAACCTGCAAAAGGCCGTGGCCATGGATAGTGAAGAGTTCAACAACCGCAGACTCCTGGCCGATACCTTACAGAAGCTCGAGCAAAAAGTCCCAGCCATTCAGGAATACTTGCAACTGGGTCTTCTCACATATCAGCACAACGACATGCGTCGCTCACGCGAAGCATTCGAGGCGATCATTGCCATAGATCCGTTCAACCTGGTGGCACGCCAGAAACACGCAGAAATCTTGGGCCACTTGAACCTGCACGCGCGAGCAGTCGAAGAATACCGTCTGGTCGGCTACCTGCATAAGGCGGTCAACCAGATTCCCGAAGCCATCCATGCCTTTGCCAAGATGGTGGAGCTGTCGCCGGGAAAGGAGCTCGCCGGTATCCTGGAGGTTGCTCGCTTGTGTGAAAACCAGAAAGATTACAAGAAAGCGATCTACTATTACAAAATGTACGCTAACGAAAATTACAAACGTGGCAATTTGGGCGAAACCCATTTTGCCTGTTCGCGCATCACGATGTATGATCCGAAAGATGTCGAGTCACAGAAATTTATGCGCTATGCCGAAAGTAAATTCCATGCGGTACAGGCCTATATCCCGCCGAAGTAACGGCTCTTTACGTACATATGACGCGACCGTGCAATACGCGGTTGACTTTGTTTTCCTCAACCGTGAGCGCCGGCCTGAGTTGCCGCAGCACAATGCCGGGAGCGACTCCCGTCTGTTTTTTCAACACCATGCTGTTCACATAGTTGTGGATGGCTGCCAGCGAGTCGCGTTTGCCAATGAAGTCACGCACAGCAATGCGGTGCCCGCGCTGGACAAATGGCCGCCATTCCTGGACTCTTTTGCGGATGATGTCGAAGAATGAGTATCCCGGCGGTCTTTCATCGTCATGAAAGATCGCCCAGAAACATTCCTCGACTCGCGAATAGTTGGTGGCAAGCTGGTAGTTGCTCATTTTACTTACTACCGCATCGACAAGCGACTGCTGACGCCGCTCGATTTCTCTGGTGATTTTCTCATGGTTTTTGGCAAATGGTACGATTTCTGTCTTGTGGATCGCCTCCATGCCGCACACAAACGAATTTTGGATTTCCAATTGCCACAGCAAAAGATCCATCTCGGCAAGGATGCCGCGCCAGTAAAACGGTAATTTATTGAAAACATGGGCGGATGGAAAGCTTTGTTTAGCTGGCAGAATGGAGACGGTTACCGGTTCTGCCACAAGCTTACCTTTACTTTTGAGTCCTGGCAGCACCAGGATATGGTTTGCCTCTTCTGCTCGTGGCGAGGCAGTAGCGATGACTCTGCCTACAGGTGTAGCGATACTGCCGAACTTGTCCGGGTACACTTCGTGCCCTAGCCGCATCAGCTCCTTGCGCCAGATTTCCCAACACACCGCAAACTTTTTCATCTCATCTTTGCCTTGCTCACTCCACTGGCAAGCACTGGCAAGATTGCTGCGCACGGCAGCTATGGCACGCAACAGTACTACCGGATTTTTCTCCTCTTCCGGTGCCACCACACGCAAATACTGTTTCACTTTTCCGTTCCATTGTTTGAGCATAAGTTTCCTTTCACATCAGGAGATACCATGCGTTTTTTTCTTGCTCAGGCTCCGCAAGCGGGTACGGCCGTCTTGAATGGCGAGGAGATGCACCATCTGCTTCATGTCTATCGAGGCAGACCCGGCATGCACATTGAGTTGTTCGACCGCGAAGGCGTTCACTACGAAGCGTTAATAACGACATGTGACAAAAAGACAGTCCATCTGCAGATATTGTCGCGACAGGAGCCACTGCCGACAACGCATACCAAGATCGTGCTGGCTCAGGCACTCATCAAAAGTAAGAGCTGGGATGTTGTTCTGCAGAAATGTATGGAAATCGGCGTAGACCGCCTTATTCCTATCATTTCCGATCATCTTGCAGATGGGCCGGATTGCGCCGGACATGAAGAACGTTGGGAAAAAGTTCTCATTGCCGCAGCCAAACAGTGCGGACGGACTTCACTCATGGCTATTTCACCACCGCAGAAAATGGCTGCATTACTGACGACCACTGCGCACATGCCTCTAAGATTTATGGCTCACAACGATCCTACTTTACCCAATCTTAAATCGGCGCTTACCCGATTTTCCGCTCCGCCCACGCATGTTCTTTTAGCGATAGGGCCAGAAGGTGGATTTAGCCGGCAAGAACTCTTGCTGGCCGCCAATGCCGGTGTAGTGCTGTTTCAATTTGGCCGCTACACTTTGCGTGCCGAAACCGCTGCCCTGGTAATGGCAAGTGTACTCCAATTCTATTTTGAACCGACCTTGGCTCGTTAATCCGCCAACATAATTCCCCGGATGGCATCGCGCACTCTGGCCGAACTGTCGCTCTCGGACAGCTTGCGTACCATGCCTTCGGCCTGTGGGAACTGCTTGCGCATGCCCCAGAGCAAACCCGCTTCCTTGATGCGCAGGTCTTCCGCGCTTTCTTTTTCGATGGCCTGTGACACTGCGGCAAAAAGCTCACGGCTGGGTGCACGGTAAGTCATGGCTTGGAGCGTAGAACTGCGCACATTCGGCGATTTCTCGGCATCCAGTTTGCCTGCCAGGAGACTGTCAACCTGCGGCTCTGCTATGCCGCGCAGTGCCATCACTGCCGAGGCGCGTATGGTTTCGTCTTCGTTGCCCAGGTACTCCTTGATGGGCGACAGCGCAGAAGGGTGGGAAGCATTGCCAAGCGATTCAAGAAGGGCGATCTTGCTCTGTTGGTTGGGAGCCTGCTGCAATGATTTGATGAGGTCGTAAGTGATACTTTCCGCCTGCGGGTCGTTATTCTTGAGCAAGCGGCTTGCCATACTGCCGAGCGAGAGCGAGGCGGTGGTGTGTACTTCTTCCGCCGTCTGCTGTTCGTAGAGGCGTCGCAGCAAATTGACGCTGGCCGGCGTCGGTTTTTCGGCGCAGCCGAGGCTGTCAATGGCGTGGCACAGGATGTTCTGGTTGTCCTGCCGCTTTTCGATGATCTCGGCGAGCGCCTGTTGTGCCGCAGGGTTATCCAGTTTGCCCAGCGCGGCAATGAGGGTGGAAACATTGATATCGGCTGTCTTCTCGTCAATGATCTTCTGCGCCACTACGGCAATCTGGGCCGGCTCCAGTTCCATCAGTGCTACCAGTTTGCGGAACACCTCGAAACGTTTGCGCGGGTCGTCCTGTTGTTTGAGTTCATCGAGTTGCGCACTCAAATCTTTCCAGGTGGCGTTGCCGAGAATGCGGCGTAAACTTTGCCTGGCGAATTCTTCCTGGCCTTCCCCTGTGGAACTGGCGGTGACGTAACGCGTCTCTTCTACTTTTTTGACATCCACGGCCTCGTTTATGTTGTCGCTCGTCTTCTGCCTGAGCCGCAATTCGAGCCAGATTTTGCCTATTGAACTGAAATTCATCGCCTTGGTGACAATTTTTTCCTGAAAACTTACGGCTGTGGGGTAGCCATTGCTGTGAAAGCCTATCGTGGCACGGCTGTCGGCGATGGCGTGCAATTTCTGCTGTTGCGGAGTGTTGTATTGCACTTTTTGTTTGTGAATCTGCACCACGCCTTCCGTAGCACTGCCAGCGACTTCGTAGTCGGCGCTATAGCCGCCGTTCAAGTCGCTTTCGCTCGTTGTATTCCACTTGGTTTCCGGTTTGACTGGCAACACCACCTGACTGGTCAGGAGCAGGCTTTTGATGTTGTTGAGAAGTGCCGGCCGCACATTTTTGGGAAAATACCATTTGTGGATAACACCGAGGCTATTCATGTTGACATACACTTCTTGGGCGAGTGCTTCCTCAAATGCTTTGACGTCTTGTGCTGCGGCGCCACTCATTTTCAGCACCGGCTGTTTTACCAGATAGCCCACGAAATAGCCGTTTTCCACCTTGTACACTCTCTGGTGTAGTTCGCCCGCCAGTTCCATGGTGAAATTGGAGCCCTTTTCTTTTTCCTGCAAATATTCGATCATTACCTGGGCCTGGTAATTGACGCCAAATACCAGATGGTCGCCTGCCTGGTAAGCATAAGTCGGAGAAACCAGTGTAGCAGCAGGGGTTGTGTTTGGCTTTTTGTCCGTGGCGGGAGAGGTTACACCAGCGGTTTGTTGCAGCCGCTTCACCTCTTTTTTGTAGGCATAGATCAGGGCAAAAACGGCAACTGCAACTGCTACGAACAATGAGAATCTTAGCAAATTTTTCATAGATTTTTCCTTATCCTTATCTCTACCTAAAAGAATGACCATAAGCCACACAGTGAAGAGCAGCTTATGGTCATTGCCGGCATACAGACTGCGTGGGCGCAGTCTGCTATCTAAATTTTGCTGGTGCCTTAGTTGAGCGGAATCTGGGCGCTCCTCTCGTAGAGCAACCAATCTTTCTGGATGCCACCCCAACTGAACAGGTTCATCGAATATCTTTCCCATTCATCATCCCACAGGACATAGACATCAACGAACACATCGATTTTGCCTCTGAGGGCGAGCAGGTGATTTTCGACTTTGAGTCCCATATCGAGTTTGAGACCGCCTTCGGTGAGTAGTTCAGTGGTGGCCACGATAGGCAGGTTGTCTATCAAAAGGTCAATCTGCCCCTCGACGCCGGCTTTGACAAACCAAAGATCAATGCCAGCATCCGCCTTGCCATAGACAGTGATGCTAGGGGTCACAGAACCTCTCACGCCATTGCCATAGAGGCCAAGTTTTGCCTCAAAACCAGCCTGACCGCCGATACTGCCGCGCACAGATACAGGTACTGGGCCGATAAAAAATTCCACCGTCTTGCCGATTTCGCCGTTGAAAAATTGCTGGGTGTGCAGCATGGTGACGTTGGAACTGAACTTGGTTTCGCCGAAAATACGCAGCACTGTGGAAGCGTTGGCGGCACCATTGGTGTTCTGGATGTCCGAAGTGAATTCGATTGCCTTCACATCCTGATTGAACACATAGCCACCGGCATACAGATGAGCATGCACGGCGCGGGATTCAGCGCTGCCGTAAATCTTGGCCAGGGCATCAATGTAAGCGGCGAAGCTGCCTTGATCGCCCCATTGCTGGTTGTAGCCGATTTCCCAGGTCTGATCGTTGCCTCGGGTCTGAACCGGAACCGCAGTGACAGCAGTTTTCGTGAAATTTTCCTGCTGCTGGGCAAGACGTTCACGAACAGCGGGAAGCATCGGGATGACGAGTTCGCTACGGAAACCTCTCGACTTCACTTCATAGGCGCCGTTGGTGACCTTTTTTTCGGCTTTGTACTGATTGAGTTCACGCCACATGTCGCCACCGGTCAGGTCGCGTGCGCCGTCCGCACTCTTCAGTTGGATCGGGGTATCGGGTTTGAGAACCCGTTTCTCAGTAGTCTGCGCCATCAGGGCGCTGCTCAATATCAAAACGACACAGATGATTGCCAATTTCTTCATAATTGACCTCCCCTCATCGCGAGATGAGAAAAGTGTAAAAATTTACACGGATACGTTATGTGCAATTATAAAAGGCAGCGGACAGTTTTGCAAGAAAAAATGTTTGTTTTTTATTCAAACACCAAGTTTCACAGAAGGCTCCCATCCGCACGGGGCGCCAATTTTTTTCAAGATGCAACTGGAGCGAAGCGGTAAGTCTGCGCAACGACGATCGGCTGTCCAGATTACGCGCACAGAGAGCAGCAACCGTTCGCTGTTCCGATCGTCGTGGAGCA
>JAGVGO010000126.1 GCA_020057085.1 Planctomycetota bacterium | reverse complement strand
CTATTTCGTTATTCGGTTCACTTTGCTGCTTATGTCTCTATTTTAGCCAATTCTTATCTCTAATTTTACCGCACTTCTCACTGGAATTGCATACATGAGCATCCGTACCTTGAACTGGTTCAAGCCGGTGGCGTATGCAATCAATCTGAGAATCGCGGTAATAATATGTTATCGCATGAAAACTGTGAGTCAAAGATGTGGGTACAAAACAGTTGCCAGGGGGGGGTGAGTTTCACAGAAGCTACTTCTTCTGCAGCATTTGTAGAGCCTGTGAGACCTGGGCGCGCACGTAGTCGTCGCTGTCTTCCAGTAACATGTTGAGCGCCGGTACTGCCTCCGGTATATTGAGTCTGGCAAGAGCCTTGGCGGCCGCTGCCCGCACATGCGCATTTTTGTCGCGCAAGCTCTTGAGCAGCATATCCCCGGCTGCCGGACTGCCGATCTCGCCGAGCGCCTGGGCTGCCGCTTCGCGTACGTGGGCATTGTTATCGTTGCCAATGACATGTTGCAAGGCGGAGAGCGCGGCATTGTCCTTGAGTTTGCCGAGTGCCAATGCTGCCTGTACCCGCAAGGTGACGCTATTGTCGCGTAGCAGGGAAATCAACACCGGCACATCGCTGAAGTTACCGATACGCCCAAGGGCTTTGGCTACTGCCGCCCGCACGTTTTCTTCCTCTGCATGGTCTTTCAAGATGCGCAGCAGTGGTCCGTGCGCCGATGCGTCGCCAAGCCTGCCGAGCGATTCCGCCGCAGCTTCGCGTACCTCGGGCGCTTCGTCGAAATTGACGGCGCCAAGCAAAATCGGCGACACCGAGACATTGCCCAGCTCACCCAATGCGCGCGCCGATTGCTCGCGGATTTTGGCATTGCGGTCTTTCATGGCAATGCTGAGCGCCGAAGCGGCTATGCTACCACCGATGCGAGCGAGTGCTTTGGTAGCTGAGAGCCGGACATAGTCATCCTCGTCTTTGAGTACTTTGCTGAACACCGAAACCATCTTGCTGTCGCCTATCGTACCCAGCAAATCGGTGACATTGCGACGAATGGTAACGCTCGGGTCATTGAGGGCACCGGTAAGCGCCGAAGCAACCGAACGATCTCCCATCTTGCCTAGCGATTCAATGGCTTTGAGCCGCACCACCTTGTCGTTGTCCTTGAGTTGATCGAGCAAGGTAGCGACCACTTCTTCCTGCGGGAAATAACCCAAGGCATCGGTTGCCAGGCGTCTCACCCGCACGTCTTCGTCCTGCGCTCCCTTTATCAGTAGTGGCACGCTCTCTGTATCTTGTTTGCGCGCCAGCACGCGCACGACCTGAAGGCGTACATCGGGCGAACCTTTTCCAAAAATTTTCTGCAGCTGTGGAAGCGACGTTGCCTCTTCCGGTGACACCAGTTCTTCCAGGCGGATGCGCCGCGAATTGCGTTTTGGTGTCTCTGCCTCTTCTGCTGCTTTGCCGGATTCGCGTACGGCAGGTGCTGCTGTCTCTTTGTCGCTGCGCCGTGCCTCGGCCAACATCTTCCACCTGAGTGCTTCCGTATGGCCACTTTCCTGCAAAGTAGCGATGATTTTTACTGCCATCTGGTATGCTTGGGCGTAGGTCGTGGTGATGGTTTCCTCTGTTGACGTCCCTGCTTCCTCAGCGAATTGAAAAAACATCAATTGATTTTTGTGCGAACGCAGCAGAGAATTTAGTTTGTAGACAGGAACCGACTTGGCGTCCATGGCCAGAATCCTTTATTTTTTAGCAACCAGAGACAGATAGTGGGTCTCTTTTTTGCTCAACAGTTGTTCTAACTCGCTATAGCTCTCAAACACCACGGATGGTGGTTTGATGTTATATTTTTTGTCTTTGATGAGGTAGCTGTCTATGCCAGCCTTGACATACGCTGCGGCATCCGTAGCGGCATTGCCAATGCCGAACGCCACGATGATGCCGTTCTCTTGCAGTTTTTCGATAGCCGCCAGCTTGAAACTTCCATGATGTTTGCTCGACAACTGTTTGCGCTTTGTACCGGAGAGTCCCAGTTCATTATACAAGATCGCCCCTTCAGGGAAGTTGTGTTTGTTGAGAAAAGCCAGCGTCGCTTTGTCCCACACGTCGTCGCGCGCGGTGAGGTAGACAATATCGTATTTGCCGGCCAACTGACGAAACAGTTCCGGGGCATTGGCAAACGTCGGGGCAGAACCGCCGCCGAAAGGAACCTTCCAATCAGGATAGTCGGAAATAGTACCGTCTATGTCGGTGACCAGAGCCGGACGCTCGCCGCTTACCACGAACAATCTGCCGCTCCGGTAGGCAAATTTTTTGCCCGTTATCTGATAAGCGATTTTGTACACGCCTGGCTTTGTCGTGAGGTAACTCACCTTGGCAATACCATCCTTATCGCTGACACCGCTCCCCAGCACCTGCCCGTCGAGCAGAAACGTCACTGTCAAATTTTTGATGTCCGGTTGCAAAAAAGAGATAAACCTGGTTTCTGCCTTGGCCGAAAGCGTAGCGGTATATCCCTGCCTGATGATAATGTCGTGGCCAGTAATCATTACTTCCGCTTGCACACATTTATTTAGAAAGCCCATAACCAAAATGGCTAACACCCCTCCATACCACCAATATTTTTTCTTTGCCCATTGCATCATCAGCCCCCATTGCTTTCTGTGCCCGGCAATATTTTTGTCAGCCACATTTTTTGCCACAACATAGCCAACATAAACAGCACGAATTGCAGGTTGACGATCGTTGCTCCCGATGGTAAGTCCCACGCATAGGAGAGAAAAAGGCCAATAACGATCGAGGCTGTGGAAAATATGAACGACAGCCAGAAAATACGCCCGATGCGTGAAGACAACTGAAATCCTGTCAAACCGGGAATGAGGATAAAAGCCGAAATAAGGATGACACCGACGAGCTTGACCGCTACGACAATGATCAAAGACAACAAGAGTACCAGAACAAGATGGAGTAAACGAATGGGGATTCCTTCCACCCAGGCCAATTCCTCATGAAAGGCAAAATTGTAGAGTGGGCGAAACAACAACACCATACATAAAAGTACCAGGCTACAAATGGCGATAACCCAGATCACATCGCTTGGTGCGATCAACAGAATATCGCCGAACAAATAGCCGAAAATATCCGGCGTATAGCTTTTACGCATGGCCAAGAGAATGCTGCCCATGGCCATGGTGACAGTGAGCGCCAAGCCAATCGCGCTATCCTCCGAAACTCTTTTGCGATGGCTGAGCCAGCTTATAAAAAGCCCTACCGAGACACAGAAACAGACCGCGCCGATAAAAGGGTCACAACCGATAAAAAGCGACAGTGCCACACCGCCAAACGCAGCATGACCAATACCGTGCCCGATGAAAGCCATTTTCTTGAGTACTACGAAAATGGACAATACAGAACACACGATGCCGAGCAGAATGCCGATCACAAGTGCTCTTTGCATAAAAGGGTACTGTAAGGCTGTAAGTAAATTTTCCATGATTTATCGTCAATTCAGTGGATAACGGTAAAAACGGTGCGTGGTGTTATTCCCATCATATCACGAGGAAGCATGGTTGTCACGATAATTTGGCAATGCTAAATTCGTATGCACAAACCGTAAAAGTCTGGACAGACTAGTTTCGTGTTTGTACAATGGAGATGTAGGCCAAAGATGATCATTGCACGGAAAGGAAGCAAAATGCCGCTCGATAAATCGCGTTATGGCGCTTTTGAGATGCTGGATACGGAGAAGGAAGACTATTTTTCGCTCTATGAACTGTTCCACGAGAACAGCAAGCTCGATCCGGACATTTCAGTACCTGATTTCAAGAGGATCGCTGAAATTCGTAACAATCCAGCCTGCCTGAGCGTGATGGCCAAGGCATTCAAGCAGTATCCGGGCCGTCCGGCTATTGCTTTGCCGCTGGATGTGGAGTTGGAGGAAGCCACTATCGGTGATGTCATTCGCGCGCGGCGAACGGTGCGTAATTTTACCGGTGAGCCAATCACTATCGAGCAACTCTCCGCTCTTCTTACCTATAGCTATGGCATTACCGGGCAATTCACCTATAATATGCAAAGGCCGGAAATCCAATATTTGCGTGCCGCACCATCGGGTGGAGGCCTCTATCCCATTGAAATCTACCCGGTGGTACTGTGGGTGAACGGCGTCGCACCAGGCATCTATCACTACAACGTCAAAGCCCATGCCTTGGTGGAGTTGCAATCAGGCAATTTTCACGATACCATCCCGCCGCTGTTGAGCGGACAAAGTTTTACCAAACAGTGCGCGGTAATTTTTCTCCTGACAGCCATGTTCAAACGTACTACGCGTAAATACGGCCAGCGCGGCTACCGTTTCGTCTTGCTCGATGCCGGACACATCGGGCAAAATTTCTATCTGGCGGCTACCGCGCTATCCCTTGGCTGTTTAGCCATCGGTGGCGCCTACGACCGCCAGATCGAAGAGATTTTGCACCTGGATGGCGTAGAGGAGTCTCTCGTCTATGTGCTGGCGGTGGGACATCCCGCTCTCGACAAACCTTATGTACCACCGGCCAGCGACGAATGGCAGTAAAACCGCCGCCGAGAATGAAATAGATTGCGATGTTAAAAGAGGCTTGACCAGCTTAATGTGCAAGGTTATAATGGAGGTGGATTTTCGAGGTTTTGAGTTCGTTTTTTAACCCCGGAGGGGTGCAAGTCAATAGCCAGGGGCCGGCGTAAGCCCCTGGGAAAAGGTCATAGAAAAAGATGTCTTATCCGCCGATTATCAGAAATTTATTGAAAGATTTGCAGAAGTTGCCGGGAGTCGGGGCAAAGACCGCCGAACGGTTGGTATTTCACCTGCTCAAGGCACCTGTCGAAGATGTCTTGTCGCTGGCGAACAATCTACGCCAGCTCAAGGAAGCGGTGAAAAAATGTCGTTATTGCTTTAGTATCACCGAAGATGATCCGTGCCAGATCTGCAGCGATCCCAAACGGGATGCCAGCGTCATCTGTGTGGTGGAGCAGCCGAAAGATCTTTTGGCCATTGAAAAGACCGGCTATTACCAGGGGTTGTACCATGTATTGCTTGGCCGCTTGGCCCCGCTCGACAATGAGCACGCAGAAAATCTGACCAGCGACGCACTCAAGGAGCGCATTCGCAACAGCCTTGCCTCTCCGCGTCCGGTCAAAGAAATCATACTGGCCACCAATCCCAATTTAGAGGGAGATACCACCGCACTCTATTTGTTCAACATACTGAAAGAGTTTCCCCTCACCGTGTCCCGTATTGCTCGAGGTATTCCAAGCGGCAGCAACATTGAATTCGCCAACCAGGCAATCCTCACCGATGCGCTGGTCGAGCGAAAGAATTTTTTACGGGCATAACTTCGTAAGTAAATTTTTGAGGAGAAAGGAATCGCAGGCGACTGGAAAAAGGTAGACTGCGATGATGTGCCTATGAGTTCCATGCGTCTTGAAATGGTGATGAAGCAAAGATTGGCGACCGAACTGAGGATGGCGCCTCATATCATCCAATCCATTGAGGTGTTGACGCTGCCTGCTTTGGAGCTGCAAACTTTCATCCAGCAACAAATGGACACCAATCCTGTGTTGGAGTCCAGCGAAATTACAGCAGAAGAAGAGTCCACCCCAACACAAGAGGAGAAAGCGCAAGAAGAGATAGACAAAGAGGAACCGCCTGCAGACGAGCAAATACTCAATGATTTTGAGAATATGGAAGCCGAAGGATGGGAAGATTACTATAACCGCGATCATATTGCCAAGCGTAATGATGGCGAAAAAGACAAGAAGCAGGAAGCCATGCAGAATACACCGGACAAACCATTGTCACTGCAGGATTTTCTGTTTCAGCAATTCGGTTTGCTCGATTTGCCGGAGCAACAAAAAAAGATCGGCGAACAGATCATTTACAATATAGATGCAAATGGTTACCTGAACTATCCTCTGGAAGAAATCTTGCGCACGCTCGAACCTATTCCCCTTCCGTCCGAGGCGGAACAAGTACTTCAGTACATCCAGAAACTGGAACCTGCCGGTGTGGGTGCGCGCAATATCCAGGAATGTCTGCTACTGCAACTCTCCGAAACAGACACCAACTACCATGTCAAAAAAGAGATGATCGAGAAATACCTGACCGATATTTCCAACAACAAATATCCCAAAATTGCCAAGGAACTGGGCAGGAGCCTCGAAGAAATCAAAGAAATCGTGACCGCACTGCAAAAACTCGATCCCAAGCCTGGTGCCAACTATGCCAGCGATAAGCCATCGTTTGTCATGCCTGATGTAGTGGTGGAACTGATTGATGGCCAGTATCTGGTGCGGTTGGAAGAAGATTATCTGCCGCATCTGCGCATCAATCCCAGGTATTTGCAAATGCTGCAGGAAAAATCAGACAAATTGTCGAAGGCACGCGAGTTTCTCAAGAAAAAACTTGAATCTGCCAACTGGATTATCGAAGCCATCAAGCAACGACAACAGACACTGTTCCGTGTGGCGCAGAGACTCGTGGAACACCAGCAGGAATTCCTCGACCACGGTTTGACGCACTTGAAGCCGCTCAAGATGCAGGATATCGCCGACGATTTGCAAATTCATGTTTCGACCGTAAGCCGTGCTATTGCCGACAAATATATGCAAACCCCCCGCGGTATTTTTGCGCTCAAGTTCTTCTTCACCGGCAGCATTGACAAAAAAGACGGCGACAACGAGTCACGGGTGACGGTACAGGAACGGGTGCAGGAGATGATCCAGCAGGAAGACAAAAAGAAGCCGTTGTCGGACGAAGATATAGCCGACAATCTCAAAGCGGTGGGTTTGGAAATCGCACGGCGCACCGTCACCAAATACCGTAAGGCGCTCAAAATTCCGTCATCGCGCAGGCGTAAGCAATATTGATTCACCCAAGCCTTTACTGCGGAGATTGCCGGTTATAAATCCGCAGAGTATAACCTCTCCCCTGGCGGGCTGTTTTGTACCCACAAGTTTCGTGGCAGTTTTATTGTTCGCTCACGGTTGACAGTTGGTTGATGCGTGTGTAG
>JAGVGO010000076.1 GCA_020057085.1 Planctomycetota bacterium | reverse complement strand
TCGTGGTCGCGTGATACCAGCCCTTCCGCAATGCGGCGCAGGCCGGCGATCTGCTAAACGATTGCTTGCATTGACAAGTTCGCGCGCGTCGGTGCATCCCGTCGTTTTTCGACGCTCATCGCTGTGCTTCAGGGCTTGGTATCACGCTCCCTCAATGTTACTATTCCTCTGCACTATTACATTATTCGAAAAAAATGTACTGGTCAGATAGTTTCTGCTCTAGCAAATTCTGTTACTCGCCTTCAATAAAAATACCCAGTCTTCAGCCGCAGACTGGGTAATAACTTAAGAGTGTGCTGCCCGCACTATTTCTCGCTGTACCAGATTTTTACTTTCCACTCGTTCAAGGTACCGGTGTCACCGCTGGCGGTATCTTTTATCACAAGCACCCATTCCCCCTTGGGATCAATGCCGTTGAACATCTTGTTCTTGCCCTGCCAGCCCTTGATATTGTCGTTGCCGCCGCCTACTTTCTCACGCACGGTGAACGACTTGCCAGTGGTCTTGTTGGTGAGAATGACGGAGATGTCGCCGATGTAGGTGTGGGTAATGTCGAGATACACATCGAGGTTGATAGTAGCGAGCGATTCAGTGACGGTGAGTACATCTTGTACACCCTGTGCATCGTTGTCGGGAATGGGGAGCGGGGTTGACAGTTTCTTGCTAAACTCCTTGCTCGGATAAACCGGCGGCGGAGTTTGGTCAGGATTGGCCCACAACGGTTCGAGTGAAGGATCGCCGAACAGATGGTACACCTGCCAGTAGTACTCTTTGAGAGTGCTGTTGGGCGACTGAGTTACGGCAAGGTTGCCGGCCCACATCACACCTGCGTTGCACCCGTTATGCAAACGGTCGAAACCGGCCTGATAGAAGCCAGGCATCGTCACTTCCGATTTCTCCGGCGGGTTACCGGCGTCGGTCGAGCCGCTGATGGCGAAATAACCGTCACCGAACCACAGGTCTTCATCCCAGTAAGTGTAATTCGAGCCGCCGATGTAGCCAATAGCGCCTTTGTTGGCGACGCGCAACCATTTCTCGCCGAAGCAGGTTCTTACCTGAAAGGAACCGGTGAGGCAGCAGTTCCCCACGACGAGCGGATACTGGCCGGCGTTGTTGAGACTGTCTATGTCGGACATGCTGAAAGTAGGATCGGCAAAGCTCGTCTCATCGCCATGCGCCGTGTAGTTGAAAAGGCACACACCTTTGCTCACCAGTGCCACGATGTTAGCCTCATTCTGGCTGCTGCCGGTGGTGAGAAACACGTTCTGATCGGGGGCGCTGTAATCCACCACCGCTACATAGGCCGGTTCGCGGAAATATTGCGTAGTGGCATAGCGAATCTGCGGATAGCCACGTTTCACTGCCCAGTTGCCGTCCCAGCCGGCGACGAGCGCATAGCGTTTGAGAAAGCTGGCATCCGAGAACTCTTTTTTGCCGTAGCTCATGGTCTTGTCGAGCTGCGGTTCGAGTTCATCGCTCGAACTGGCGGAAAAACGTCCGCACAGAATATCGGGCAGATAATCGCCGGCGGTGATGGTGCAGTAATCGAGATCGCTGAAATGTGTGCCACGGCTTGGCGCCGTCTTTTCGTTGCCGGGTATCTGTTCGTGATCGCCGACAAACAGAAGAAACGTAGGCGGCACACCGTCCGCCGGTTTTTCGTACTGCTCTTTGATGTAGGCGCGGATGGCGGTGGTGGTGGCCCCGCCCGCAATCTTGTTGGTGAAGACAAGCTGTACCGTAAGCCCAAGGCTTTCCTTCCAGGCTACGAACTGTTTCAGTTTGGCATTGTTTTCAAACATCGGATCGGCAATGATGAGATATTTTTTTGCGGCTCTGTCAGATGTTACAAAACGCACTGAGCCGGGAATCAACACAAAATTTTCGGTCCAGTCGAGGTAAGGCGTGGCATACACATTTTTCATCGCCAGGGTAGCCGTCATGTCTGCTTCGCTCACACCGATCTCGGCGCGGATATCGTTGTGGATGCGGATTTTGCTGTCCAGAGGGCTGTACTGCACTGGTTTGAAATGCAGAAGCGCCAGCCTGGCCGAGCGAAGCATACCCAGTTCTTCAATTTCCACGATGCCGTCTTTACCGAAAGAAAGCTGATAAGCCTCGCGGCTGTAGGCAAACGGGCAATCCTTCTGATCTTTGCGCCACGACGGCTGGGTTGGATAGAGAGGATAACGAATGTTGTAGACCTTCGCCTCTTCTTCGGTCACAGTGGAAGAAAGAAGTTTCACCGTGAGCGTTTTGCCGAGCGGCAGCTCAATCAGCCTGCTCAACATCGGCAGTTGCGGCGCGCCGACATTGTAGGTGTACTGCCATCCCTTCACATACAGTTTGGTAAAATTGCCTTGTGGCGTGGCGATTTCCTGGCTAGTGAGGCTTTGTAAGTGACACTCTACCACCAGACTCGCATCGCCCTTGGCATTCAGGTTGTCCTGGACAATGGAAATATCGGTTTTTCTCTGATCTCGGCTGACAAAAATTTCCTCGGCCACAACCAGCGGTGACACTCCTGCTACCAGGAGCAGCAGTAAAAATAGACGATTTTTCATCTCATTCCCCCAAAAAGAAGCTACAATAAAAATATTACTTCGCCAGTCTCATTTCTGTAAAATGTTACCAGTCAGCCGCAAAATCCGCAAGTAAAAAATGTGGAATCACACGACGTATGATCTAGTTTACCGCGCTTCTCGCTTTGGTTGCGTACAGATTTTTAGATGTCATTCCTGCGAAGGCAGGAATCCAGTAGTTCGATAGTATGGATTCCTGCCTTCGCAGGAATGACAAAGAGTGTATTCAATCCGACTGAGAACCGCGGTAACCGTTCGCAGTTCGAATGGATCAAACCATAGCCCACCGTGTTGCCGGCATTGTCGGTTGCAGTGCCGGTGACCTGGCTTGCGCCTTCGCTGCTCACGCAATCCCTAATTCCTCTGCTGTTACCACCTGCACACCGTTTTGCGAAAGCAATGCCGCAGCGTTCTTCGACATGCTGCGGCGACTCACGAAACAGGCTGCCACTTTTCTCAGCTTGTGCGCCGTCTTGAGTGCTGAGATTTTGGCCACAAACCGCTCGGCTTCTGCGATGTACACTTTGCCCTTTAAGTTCTTCACTTCCATGGCCAGCGCCGGTATGGTCTTTCTTCCTACCTTGCGTGCCGCGGCGAACAGGTCAATCTCGTATACCTCGCCCTTGCTGCCAGGTTGCGGGATGTGGATTTTCATGAGTTCACAGCCCTGGTACTCTTTGAACATGGCGTGCCCTTTGTGGATCGCCTGCGCTACTTCTTCCTCCAGCTTACTGCCTTTGATGACGCTGAGGTCGCGGTCTTGACGGCGGATGCGTTTGTCGTGGCTGTTGATCGCCTGGCGCACAGCTCCAATTTTTTTCTCTTGCACAGCCTGTTTTTTAGCAATTGTCGCTACTTTGTCACTCAAAGCCACCAATTCCATATATTTTGCCTGTTCGCTGTTTTTGTTCGCAATGGTCGGCTTGTCCACCAGGATTTTCTTATAATACTTTTCCAGCAAGAATAATGGCAAAACACGGTCGCTAATATAATTCACTCTGGTTGCCTGCATGTCCGCGTAGAGAAAATCGGCATCGCGCAGTTGTTTGGCTTTCTCCATAACCACGTCCATCGTCAGATTCAGGTCGTGCATGATGTCTTCAAAATTGACGATGTCAGGTGACTCAGGCGGGTTGGAGTTGCGTAACTGCTTGCTGTTACGTTGCGCAATGTAGTACAGGATGCGGGCGGTAAGCCCTGGTTGATCGCCATCGCAGTTGAGTTTACTGGCGTTGCGCTCAAAGTGGGCATCCCAGTACTTGAAAATGAGCCCTGCCGTATCTTTGGCCTCGAAATCGAAGACTTCCTGAAGTTCCTGCACACTGCCAAAAGTTTTTGGCTTGCCTTTTTGTCTGACATAGCGGCTGTCAAAGCGATCAAACAGCAACTGAATGTAAAAGGGCTGACCGCCGGTGAGGAGATGTACATCTTTGCCAAGTCCGGGATAACCAGAGTAGCCATGCCGTTCTAAAAATTTAGCGACCAATTCTTCGCTCTCATTTTCATCCAAAGGGAAAAAGGTTTGCGGAGAAATGCGGTTGCGCATAGCCGGAGCGAGGATGTTGTAATGCAGCATACTTACCTGCGAACCAGAGAGGGCGAGCATTAGCTGGTTGGTCATCTGATTGACTTCGAAGAGCGCCGGTGAGCAGGTGATGAGGTCGCCGGTTTCGTCGTAGACCGAGGCGTCCATTTCCTGTGCCTCATCAATCACCATGAAGCAACGTTTTTTTAGCAATGCTAACAAAGAAACCAGAATGCGGAAGACGCCACAAATTTTGTAAAAACTGGTATATTTTTTTTGTTCTTTGTGGTAAATTGCCAGCGATTCCAAAATTTCCTGAGCAATGTTGTTGGGATGGTTGATTTTTTCAACTTCACGGATAAAATGATCTTCAGACAATTTCAACCAATCCGGCCGTTTGCAAACAAAAGCGGCTAGTTGTTTGATAAAGGTAATGGCCATGTCATCGGCCACATCTTGCAGCTTGAGCGTTTTCTTCTCGCCCATACCTTCGTCCTGGGGGAAGGTGTAGAAGATAGGCGCCACTTCATCCTGCTCGGCGAACATAATATTGCAAAGCCGGAGTAAAAAGCTGGTCTTGCCCATCTTGCGATGTGAGAGCAGGGCGACATTGCGGCATTCAAAGCGATTGATGAAAAGGACGTTCCAGAAACGTTCCAGATCGTAGAGATGGCCGGTAAACAGTTTCGGCATCTCTTCGGCAAAAATGTTAGGTCGTTCTTTGTAGAAATCGGGAAACTCACCGGCGAAATAACTTCCCATGATGTCACCTCCGTGTCAATGTAGCGTAAAGTACCCTTTACCATTGATTTTACACAAGAGATTGCGAGAATGCAAGAGAAATGGGCATGTGCGTAATGGCGTTTGGTGTTGGCTATTTCTTTGATTTCGGTAGTGATTTGGCCATTCTGGCCTATCGCTTCTGCCAGTTTTTCTGCATTATACACTCTTTTCCCGGCAATAGCAATAATTTGATCATGACTTTGTAGTCCATATTGAGCAAGGAGCGCAGGCCGATCTATCTTCTACCTGAAATTTTACGTGGTCTCTGGTGATTTCTGTCACTTTTGCCGGCGAATCGGGGAACGTGCTGCCAAGGCGTAGTAAGAGTTGCCGGTTGCTGCGCTTGTCAAGCAGGATGGCTGCACTTCTGGCCGGGTCACTGTG
>JAGVGO010000239.1 GCA_020057085.1 Planctomycetota bacterium | reverse complement strand
TTTCTGGATGCCGATTTGCTCGCCTTCCTGGCGGCCTTCTTCTTTGCCTTTCTGGATGCCGATTTGCTCGCCTTTCTGGATGCCGATTTGCTCGCCTTCCTGGCGGCCTTCTTCTTTGCCTTTTTGGATGCCGATTTGCTCGCCTTCGCGCATTCCGGTCAGGTACTTGTCGTACAGTTTGGATCGTTCGTCCATAGCGGCCTTGACTCTGCTTTCGTATAGACCACGGGCTATTTCGTCTTGGGTAAACATCTTGAGTTCCTCCACAGCTTTACGTACGGGTGTATGCTCAGAGACCGCAGGCAGCGTCTCGATCTCGAGATCCTTGCCGTGCTTGAGAAAGTAACTCCAATATTCCAGCGGTGTCGCCACTTGCTCCACAGATGCCAGAAATTTTGGCAGTTCGATGGTGTGGATGTGGCAATCTTCGCAAAATGGAATTTGTTCGTTTTTCTCCCAAATCTGGAAATGGTTGTAGTATTTGCGGGTAGAGAGCGGCATTGGCTCTTTGGTGATGCAGATGAGAGTCGCTTTCCTGAGCAGGTCGTAGCGTTCGCTTTCCTTGAGCTGTGCCTGGTACATTTTGGCCCAGTAGTAGAGCAAACGTTTCGGAAAATAGCTTTGCACTTCGATCTGCATTTCGAGAATATACCACTCGCCGCTTTCGCTCTTGGCTCTCACGTCCACCACGCTCAATTTATCTTGCTGCGTCCCAGTTGGTATCTTGGTTAGGGCCGACAAACCATTCGAGATTCGTCCTGGTATCCCAAATCACACCGTTTCTCGACTTTTTGTAACGCCCATCGGACGATACCTCGACCACTTCTTCCTGCCGCTTCCGCTCCTCCTCTGCCAGGCGTTCCGCCTCTTTTCGCTGACGTTCGAGTTCGGCCAGCCGCTCACGTTCCCTCTGGCGTTCGATCTCGGCCAGCCGCTCCTGTTCCTTCTGGCGCTCGATCTCTGCCAGCCGGCCACGCTCCTTCTGGCGTTCGATCTCGGCCAGCCGTTCCGTCTCTTTTCGCTGCCGTTCGATTTCAGCCAGCCGTTCCGTCTCTTTTCGCTGGCGTTCGATCTCGGCCAGCCGCTCCGTCTCTTTTCGCTGCTCCTCTTTTTTTCGCACCTCCTGCACATATTTGGTGAATGGGTTATTGGGGGATTTTTTGGGATCTAACGGCTTCGTGTCGTTCTTCTCTTGATTGGCAACGGGAAGCGTATTGCTTTTTTTCTGCGCCTCCGCCAACTTCTTTTGTTTTTCCATCTCCTCGAGCTTCCTGGCCTCCGCCAGCTTTTTCTGTTTTTCCAGCTCCTCGCGCTTCTTGGCCTCTGCCAGCTTCTTCTCCTCCGCCGCTTTCTTTTTCTCCTTTTCGTACTGTTGTTGAACGTTTTGCATTTCCTGATTCAATTGGTTTTTTGCGGCCTCGGCTTCGCCGAGCGCCGCTTTTAGTTCGCCCTGTATCTGCTCTACCACCTGAACGAATTGGTCTTCCGCAGGTTTCTGAATTGCCCGCAAATTATCGTAGACGTTTTTGACACGCTCAATCGCTTGGCGGAGCCGGTCGGCATGGTTGTTTGCCCGCGTGACGGCAGCCAGGCCGCCATAGCGGCTGCGCACCTGCGACCATTGCGACAACGCCTGCTCCAGCCCCGGCAGTGCCACAACCGCCAAGTTTTTTGCCGCTTCCCAGCTTGCTTTGGCAGTTGCCGAGAGGCCTTTCTTTTTGTAGAATTTCACCCTCACCACCCGCCAGCAAAAATAGTGTACCTGCTTGCGTCCCGCCCAATCCATGGTCAACTCTTTGCTTTGGGATTTGATCTCCACGGTCTGTATCTCTTGGGACTTGTAGGTAGCATTTTTCTGCCGGGCAATGGTTTGAATCTTACTGTCGGGAACTTTCGCATAGCTTTTAGCCTTCTCCAGCGTTGGCCAGGATTCGGCCTGCCACCATATTTTCACCTGGGGATTGGTCGGGTTATAGTCGCTCTCGACGATCTCTTCCCAGCTTTCCTCTACCTGCGGCTCCTGCGCCAAACATACTCCGCACCCCAATACAATCCATAAGAGCAACATTATATTTTTCATATCCGCTCGCGCTCCATTTCTCTTAAAAGGACAATTTGTCTAATGGTAAAAAAGTGGACTTACACCTGCAAGCTCGATTACAGCTTTTCCTAGCGCACGGACCTAATTATCCGTTTCGTCTGGCACGCACCGCGAATGCGCGGCTGCTGCTGGAGATGGTGCGGGTGAGCGAGCTATCGTTGCCGTAGGCGGGGTAGAAAACACGCGCAGAAGAACTGGTAACATCATCGCAACTCCATATCCATAAGCCACTTGCTGCAAAAATAGAATCCATGTTGTTATGACTTTCCACGAATTTGCCATCACGCAACAGTTCGACGCTCTCGCGGTTGCCTGGCTTGGTGCTCTCGACTTTCCAGGCAATCGAGACTTGCGCAGTCTCTCCGGCCCAGAATTCGGATCGCTTGCGTTTTGCGCTATCCAAAACCTTGATTGCCACTTTGAATTCCGTCCGCTCGTTTACCTTGATGGTGCGCCGGGACGTGAGGATTGACTCGGCCTGTCGGTACAGCACGGCACTTTGTTCATAATCGCCGACCTTGGCGCCGGTCGCCGCATAAGTAATTGCCTTGGTTTCTCTGCCAGCTACCGTCACTTCCCAGACAGCGGCAGGACTGCCGTTGTCCGTACTCCGGCATGGTAACCCTTGGGGGGTCTGGACCTCCAGCCGCAGCTTCTCGACGTTATCGCCGTAGTTCCTGATAGCCACGCGATAGCTGCCTGGCTCTTCCCTGTCTATTTCGTCAGGCCCTTCCCATGACAAATGAAACAAGTGGGTTTGCGTGGCAACATCGGCGTGGACTATTTCCTGGTCAAAGGCAGACAGCGCCGCCCGCACGTTGACACTGCCCGCTTGCATCGCTTCCAGTTTGTATTCCCATTGCTGCTGCTGGCCATCTGCCAATTTCACCTCATGCACCAGCGACGCTACTTTTCCATCCCTGGATGCGGACACTGCCAATTCCGGCGGCAATGCCAACTGAAGTTGTAAATTTGTACACGGCAAGCCCTTGATTTTTTTGACGCGGACAATATAATTGCCGACTTCATGGACATTCAATTCTTGCGGACCCATGATCGTCACCGCAAAATCGTCGGCAGCGGGAAATTTCACCGCGACTTTATATTCCGTACCGGCAAGCTGCTGCCCCAAAAAAGAGAGCTGCGCTTTGACGCTAAAATCGCCCAAATAGGCTGTATTCAGGGTGTAGGAGAACTCTTTTTCTTCATCACCGGCGAGCTGTATTTCGACTGTTTCGGGATTGCCCGCGCCTTTTTTGAGCTCCAGCTCCGGCGGAATCAGCACTTGCAAGGTCAAATTTTTCAGCGCAGTGCCGAACAAGTTTTTTATCGTGATGCGGCAAGTCACCTCACCGTGAACACAGACATCGCTGGGGCCGTCTGTCTTCACCGCAATGTCTTGTGCCGCAGGCAGGCGCTCGGACAATTTTGTCAATGTTTCCGTGACATTGCGGCTTTGCCATTGCAAAGTATCACCATTTTTTTTGACGGCAAAGCGTTCCACCAAGCCGCTGCGCATGAAAGTGCCTGCAAAGCCGCCATAGACAAGATCGGCTTTGAACTCGGACTCTTCGTCTGCAAGCCGGATTTTGCCGCTGTAATGAGCCATTTCATTTTCGTAGATGTGCAACATGACCTTGTCAGAAATCCACACGCCGCTCACCGGCAGAAGATAACGATTGAGGACAGCGGCGAAGGTGCCGGAGGAATACAGCAAATTACCGTCTTTGTTACGCACTGTGAACGAATATTGGGGTGATTTTTTGTCTTTGGAAAACTGCCCACGCAATTCATCATAAAACATCTGCCCGGCAAAGCTGAATTCGTCATTTTTGAGCCGAATCGTGCCGTGATAATCTTCGCCGCTTTTCTTGATCTGGAGTATAATGTCCTCAAATTCCCAAATTCCCTCGACCGGATGGATGGGACACCGCGAAATCTCTTCTGCAAATTCGCCCGATTGAAAATAGAGACGGTCTTTAGGGGATTTTACGGTAAACGGATAGCGATCCTCTTTTCCTTCCAAGAAAAACTCACCGGCTACATATCCCTCCTGCCCCCAGGCCTGCACTTTATATTTCGTTCCCTGGAACGACAGCGTCCCGGCATATTGATCGTCCTGCGGCAAAAGAAAGATTTCCACCTGGCTTGACACGAAACGCCCGGTATATTTATCTTTCACGATATTGTCAAACGGGTTGTCTTGCGCCTGCGGTGTCATCATCGCCGCCCAACCCATTGCCACAATTCCCACAAGCAACACCGAAAAATTTTTCCGATACATAGTTACGATTCCTTTTTTAGCCAGAATTTGTAATAGTGCAGAAGAATAGTAACATTGAGGGAGCATGATACCAAGCCCTGAAGCACAGCGATGAGCGTCGAAAAACGACTGGATGCACCGACGCGCGCGAACTTGCCAATGCAAGCAATCGTTTAGCAGATCGCTGGCCTGCGCCGCATTGCGGAAGGGCTGGTATCACGCGACCACGATTTGTTACTCATCACATGAACTATTACATTTTTAGCCAGAATTATTCACAAATAAAATGTTTACAGATTTAAGGAAAGTGAATCTCCTAAAGAGTCTAAGATAATTCTTCGGCGTACACTTCCACCGCATGACGCACGACAATACGGTCGCCGTGTTGCGACAGCATGTCGCTTATCTGTAGCATACAGGCCGGGCATGACGTAGCGACAACCTCAGCGCCTGTGGCGACGATGTTGTCGCGTTTGGCTTTGCCGATCTGTCGGGAAAGATCATGATGCTCCAGCGTGAAGCTGCCGCCACAACCACAGCACACATCAGCGCCGTTCATCTCCACCAGAGTGTGTCGGGAGGCCTGTCTCAGCAATGTACGCGGCTGGCTGAAGATGCCAAGCGATTTCCTGAGATGGCAAGGGTCATGGTAGGTAATGCGGGAAATACCCGAGCCGGAGGCTGCCGGACGTTGCGGTGTCGGGAGGCGCAGGTAGTCAACCAGAAAAACGCTGATCTCGATCACTCTGGCCGCCACCGCTTCTACCTCCCGCCTTTTTTCCTCTGGCCAGTTGGCGGCCACCGCCGGCCACAGCTTGCGCATGGTAAAGGCACAGGAGGCGCAGGCAGTGAGCAGAAAATCGAACTTTTGCCGCGCAAAGAGTCGCATGTTATTGGCAAGCAGTTGCTCGCTCGTTTTCGTGTCGCCTGAGGCCAGGGTAGGTATGCCGCAACACGCCTGCAGCGGCGGCAGGAACACGCCGACTCCGTGGTGTTCGAGTACACGCAAGACGGCACTGCCGATGCGCGGAAACACATGGGCGATGAGGCAGCCCGGAAAAAAGGCGACGCGCAGCCCGCTTTTGCCAGCTTTAGTGTCAAGCCCTTCTTGTGGGCAAAAGGCTTGCGTGGCAAGCGGCAGCACATGCCTCTTGCCGAGCATCGGCGAGAGTAGCGGGGAAGTCACCGTGCCAAGTACCGCATTGGCGGTGCGCAGAAATGGCCTCTGGCAGTGCGCGGCCACGGACAAGAGGCTACGGAAGAGAGCGGGACGTGCCAGCACCTGACGAAAGAGTATCTTCTTGTCCCACGGCAGCCCACGGTAGCCGGCGAGGATAGCGCGGCCACCCAGGAAAATCTCCACCACTTTGACCCCGCTCGGACAACTGGCGGCACACGAACCACACATGAGGCAGGTGGTAAGACGCTCTTGCACACCTGCGCTGTCGCTGATCATTTGTTGCGCCAGCCCATTGAGCAGTGCCAGCTTGCCGCGTGCCACCAGCGTTTCCTTGCCGGTCTGCGCGTAGAGCGGACAAGCCGCCTGGCACAGACCGCAACGCATACATCTTTTCGTCTCTTCGCTCAGTGTATCGAGCAGCCGCACAAGCTCTCTCATGTCAGACATGCTACTCTCCTGGTCATTCTTTCACTTCGAGTTCCACCGGTTTGGCCGTACTTCTCACCTGTGGCGAATAATACTCATAAGCCGTGGATTCAGGGGTCTTGGCCTTGAGCGGATACTTCGCTTTGAGATGGTAGCGGAAGGTGAATACCTGCTCAGGGTTGATCCCGCCCAGATACAGAGTGACTTGTGCGCCGGTGACGGAGTAGCGTTTCACGATGTCGCCCGCCATCAGTTCGGCAAAGTCGCCGGGGTCAACCGCAAATCCGGGCGGAATACCCAAATCCAGGATTACCATGAAAGTAGGTTGCGCGCCGTGATAATGAAGTCGCGCGTCAGCCACGATGGTGTCGCGGTGGGTGAGCGTGGTGCGGTCGTAGGCGATGGTGAAGTCCATAGTCGCCTTGACTTCGGGCGCGGCTTTTTGCCATGGCTTGTAGTGCCGTGCCACCACCTGGTAGATGACATTCGGCGCACCGCTCACTTCGAGTCTGAGATGGTTGACGCCGGGTTTGGTGTAAGCAGCCAGATCGCACAGTTGCATGACATCACGGTTCTGGTCGTTGAGCTGCCAAGAGCCAGCTTGTTCGCCGTTGATATTGATGGCCACTTTCGCCTCACCGCTTTCGCTGTTCATGATCTCCGATACCACCAGACATTTCAGAGCGAGAATGGTCGCCTGCGTAGAACCCCAGGTGCCATAACTGCTTCTGGCCTGCATGAGAAATCCGATCGCTTTGCTGGCGACGGTGACACTCTTTTTCGCCTTCGCCATTGCCAGCACCACAAGGGCTGTAGTTTCTACGGTTGCAGAACTGCCACAGGCATAGCTCGCGGTTTGGCCGTTGGCGGTCCAATACACCAAGTTGTCTTTTTCTGCTCTCATATTTTCCAGCTCGTTCAGCAGTTGGACGCCATCCGGGTCTCGCGGATCGCCGGCCAGGAGTGCATTGGCGATGAGGGCCAACGCATAAGCATTGCCTTTGGCCTCGGCCAGATGCGTTTTCAGATAGTCGCAGCCGCGCTGTGTGATCGCATCTTTGCAGCCGGCTTCTGCCAGTGCCCAGACGACGTAAGCTGTGAACACCAGTTGCGGATTGCCGGAGGGCAGGTGATAACTGCTGCCGCCCCACGAACCGTCGCTATTTTGCTTGGCATTGAGAAAGTTGCGTGTGCGCTCGATGACGCCGGTGTCGATGTCTTTTACGCGGGCCAGTGCCGTCAATTGCTGTAGCCCATAGGCGCTCAACCACAGGTTGGCAGGCGCGCGGCCGTACCAATCGAAACCGCCGCCGGGCACTTCGAAGGTCAGCACTCGCTGATAGCCGACATTGAGATAATATTCTGTCTTCATCATGATTTGAGGAGAAGCCCGCCGGGCTCTCTTTAAGTAATCTACCACCAGAATATTGGGAAAGGTGATAGACGACGTTTGCTCAAATCAGCCATGCGGCATGCGGAGCATGCCTTCGATACCTTCGATCATGAGCGATGTCAGACCCGGATAACACTTGACGATGATCTTCGACGCCTCGGCTATCGCCTCTTCCGGGATGGTGATGGCATGCTCGACCGTGCGATCCAGAGAGGCATTGATGACCTGTTCCTGCTTTTCGCCATAGGGCACGATGTTCACCACCCGTTTGATGGCATCGCTCATCTTTTCGCCATAGGCCATCACAGTCAGTCGCCGTTCACCCACGCGCGTGGCGCGGATGCGGAAATAGGCCACCGTCACTTCGTTGGCGGCCAGGGTAATCTTCTTTTCCGCCGGGCTCAGCAATTCCAGCCAGTTCTCTTGCTCCACCACGAGGCGCACCTGTTGGCTCTGCGGCAGGTAGTTGTAAATCTGCACAGGGATAGAGACCTCGTCGTTCTGGGTGAGCGAGACAGGGAAGTCTATGTCAACGAAGAAATCCTGGAAAATGCGCAGCCCCTTGCTCATGGAGCCGAGGGCGCCGTCTTGCGCGATACCCTGGCACGACATGCGGAAGGTGGTGATGGAATCGGCGAGCGGCAGAGTGAGCTGCGCCTTGCCGTCTTTGGCGATGATCTGCGGGTTCCAGTAGAGCGTTTCCGGGAAGTATTCGCGGATGCGCAAGACCGGTGCTTGCGCTGTTTGCGGCTCTGGCGGTGCTTGTGCGGACGGATCTTGACGTGCAGAAAGGCCCTCCTTGGTCTCCTCGCGGACTTTTTTGCTGGAAAAATCGGCCCGCGATGATTCGCTTTGCGCGAATTTGCTGACCGACCTGAAGTCCTTCTCGACAGCGCCACCTTGTACTACAGTGTCTTCCAGCACGTCGTTCCGCCAACCGCCCGACGAGCGAAAATCCAGATTTTGCGGGATGTAGATGGCGAACGGCACGAGTACCAGGAGGCTGTAGACGGAGCCGCGTATGATCGCCCATTTCCAGGTGAGTTTTTCCACGTAACTGCGCAAATAGCGACCGAACATCGGGAACATGAGAAGGGCGAGAAAAACGCCTAAGACGCTGGCAGATTGGAGCCACTCGTATCTGGTCGCACGTCGCCAGTCATAATCGTTGTTCACCAAGACGAGCGAGGCAAAGCCGAGAACGACCATCGTGATGAAAGTCATGGTCAGCGCGACGCCGGCGCCAGATCCGGGGAGCCTCTCGCGGTGGAAGAAATAGCGGCAACCGTGCCCCAGGAACAAGATCATGTTTTTGCCCGTGCCTACGGCCAAAGCAAGCAGCAGAGTCTCGAACACGCGATCACGGTAATGCCAATAGCTGCTGTTCACTTGCAGTATGGTATAAGCCCAGGCGGCCACTGCCAGCAATGCGCCTATGAACAGCCAGACGCGGGCGATGCGCACCCTGTCGCTCTTGGTGAGCGCAAACAACAGCGTAGACAGAGCAAGCACAAGCAGCGAGCCCCACAGCAGTACCAGCATGTCGTTACTGCGGTGCACATACTCTACCACCCACGCCAGCATTAACATCAGGAGGAACATGCCGGCCGGAAAAATCAGCGTCATGTAGTAGTAGAACCGGAACTGCATCAGATTATTTCGTGTCTTCTGGACGGCTACCTCTTCTTTGGCGTAGTACTTGTCGCTGTGCCATTTGTTCTTCCACAACATAGCAATGGCAATACCCAGGCAGCACAGAAACCCTATGAGCAGCGGCAGGCTGAATACCGTAGTCCACAGGTTTTTGAAATAGTTGCGCCAGGCCGCGTCGAGCCTGAGTTGTTTAGGATAGTAGGTGTCCCTGACTGCCTGCGGCGCTATCTTGACGCTGGACATGGCGAACATGACCCTGGCGGCTTGTTCTTTGGCCTCGCCTGCCGGAGTACCGGCGACACTCTTTTGCTGCGACAACTGGACGACCTCGGACGACTCTATCGGCGGGCTGTACTTGATCTGATAACGGGGCGTGAGGAGTTCTTTCTGCAGCATGAAGTAGACCTTCTCGAGGCCCGGCTGCATCTCCTGCAGGAAAAATACCGCCTCATCCACGATGGATAGCGAAAGAGCGGCGTCCTTGAAATTGCCCTGGCTGTCCTTCACGGCAAAAGAAATCTGCGCATCTTCGCCAGGACGATAGGTGTCTTTGGCAAGCTGGGCCTCGATCTGGAGGTCTGACATGGGCGCGACAAAAATCGGTTTGGTGTCGCGCGCGATCGTGCTGTAATCGTCCATGTGGTAGACATCCACCAGCAAAGTGCCGCACAGTTCGGCTGGCAGTGTGAAACTGGTTTCGGCTTTGCCGTCCTTCATCTCCAGGGTACTGGTGAGTACGGTCTGCTGTTCTTTGATGAGGTCTACGTAATAGTTGCCTCTGATGCCGGCACTGAGCACTTTGAGTTTGACCTCTTCGCCCGCGCGGTAAGAGACCTTGTCGAGGACAGCCAGGAAACGGGCATTGGCCGACGCGGAAATTGCCACGCGTTGCGATGCGGTCTGCCCTCTGGCGTCTTTTGCCGTGACGTTGAAGCTGTAACTGTTGGTCTGTGGTGTCACCTGGAACTCGGCAATGCCCAATTCGCTTGTCTTGAGCTTCTTCTCGTCCACAGTGAGGTCGCTGACTGCCGGTGTGCCGTCGGGATAGACGGTGCAGATGTAGACCGTGTTGGGAACGTCCGCGACCACGTTGGGACTGGCGGGTATGGCGACGATGTGCATGGGCGTGCCGGAGACGGTGAGGTTCTTGACGATCGCCTCACTGTGTTCGGCCGTATCGGTCAGCTTGATGTCGAGCTTGACGATGGCATCTCCCTTTTGCAAGGCGCTGCCATAGAGATGGGCAGGCAGAGGGAACTCCAGCGAGTAGTGGCCATTTTCATCGGTGTTGCCTTGCACGGTGAGTACTTTGTGGAACTCTACGTCAAAGGTGGAGACGGCGATTTCCAGTTTGCCTTTGGCCACCGGCTTGCCGAAAAAGTACTGGGCATCCACACTCCCTTTTACCGTCTGCCCCACCAGATAATAACCCTGATCGAAGGTGGCGACCACTTTGAATTTGGGAAGGACATAAGTCTTGACCGTCACCTCTTTCTCTTCGCTGATTTTGTTGCAGGTGGCCTTGACACGATAAATACCCTGGTTCAACTCGCTGGCCAGATCGAAATCGGCGGCGGCAATACCGTAAACGGAGGTTTTTTCGGCTTTCTTGAACACCTTGTTACCTTGCGGGTCGGTGACTTCGATCGTCACGTCCGACTGTTGCAGTGGCTTGAGATGGAACTTGTGCAGCGTCAGGGTGCGGATGTGGATAGTCTGTCCCGGTTGGTACACGGGTTTGTCCGTACTCAGAAGAATTTTGTGTTCGTTGCGGATCTGCAGCGGCACGTTGGCCACATCTTTGCCTACCTTGGAAGAAGCCTCGACTTTGAGCTGGTACGTACCTTCCGGCAGGTTGCTGACTTTGAAACCGACGTTTACATCGCCATACTGGTCCGTCCGCCCTTCTGCCAGAAACATGCTGCCTTGCTCGCGGGAAGAAAGCGAAAGTTTGACTCTGGCACTCGGGATAGGCTTGCCAGTGGAACCATCGCGAACTTTCGCGTGTAAGGCGCTCATGCTCTCGGAGAACATTTGCGGAGGGGCCACAATCAATGTCTGTTGGGTGTCCGTCTGTATATTGGCTGTATGCCAGGAATGCAAGGCGACACCACCCACCAGCACCAACAAAATCGCTATCAGCGCGATCCACCTTTTTTTACCCATGTTTGACTCCTATAACACAACTTTGATGCGTGTGTAAAAAGTCCCTGCCGCGGATGCGGCATAGTAATAAAGCCACGGGTTTTTAACCGGTTTTTAACCCGTGGAACCAAGACAATGATTTGCGCCCTTCAGGGAATGCCCAGCACCACGTTTCCATGAGGTCATAGCATTGAGACACAACGCCAAGGCGAGCGCCTATGCGCTTCGCTCATGTGTAATAGCGACTTTACAGCGTCACTACCTGCTGCCGATAGGTGGTCGCGTACCAGCCGTTGCCAGACAAAAGTTCCTGGTGCGTGCCGCATTCAGAGATTTCGCCATGGTGTAAAACCACGATCTGCTGGGCATCACGGATCGCCGGCATGCGGTTGGTGACGATCACTACCGTAGTGTCGGCGCGCACTGTCCGCAGGTTTTGCAAAATCTTCTTTTCTGTGGCGGTGTCTACCGAAGACAGACAATCGTCGAGCAAGAGATAAGCCGGGCGACGCGCCAGGGCGCGTGCCAGGGCAACTCGCTGGCGCTGTCCGCCTGACAAATTGACGCCCTCTTCGCCGAGCACGGTCTCGTATTGCTGCGGCAAGGCCATGATTTCGTCATGGACTACAGCCATTTCCGCCGCCCAACGGACGACTTCGGCGTCGGCAATCTCAAGGCCGAAGGCAATGTTCTCGGCAATGGTGGTGGAAAAAAGAAATGTCTCCTGCGGCAGATAGCCGATCTGCTGACGCAATGTCATGGCTGGCACCTCCGGCCATGACAACCGGCCAAAATGAATTTCGCCCTGCTGTGGCAAATCCTCTTTGAGGAGGAGTCGCAGCAAGGACGATTTACCACTGCCCACCGAACCGACGATGGCTGTCGTCTTACCGTAGGGAATAGTCAAGGTGATACGGGAAAGTGCCGGCTGCGGCGCTTCAGGATAGACAAACGACACATCTCTCAGGCAGATGTCGCCCGTGAGTTGAGGCTGTGGCGTGTTGCTGCTTGCATCATCGCCCGGCTCGTGCAAAATTTTCTGGATGCGACCGAGACTGGTCACGCCCTGTTGATACATCATGACAAGCCAGGCCAGCGCGCTTGTCGGCCACGCCAGCATGCCTGCGGCGAGAAAGAAACCGACAAACTCGCCGGTGGAAATCTCGCCACGCTGTACGGCATGGCCACCCGCCCACAGAATGATGAACGACTCGATGCCGATGATCAGCAGCATCAGCGGAAAAAATACCGCTTGTACCTGGGACACATCCATGCTGTATTTGGCGAACTGGCGGCTTTCTCGGGCAAAGCTAGCGATCTCCTGCTCCTCGCGATTGAAGCCTTTGATGACAGTGATGCCAGCAAAGGTTTCCTGGGCGTGTGCACTCAATAAAGCGATCTGTTTTTGCACATGCTCGAAGCGGCGGTGTATCTGACGCGACATGCACATGATGATAAAAGGGACAAACGGCAATACCAGCAGCAGATAAAAGGTAAGCTGCACGTGCCAGGCGAACATGAGCGCGAGCACGAACGTGTAGTAACAAATGCTGTCAACCGCCATGAGAGCGCCGGGTCCCATCATCATGCGCACAGCTTCCATATCGTTGGTGGCCAATGACATCAGCTCGCCTGTCTGCGCTTTTTGAAAAAAAGAATAGGGAAGCGCGGTGAGCTTCTCAAAGTATCGCCGCCTGAGATCGCGGCCGACATATTCGCGGGTGAAGATGAAGCAGATGCGCCAGGCGTAGCGCAGCACCCACTGGATACACACGGCCACAAGCAGCACCATGGCCAACGCAAACAGTTCCCGTCCCACCGTACGGACAATCAAGATGGGGAGCCACCCGCGTACTACACTGTCGTTTTTGAGTGAATCGATGGCCAGCGACACCACTGCCGGCGGCACTACCTCCAAAATATCCACCAGGATGATGACAAATACGCCCCAGGCATAGCGATGCCAGTAAGGACGGCCCACACGCAGCACGTCGCCGAGCGTAGCTTTTTTTCCTTTGTCGGATGCCGAGGCGATTAGGCCAGAAAGCAGACGAACCATTCTACCACGTTTTTCCACAGCACACTCCAATCTTGCTCCGGCATGAAATGCCCGACTCCCGGATATTCCACATAGACCAAACGTTCCGGCGCTTCTGCATAGTAAGGTTTCAGGACTTTGTGGAAGTCGCAGGCAAAGCGCGGCGACACACTTTGATCCTCTCCGGCGTTTTGCGACAACAGAGCGACGGGATAGAAGTTGTGCGGGTAAAAATGCGGGCTGTCGTAGTAGAGTGAACCCCACTTGGGGGAACCGAGGATCGGTGCCACAGCGCGGATGCGGCGGTCGGCCAGCACCGAGGCATAGGCAATGTAGCCTCCCATCGAAATACCAGACACGCCGATTTTCTCCGGCCAGGCCAGGCCGTTGCGCAAGAGATCGTCAATCACCTGAGGTATTTCAAGTGCCGTCTCGCGCACAGCAGCGATGAAATTTTTCATGGCATGCGGCGTGACAAAGGAAAATCGCTTCTCGAAGTTGGGGTAGCGTCTCTCACCGTGCCCAACATTGTCAAGCCCCACGGCAAGGAAGCCGTGTTCGGCCAGGCTCGACAGTTCTTTGCCTTGCACTTCCTTGGAAGCAGTAAAACCGTGATAAAACAGAATCGCTCCCTGTGCAGCAGCGTGCTCAGGTGAGTCAACGAATAGCAACCTGGCTGGCACGCCGGCCAGGCGCATACGTATTTCTTGGATTTCCATGGCATGGGTCTACCTATTTCAGTCACTTCGTATTGTTAGCAAAGCACAGCTAATCCAGAACGCAATAGTTATTTTGATTTTACCATCAATGCGTTACTTTGACAATTTAAATTCTTCTGTGAAACCACTGATTGTACTTGCCTTGTTCGGCAGCTTTGTGATAAGATGCATCAGGTAATTTATGAGAGAAAATTTTTGGAGAATACAAACGAACACATGGATAAACCTTATTTTCTGCAGCAACTTACCCTCGACAATTTCATGTTGCACCAAAAAACCAGCATCGGGCTGGCGGAACATCCGATCATCCTTATCACCGGCGCCAACGGCAGCGGCAAGACGCAATTGCTCGATGCCCTCATCCTGTGCCTGGGCGGCCACCCCAACCGTCTGCGCAAAGGTCAGATGTCCGACCTGCTCGGCCCGTTTGCCAAGACCGCTGCACTCGAACTCAACCTGGCCAATCCTGTCATCCACGGCCAGCGTGTCCTGAGTGCCTGGCACAAAAATTTTGCCGTACTCGACAACGACCTTTTCACCATAGCGGTACATATCCAGGAGGACGGCCAGTTGCAGTATTACTTGCAAGGTAACGGCAAGCGCCAGAAAATTTTGAAGAAAGAGTGGCGCGAAATACTGAGCCAGTTGAGTCTGGATGCCGAAAACCGGCTTGCCTTCACCGAGGAAGGTACGGTCAATGTGTTCAGTGATCAGTCGGGACGGCACAAACTCGATCTGTTGCTGGAAACCACAGGGCTTGCGGCCTACCGCGACAACATCGCCTCTACCCTCGACAGCATTGACAAAGCCTCGCGCGCACTCGATCCTCTACGGCGCAAGCTGTCCCTGGAAAAAGAGTATCTGCGTACGTTACAGAAGGCGCGCCAGCTCATGCAGCAAAAAGAGAGCCTCATTGTCAGACACCGGCAACTGGTGATCGAAGAGGCGTGGAGCCTGGTCGAGGTGGTGGCGCGCGAGGTGGCACGCATCGAAGAGACGCTGGCACACAAACGCTACGATCACGAGCACACGCGTGAACGCTGGCGCGAGCAGGAAAACCGGCAACACGAAATAAACAGAATCCTGCTGCGGCTCGAGGAAGACCGCCAGCACGTCGTATCCCATGTGGACGACTTGCAAACGAGAATCCGTCGCGACGAAGGAGAAAACAACGGCCACCAGCGTGCCTTGCAAAACCTTGCTAAAAAGAAGGAACAGCTCATCGCCCGCTACCAGCAGTTGAGTGTTCTCGATGTTGACCGCGAGATGGCCAGGATAAATAAAGAACTCAAGGAGATCGGGGCAGAAAAGACGAGGCTCGCCGACATCCGCTACAAGGCCGGCAGCCACTTTTTTGCCACGGAGCTTACGCACGAACGCATGGTGCTGGCGCAAGCGCTAGAATTTCAACGCCAGGCAGCCGCTGTCGGCCTTGTTTTACATGGCCCATTGTTTACCGAAATCGAGGTGAATGGAAAAGATACCGCCACCTGGGAGCAACTGCTGCGACTGCTCGGCTACCATATGTTCTCTTTTGTTGCCGCCACAGCCGACGATTTTGCCAGGGCTGTCGTGTTGAGCCAGCAGTTGTGGCCCAAGGAGTCGCCGCCGTTCTTCATCATCTCTTTGGCCGCCGGCAAAAGCAAAAAAACGGCCCATGCGACGGAGCTGCCGGGGGTCGCTGCTGCGCCTCTGGTGCGGCGTTTTCTCGCCGATGTACTCAAAATAAGCCTGTCACCGGAAACAGGCTCCTTGCCCATCTGGCAATGGGTCGAGGAGAGTGGCCGCATGTGCGCCGACGCCAGCCACATCTGTCTGCCGTGGCCGGCCGTGGGCAACCAGTTGTTTCCGCGCATCTTGCTACCGCGTCCCTGTCTCAGCCTCGATGAGTTGAGTGCGGCTCTGCATGCCGAGGAACTGTACCAGCAGGCGTGCGAGCGTGAAAAGAAACTCAACGAACGGCGCAGCGATCTGGGCGGCAAAGAAGAACTGCACTATGTCGAAAAGAGTCTGGACGAGTGTCACAAGGAGATGACCGAGCTACAGGCGGCTATTTCCAACAATCTCGATGAAATCAATGTACTCAGCAAAGAGAGCGACAGAAACAAGGCGTCGGTCGAAGAATTCCGGCAGAAAATTCACACAACTCAGGAATTGCTGCAGGAAACAGACAAAAAACGGGAGCGGCTGGAAAGCGAGCAGGAATCTTTGAGCAAGGCCATCACACATTGGGAGCAAAACCGCGAAGAAGAGGCACACAAACAAGAGGAACTGACGCTGAAAGCACAGCAGCTTGGCCCTAAACCGTCTGAGGTGCATGATACGCGGACAGTAGCAGAAGAGAGAAATCGTCTGCAGGGGCAGCTAGATACTTTACAGATTTCGCCGGTGACAGAGGATGAACTCAAGGCGCAGAGCGACAAGGTAGCCAGGCTGGAGCAGGAAATGCAGGGCAGCAGTGAACACATCCAGCATCTGCAGGAAGATGTGCAAAAACGGTTCGGCGAATGGCACGGCGAGGTGGCCAAACGCATCCAGGCCATCTCCGGCAGCATGAATGAGCTACTCTCGCCGGTGTTCCATGGCGTACGTCTGCGCGTAGACGACCTCAAATCGCCCGAACGCGCAGGGCTTTACCTCGAAGTCAAACGGCACAGCCAACGCTGGCTCGACCTTTCGCATCTGTCGGGCGGCGAGAAGGTACTCACCGTCGAGGCTCTCATCCTGTCGCTGCATTTGCAAACCGAGTCGCCGGTGCATGCCATTGACGAATGTACGCAGCGGCTCGACATCAAATGTAAGGCGCAGGCATTTTCCATGGTCCACCACGCCGTCACGGAAATCGCTCGCCTGAGTCAGGGGCCGTTTGCGCCGCAGTTCATCCTGCTCGCTCCCGATACGCTGGGTGTCGAATTTCCTGCCGAAGAGCAGCAGCTCTTCAAACAGATCGTGCTCGCCCCCGCGCATGTCAAGAAAAGCGAAGATAAACGCATTCGTGTGATAGAAGAGTGAACTCCACGAAGTCTGAAGTTATATAACGGATTACTACGAAACAATAGATACGGGGTTAAGCGAGATCCAGCACTGACCAATGGCACCCAACCGTTGCTTTTTATCAATTCGTCGGCAATACGCTGTTTGCCCCAATCCCGATGGCCTTCTTTGAATCACATCATTCTCTCGCATCTGTCGGGCGGCGAAAAGGTGCTCACCGTCGAGGCTCTCATCCTGTCGCTGCATCTGCAAACCGAGTCGCTGGTACATGCCATTGACGAATGTACACAGCGGCTCGACATCAAATGTAAGGCGCAGGCATTTGCCATGGTCCACCACGCCGTCACGGAAATCGCTCGCCTGAGCCAGGGGCGTTTGCGCCGCAGTTCATTCTGCTCGCTCCCGATACGTTGGGTGTCGAATTTCCTGCCGAAGCGCAGCAGCTCTTCAAACAGATCGTGCTCGCTCCCGCGCATGTCAAGGAAAGCGAAGATAAACGCATTCGTGTGAGGGCGTATCCAATAATTAGGGGGGGAGCTGGCAAGGCCACGTTTTTTGCCCGCCCCCCGAACTTTTGGATACGCCCTTCGTGTGATAGAGGCCCTGAGCAACTCTGTGTCCCGATACTCTGTGTCCCGACAAGCGGGACACGAGTACAAGCAAGCGGGACACGAGTACAAGCGAACACTGGGCAGTCTTTGCTCAAGCAGATTGCGCCACTCTAAGCCAGCTTTGTCGATCTTGGATGGCTGGCCGCCACCGTGTGGTTTTGGGTCAACCTTGCCGGTGTGACGATAGTGTGTCAGTAAACGCCACAC
>JAGVGO010000159.1 GCA_020057085.1 Planctomycetota bacterium | reverse complement strand
CGGCGATCTGCTAAACGATTGCTTGCATTGACAAGTTCGCGCGCGTCGGTGCATCCAGTCGTTTTTCGACGCTCATCGCTGTGCTTCAGGGCTTGGTATTACGCTCCCTCAATGTTATTATTCTTCTGCACTATTACAGTTTTTCTGTAATTTCAATTTTTAAAGTTGGCATACGACTTCCTGGCTCAATAGCATGTGTAGACAATCTTTATGCTCGCGGCAACACTCTAATGTAGTGTACCTTTGCTCATTATTCGAGTCAATCAAAAATCCCACAACACCCGCACCAACAAATCCACTTGCCGTTACGGTTGCAAAGCGGCAAGAGAATGATGCCGGCGCGAGGAGATGTGGAGACTGTTTCTTGGCATAGCAAGGCGGAAAATATGCTTTCCTATGTCTTTCGCTCTCTTATTTTTTTTCGGCAGCCTTCTCCGTGTCGGTCGCGATACCTTCTTTGCCATTTTCAGCGCGTACTTTGGATTGCTGGCACAGATAGTGCATGAATGGCACCAGACTGCTGTTGGGTTGGTCGGTGCCGTCGTAAAAAATGTTGAGCACCGAGATGTTGAAATCTTCACGGATTTTTTCGAGGAACGGCACCGAAACATTGCCGGCGCAGCAGAACGACGGATTGATGTGTACCACTGCGGCGATCTGACCGGCACGCGCCAGGCACATCGCGCGCGAAATGGTGAGCGCGGTTTCTCCCTGTACCCCGATGTCTATCCCCAGTTCTTGCAAAGCCTTGAACATGGTATCCCACGACGGTTCTTCGAGCTTGGTGAAGAGATGCTGGACCGGCTTCATGTACGATTGCTCCCAGCTCTCGAGGATTTTCTTGGTGACATAGTAAGTCGCCAGTTGGGTCAGGTTTTGCTCCTTTCCGTAATGTACCAGTTCCAGGGCGTAGTGGGAATATTCGATGATGGAACTGAGGAACGCCTCGCCGCCCAACTCTTCAATGCGCTGTACGACATTCTGGTTGAAGGCGTCGTTGTTGCGCACATACAAATCGCCGGTAATGAGCACGCGCGGACGTTTGTCCCGCTTTACCTTGATGTCGCCGAAGAGCGCCGCCACTTGCTCCCATGCCTGGTTTTTGTTCTTTTTCTGCAAGATCGCCTCTTCCATGATTTGCACAGCCTGCGCCATCTTACTGTCGGTTTCGCCCTTGTTCACCTCGTAAGGCCGCAGTGAACAGCCGAGCTGGCGCAGCGTATGGGAGACGATGAGGGTATCCCACAACACAAGATCGAGCTTGGACAAAAGCCGTTGTAGTAAGCTAAAAGAACTGGTGTTAATCACCTTGACCGGCATGCCTGCCTTGCTCAAGGCAATGGAAACCTTGACCGGAATCTGCGGAAAGTTGCAGGCAATGTAAGAGCTGGGCAGGAAAACCAGCGTCTTTTCCGGGTCGAGTTGGTGTTTTTCAATAGTCTTGACGATGCCGCCGGCAATCGCCGCTATCGCCAGGCATTCGCCGCCGAGCGTATAGCGAAAGCCCTGGAACACAGTGGCGGTAGACTCTTCTAGCACCATCGCCTTGTAACCATAAGACTGGAAGGCTGCCGCCACCAGACGCGAGGCGATTTCGTCAACGTGCGGGATGAGAATGGTCTTGTCGAACGACACTTCCGAGGGTGCCAGCTCGAACGACGGCGCGCGCACCGCTTCCTTGCGCCAACTCTTGAACGAATCAATCGCCGCCTCGATGCGCGTGAGGTAGCCGACATCCGAGCAATGTTCGTCGAGCTGGATGATGAGATACGGTTTTTTGAAATGATCCATGAGAAACTTGAAGTAGCTCATGATGAAGGCATCCGGACTGCAGCGGAAGGAAGTGAGGTAAATGGGAAACAGGTTGTCGCTCTGGGCAATGTAGCGCGCGGCGCGGTAAATTTTTTTGCCGTAATTCCAGTGGATGCGAGACAGGAGCGCATCATCCTCGCCTGCCGGAATTTCCAGCATGTCGTAATAGATTGTCGGATAACCCATACGCACGAGTTTGTCAACGACATTGGCATTCATCACCCCGTCAAATGTGTTGTACGGTCGGCCCAGCACGACCAGGCCGATGCCGCTCGTCTGAATCTGCGCCAGAATTTTCCTGCCATCTTCGATGTTGGCTTGTTTCCACGCCGTGTACTCCTGCTGCGCCTTCTGGTAAGCCCAGGTCACTTCTTCCCGTTCCAGGCCGAACCGCTTGAGGTGCTTCATGAGTTCATCCGCGATCGCCTCCTGCGGCGTGTCCATCTGGAGCAGCGGGAAGGCAAATTTTTCGCGTGCTTCCTGTGGCAATTGGGTATAGATGATGGAAGGCAGATGGCTCGTGTAATAGCAGAAGAAATTGGGCGCTCCTTCTGCCGTTGCCGACTCTCCCGGCCCTTGCTGTGCCTCTTTGTAAAAGACCGGAAAAAATACCATGTCAACGTTTTCCTGGGCCGCTTCCCAGATGAGTCCCTGGGCGGTGAGGAGCGGCGCACAAAATTCGGCG
The DNA here is from genome assembly GCA_020057085.1 of Planctomycetota bacterium. Classification (GTDB taxonomy): domain Bacteria; phylum Planctomycetota; class Uabimicrobiia; order Uabimicrobiales; family JABWCH01; genus JAGVGO01. Next base: position 3,646 of record JAGVGO010000159.1, on the reverse strand, counting down.
TGGGCAAGTTGTTTGCCGGTGTCGAAACTGCGCTGGCTGGTTTTGCTTGTCTCTACCGTAAAACCAAGGCGATGGAAGAACGACTCCCACAAACTATGGTACTCGAACATGGCCAGGGCGCAGGGGATGAGTACCTTGCCACGCGAACTTTTGCCCTTGTTGTAGAGTTGCATAAAATTGAAATTGCTTCTCTTGATCGGTACATACTTTTGTTCGCCGTAATCACGGCCGCACATCATGCCGTACCCTTCACGGCCGCGCGGGGTTTCCACCACGGTCAATCGGCATTTGTTGTGGCACAGCTCGCAAACTTCATTCTGCAGCTTGATGGGCATGTCAATAAACTCGCACCAGCGGAATGCCGAGTCATGGATATTTTCTTCCCGCATGAGCAGACAGACGCCCAATGCGCCGGTGAGATGGGCGTAAGGGAACACCTTGATCGTTTTTTGCAGGTATTGTTCGAAGGCGGCAACGAGCGCCTGATTGCGCGCAGTCGCGCCCTGAAAGATAACGTGTTCGCCGATCTGCGCGCCTGCCACCACCTTGTTGAGGTAGTTGTCGCGCACCGAATAGATCACCGCCGCGGCGACATCGCTTGCCACCCAACCCTGGCGAATCAAGCGGTTGATGTCACGCTCCATGTACACCGTGCAACGCTCGGAGGTAATCGGCGCTCGCCCTTGAAGCGCATGAGCCGACATCTGTTCGAGCGGAATATTGAGACGCTTGGCCTGCTCTTCGATGAAACTGCCGGTACCGGCGGCGCATACATAGTTCATCACCGCATTGGTGACGGCGCCGTAGGCGATGCGCGTAAACTTGGCGTCCTGGCCACCGATCTCGATGATGGTATCAACCTCCGGGTAGAGAAAGATGGCGGCCTTGGCATGGGCGGTGATTTCGTTCACCTCGAAATCGCCGTTCATCACGTTTTTCATGAGCTTTCTGCCGGAACCGGTAGTGCCGATCCCCTGTAACTGCATGGGCCAGTCGTTCTCCTGGCAAAATTTATCGAGGCAGCGCAGGATGCACTTCGCCGCTTCGATCGGTTTGCCGCCGGTTCTGGTGTAGAAGCCAAGCCAGATGTTGCCCTCGCGTGAGGTGACAACGGCCTTGGTGCTGGTCGAGCCGATGTCAATGCCGAGATAGGCCTGCGCGACGGCCGGTTTCCGGTAAACGGTGATCTCGGTATTTTCGTATTTTTGGCTGATGTGGGCGGTAAAATCCGGATAATCCGAATTTTTGATGACAAGCGACGGCCGTGTGCGTTCGTCTTTGCCGAGGCCAGTCTGCATCAACACCTGGGGATTGACCGGGCTGCTCTGCCGTGCGTACATGGCAGAGCCATAGGCGCCGAGTACCGGCGCGTATTCGCTAACCGCCAGTTTTTCCACATGGCGCGACAGGCTTTCCACCACGCGCCGGTTTAACGCCACACCGCCTGCGATCACGGTAAGGCCGGCCAGCTTGTTGCCTTTGAGAAGCGACTCCATGAGCCCCTCCACGAGGCTTTCGCAGAGTCCTGCGGCAATGGCCACTACCGGCGTGCCTTCCTGTTGCAGGTGGATGATGTCGCTCTTGGCGAACACTGCGCAGCGCGTGGCCACGCGCGGGGGTACGCCTTGAAATTGTGCCGCATACTCGGCAAAGGTGACGATGTCCATGCCAAGGCGCATGGCTTGTTGTTCGAGAAAAGCGCCGGTGCCGGAGGCACACGAGCTGTTGCTGAGATAGTTTTGCAAACGCCCGTTTTTCAAGTGTATCAGAGTGTAAGTCTCGCCGCCGATGTACAGGATGTGGCTCACCTCAGGGTAGAGATGGCAGGCTGCGTCGGTCATTGCCACAATCGGGTCCAAATGGATGATGTCGTGACTGACAGAAGGATCGAGCACCAGGTCTTTGCCTGTCACACAGATGTTGACTGTGGGTTCGCTGACTTGCGTGACGATTTTCTTGAGTGTGCCAACGATGTCGCCCTTGTGGGGCAGGTGGAATTTTTGTACTACTCGATTCTCCTGGAGGAAAATGGCGCCAATACTGATGGAGCCAATGTCAATACCGATTTGCATGCATATTCCTTTTATTTTTTTACAAATTTCTGCAACGTCTCTGCTACGGCAGAACGATGGACCATGAAGTTCATCATTTTCAGCTTGACGTAATCTTCATGGTAGAAGTAGTAGCCTGCGGGCTTGACGTTGCGCGAACCGCTGGCGGAATCTTGGATGAGAAACCACATGACGCCATCTTTTTCTTTGTAACCCACGAGATGGACGCCATGATCATCGGTGGTGGTCTTGTTGTCGAAACGGAACTGTCTGGCACTTTCGTCAATGTACTGCGAGGGAATGTCGAAGCTCGGCACTATGGCGACCTTGGCATGTGAGTCGTAACCCGGCTCCGACACGTCGCCGCCGATCGCAACAGTGTAGCCGGCGCGTACCACCTTTTTGAGCAGGTTCATGTATTCGTCGAGCGGCACATTGTAGTAATCGCTCGAATACCACCAGTTGTCCGGCACCGGATATTCTACCTTTTCATAGTACGGTTTTTCCAGGAGCGACAAGATATCGATGTAATCGTCAGGGACGATTTTGATTACATTGCGCAGAAATTCCTGCGGGGTCATTTCCTGATTTTCCCACACGATTTTGCTCGGCGGTTCACCCAGGTAATGGTTGAGAATGGCTTTGATTGTTGCGAGAGCCGCCTCTTCGTTCCAGGCTTTACTCAGTTTCAAACTATTGAGAAAGCCCTCCATCTCCTCGAACATAGCCCTGTGGTCGTGAAATTTCTGCTTGGGTTTGAGCGTCGTGTAGGCGGCAAGCGGCACGGTACCGTATTTTTTCCACATACGTGTCACGGCGTTGAACTCCGATCCTTCGCCAAAGCTTGAATTTCCGCGTTCCTGTACAAAGCGGCGGGCCTTTTCCACATATTCCCAATAGAAAGTGTAGCCCTGCGACAGCTTCACTTCTTTCTTGTAGAGACGATAGATTTCCGACTCTAAGAATGAAGTGGTGGAAAAACACCAGCAAGTGCCGGCCATCCCTTGGGAAACAGGCTCACTGTGCCAGTAGAAAGTGAATTCGTCCTTGCTCTTGGGCAGATCATAGCCGCTGAAATCCAGTTTGAATGAGCGTTCCGCCTTTTTAGGCTTGCTTTTGAACTGATCCACCTCTTTTTCGAGCTGCTCATAAAATTCGTTTTTATCTTCGATGAAAACTCCTTTGTCCTTCGGCTGCTGGGCGTATGGCATGCCGGCAAAGGCGGAAAGAACAAAGCACATCAGAGTAACTGTGAAAATCGTTTTGGACATAACTTAGTCCCTTTTGCTAAAGGTTTTGTAAAAACGCCAAAAATGACAATAAGTTAGCGAAATAAAAATGATCTGTCTCTTTTTGAGATTTTAGCACTGCATAAAATTGCATATCATTGCTAACTCCTTTGTTTAAAAGTAAGTATAAACTACATATTACAAAAGTCAAGCAAAAAACACGAGAAAAACCTGTCCATTGCCTACGATCTGTTCAAGCGCAACTAATGGGCGTATCTAACACTTCGGGGGGATAAAAAAATTATGGGTAGAGTATAACCTCTCCCGCCAGGGGCTGTTTTGTACCCACATCTTTGACTCACAGTT
>JAGVGO010000186.1 GCA_020057085.1 Planctomycetota bacterium | reverse complement strand
GTAGCGCCGGGGTTTCTCTTTTTTATCCCCTCATAAACGCGCCCATGTAGCCTGGTTTCTCCCAGACTCCATCGGCGCGTTTTTTTTGTGTGCTTGCTTGTTTGACCATAATTGGTGGGACTTTTCGCCTGGATGGACCTTTTCGCCTGGAGATGTTAAGGAGACCACAACATGAGCATTTATGAAATGGCACTGTTGTCGGAGTTGCTGGCCAAGTCGGGTAAGACGCCGCATCCTGATTTTACGCTGGCTGTCCATTGCATTTTTAGCCGCCTCGATAGCTTAAGCGCCGCCAGCCCCAATTCGCAATTCAATCGTCTCGTGCGCTGGCTAAAACGGCTCGTACCGCGCATTCTTCTCATCAAGTTGTTTCAAGCCATGAGCTATGACACCATGATCTGTTTCAAGGATGACGAGGATAGACGCGAGGTGTGCGGTATGATTTCGTTCCAGAAACATCCGAAAAAGGCGATGCTTGGCATGTTCGATATCTACATTGTGCCGCACCTGCGCGACAAAGATTTGCTCGGCAACTTCGATTTGCTCGCCGACATGGTGTACCAGTTGTCGCAAAAATTCAAAGACAAGTTCACTTATATGCAATGTGGCAAAAACGCCACCACCCAGCGGGTGTTGAGGCTTTACCAACGCACTGCCGAGAAAAAACAGTGGCAGGTGTGTATCAACATCGAAGATAGCCGCATCTATTTACAATAGAACAAAAACATATGCTTACCCTCGATTTAGTACGAGTACAGGAACGTAGCGGCCAGATAATCCCACGCTACATTGACGTGGAGAATGCAGAGTTTACTGTGATGGCGGAGAACCTCATTGCCATCTACCAGTGTCACCAGGGCAAGAGCCGGCAGGAACTCGAACACAGCCTTGATCAGGTAGTGGAAGCGAGCAACGAACTCTTCTTGCTGCGCGGCTTCAACAAACTGCTCGAAGATCGCTGCATCTTCGACGTGGTGTCGGCGGCCGACCCGGCACAGGTGCGCCAGACCGTATTCGAGCTGGCCAGTCGGGCACACCGCGAGAGCCGGTTCGTGCGGACGACCGTACTGGAGGAGGCGTCGCGCCACCTTAGTATCCCGGTGAACCACATCGAAGCGATCCTCTTTGCCGATCTCAAACAGAACCAGATTTTGCAGGAGTTTAAGCTAATTTCGCCCCGCCACCTGCTCGAAATCTACAACACTGCGTTGGCACAAACCATCTTGCTCAAGGCTATGCTGCTCAAGGTTGAAATCCACGGCGAAAGCCAGTTGCGCTATCGCCAGTTATTTCGTGCCATCAAGTTCTGCCGCCTCTTGTATCAGATATACGGTAACAGCGAGGAGGGTTTTTCCATCGTCCTCGACGGGCCGCTCAGCCTGTTTCAGGGGTGCCAGAAATATGGCTTTCACATGGCGCTCTTCCTGCCGGCACTGTTGCTCTGCCATGGCTGGCAACTGGAGGCCGAGCTGACGTGGGGCAAGAACAATCGCCCGCGGCAATTTCATCTGGAGGCTGGCGTGGGGCTTGTTTCTCATTATCCTGACACCGGCATGTACATGCCGCCGGAAATGGCCGCGTTTAGCGACCGCTTCCGCAGCTTGGTGGCCGAGTGGGATATTTCTAGCGACTGCGACATTGTGTCACTGGCGGCACAGGAAATCTGCATCCCCGACTATGCTTTCACTCATCGTGCCAGCGGCCACAAGGTGTATCTCGAAATCTTCGGCTTCTGGCGCAAGGCAGCACTCGACAAACGCCTTGCCATGCTGAACGGCAGCCGTTTGCCGCTCTTGCTCGCCGTGTCCGACAAACTGAGCGGCGACCGCGAGATGGCGTTGAGCGACCATGCGCAGGTCTGTTTTTTTCACGAAGTGCTGCACCCGCACGAGATCGAGAAACGCCTGGACGCTATGCTTGAGAAGGATAATGGCAGCACTGTGTAACATGTGATGGGAAAAAGCCCGCCTGTTATTTCCATTGCTTTTGCTCCGGTGCCGGCAGAGCAAAAGTCGGCACATCCACACATTCAAAATGGAATTCCACCAGGTTGTTTTTACAGGTAGTAGCCAGTACTAGAATACTCAGCATATCGGCGGCCTGGTCCTGGTAAATATAGCGGTCACGACCGTTGCTGTCGAATACTTTCACTTCTACGCGATCGAATGCCTGCCATTCCACTACGAACGATTCGTTCCATGTGGGGGTGTTGGTGTCGTACTCTTTGCTCTCGAAGATTTTTTTGTCGTTGACATAGACGTGGACACCCATGTTGGCGACGAGCCACGAATTTTTCAGATGGCGCCCGTGTGTCAGTTTGAAATTGTAGTTGTGCCTGTTGGCAATCTTTTCCACCAATTTTTTGGCGTTTTCCACATCGCTGTCAAAGCTGTGTTCACGCATGAAGGTATTTGCCAACCTGCCGCATTCGTCCACTGTCGGCATAGCATAGGCGCTGCGTAATTTGGCAAACAGCGTGGCGTAATCGTGTTTTTTCCATAAATTACGCAGCTCGCGCCGCAACGGTTCGGCACGTTTCTCTACCACCTCCTCGGCTTCAGGATAGGTGCCGTACCTGAGCTTCCATCGGTCGAGAAAATCGCGTGTCTGTTGCTCGGCCTTGGCAAACTGCGCGTAATTGAGTTTTTCCTTGACGAGCAGCTCCAGTTCCTGGAAATCTTTCTCGATCTCATAGCGGCGCGTCTGTTCTTTGAGTTTTTCCAGTTTTTGCAAAGTGCCGCGGCCGAGGTTGGGATATTCACCGAGCAACAGGTTGATCCTCTTGATGAGGCCTTCGTAATCCGAGGAGTTGCCGTTGTTGAGCCAGCTCTCGATCTTCTGGTATGCCTCGTCTTCCTGCTGGATTTGCCATGTTTGCAGATACCCTTCCACTTCTTTTCGGTGCTGACAGACACGGGAAAATTTCTGCAGGTGTTCTTGCCATAACCGCATTTGTTCGTCGAGCGCGATGGTCTTGGCAGTTTTTATCAGATATGCTTTGATCTGGCGATAATCTTCCTGCTCCTGCTGTTTTTTCACCTTGTCATGCGCGTTATCGAGGAACTGTCCGAGAGTCTGTCCGTCCTGTGCCACGCGGACACCGGCGGGAATCTTGCTTTTGAGTTCCTGCACTAAAGCAAGGCTTTTGTCATAACTTTGCTCTGTCTGGTTACGTGCTATTGCCGCCATGAGTTTTTCGTCGAAGACGTGGAATAGCCGCGCCGGTATACGGTCGTAGCTGCGTTTCTGCAAAAATTTGTCGAGTTCAGTCAGGAACGGCTCGGGGAAATTCTGCTGCTGCAACAGAGGCAACACATACGATACCTGCTTTTCCAGCAAAAAATCGCACTCTTTCTGTGCCGCTTCCTGCAAAGCCGGGCAATTGGCGCCAATTTTCTGCCACTCTGCGAGCAGTGTCGAGATGGCTTTCACATCCTCCTGCTTTTCTTGTTCACGCAACCGACAGCCTGCGATCTTCCAGACAAGCAGACGGTGCAGGTGGCTGGCTTTCTCCTGATACTTGCCAAAATATTGCAGGTAAGTGGCGAGATTTTGCCGCCACTCGTTGTACTCGACTTCGTTCAAGGAAATGGTGTCGTCTGCCTCGCGGTACTGTTCGGCGATCTTCAGCCACAATTCATCATCCCAGCGGGCGTAGATCACGGGGTACGCCTGGGTAATCTTCCGTATTTGCCCGCCGTGCAAAAGATTGTAAAACCAGTTGCGCCCGCCCTGGCTAAACTCAGAGTAGGCGGCGGCCATGTGGAGATCATAGGCAGGGCTGTGCAGATGGCGTTCCAGGCTCTCTCCGCACTGATGCCAGTAGCGATAAGCGATTGTATTCCATGCCGCTGCCCCTGTCAACAAAAGGGCAGCGCAGATCATCGCTGCCACTTTATACAAGTGCCGCTTGCGACGGGCCGGATAATGCAGCAGAAATTGCAATGCTTTGCCCAGATTGGCGAACAGTTCGTTTTTTACCGGGCCGCCGTGTGGCGGCCTGCCTTTGGGATGCGCTATATCGAATACCAATTCGCCTACCGCGCTTACGCGGAACACTTCGTATTGGTCATAGTGGGCAAGCTGCCGTTGCCACGCTGTCCAGTCGGCGCCTTTGACATCGAGTTTGTTGATGAGTCCCTGCACCTTTTCCACCAGTTTTTCACGTGAAATCTGGCTCACTTCCGGGTCGTCGCATTTGGTGAACAAAAGTGCCACCGGCAGACGTTTGCCGTTGTGGTAGACCTCATCGAGAGCACGCATGAAGGTGTGCAGATGTTTACCGTATTCCCAATCGGAGTGTACCAGTTGCAGCGTATCGAGAATGAGAAAGGCGGCATCGCACATTTCCATGCGTGCCTTGAGGCGGCGCTTTTCATCCTGCCAGGTTTCTTCTTCCGAGAACCAGCCGCCGGGAATATCGTAAAAAATTACCTCCCGCGTGCCCTTGCGGGTTTCCAGATGCAAGGCCAGATTCCAGTTGGCCAGCGTTCCCTCGATCTGCCCGAATTCTTGCTCCGTAAAAAGCTTGCGCCAGTTGCTCGTGATAAATTCCTGGCTGTTACGCTCGTCGTTCTCGGCACGCAGCAAAGGCGGAATCAGAGTTTTCAAGTGTGTTTCCGACTCGGCGTTCAGAAAACTGGCAGAGAAATCGTGGCTCGGCAACTGAATAGAGGCATAGAAAAGAGAAGAAATAAACACCGTCTTGCCCGAACCACGCGGGCCTAATACTGCGATATGAAAAAGTCTCGGTGGTGCCATAAATATTTGTTATTTTGCCTCCACAACTTTTTTGTTGAGATACTTGATCATGATGACGGCATTGCCTTTCTGATTGTACACCAGATCGTCGGCAATGCCAAGGATGGTAGAAATACCGAGGCCGCCCGGCCGCATGCCTGTCTGTTTGCGGTAGCGTACCACATCGAGAGCCGTATTCTTTTTGCTGCCGACAGCGTGGGGTAAAATTTGCATGTCAAATCCCGGCCCTTCATCCTCTACCTGAAAAATCAACGCCTCCTGGCTTTTCACGAAGCGAATATTGATGTTTTTTGTCGTGCAAAAATGGTTGCCGTGTTCCATGGCATTTTGCACCAACTCACGAAAGGCATAAATGATGCGCTTCTGTTCCTGGTCGGCCAAATCGTGAAGCAGGCACTCGAAAAAACTCGTGAGGCGTATGAGATAGGTCGGTTGAGCAGGGACATTCACCTCTATCCAGCAGGGTATGGCAGAAATGATTTTTTGCACCTCACGGTGGCCGTCATGTTCCACTGCGATGGCGATTAGTTCTTTTAGTTTGACATATTTATGCGGTGCAGCTAGAAAGGCAAACACACCGTTGTGCCACAAGTTTACTAGAAATGAAACGTGCCAGGCAGAGGCGACCAGGATCAAAGGGGAAGGTGCGGACAACGACAAGAGCCTTTGCACAGTGGCCATTTCTTCTTGTGTGCTAATGGCCGTCTGCACGACCAATGCGACATAGGAAGAAGCTCCTATCAGCTTTTCCGCCTCTTGGCAAGACGTTGCCAGCGTAACCTGAAAATTGTTGTCATGCAACAACTCTTGCAAGCACTCGCCCTGCATCACTACCAGGAGACGTGGTTCCATGATGGCTTTCCTTTACACCGTTGATCTCTGACCTTCGACATCAAAAAAGATAGTACAAAATCGTTCACTATCGTTTTTGTGCCGCTACCAATGCGGCTTCACCTTACCATAGTCTCTCATATTATGGGAGGCTTGGCAACAATTTTTTTTCATTCTATTGCGGAGAGGTCTGAATAGTTACAAAAACATCTTGCTTTTTTCTGAGCTGCAAGTATAATTCCGATTATCAGAGTACGAAACAAAAGCCAGTCGGGAGAAAAGGCTATCATGGCTGCAAGAAAAAGGGACTTACGACAGAAACACCGCAGCGGCGACATTCAGGAGGCAGGCGTGAAAAACAAGGACGACCGCGACAAACAAGCTGCCGAACTGCGCCGGCGTGCCGAAGATATCGCACGGAAAAAAGCTGCCCAGTCGTCAGATGACCTCGAAGCACTGTCGCCCGCAGAAACGCGGCGGACGCTCTACGAGATGCAGGTGCATCAGCTCGAGCTTGAGATGCAGAACGAAGAACTGCGTCGCATACAGGCGGAACTGGACGCCGCACGGGCGCGCTACTTCGACCTCTACGATCTGGCGCCGGTGGGCTATCTCACTTTAAGCGAAAGTGGACCGATCCTGGAGGCCAATCTCACCGCTGCGACCATGCTGGGCGTGGCTCGCAACGCGCTGCCCAAACAGCCAATCACGCGCTTCATGCTCAAGGAAGATCAGGACATCTACTACCAGCACCGCAAACAGCTCTTTGCTACGGGAGTACCGCAGGTGTGCGAGCTGCGCATGGTGAAAAATGATGGCTCTCAATTCTGGGCGAGGCTGGATGCGATTGTGGGGCAGGATGATGGCGGCACGCAGGTATGTCGTGTGGTGATAAGCGACATCACCGGGCGCAAAAAGGCCGGGGAGAAACTCCAGGAGGCCAACCGCCATCTCGAAGAGGCCACGGCACGCGCCAATGAAATAGCTGCCAGGGCAGAGACGGCCAACATTGCCAAGAGCGAGTTCCTGGCCAACATGAGCCACGAGATACGCACGCCCATGAACGGAGTCATCGGTATGATCGGCGTTTTGCTGGAGACCGATCTGGATGAGAAGCAGCGGCACTATGCCGAGATCGTGCGAGAGAGCGGCGAATCGCTGCTGGCACTCCTGAACGACATTCTTGATTTTTCCAAGATCGAGGCGGGCAAACTCACGCTGGAAATGCTGGAGTTCGACCTGCGCGAGCTGTTGGACAATTTTGCCGTCACGATGGCATTGAGCGCCCAGGCCAAGGGGCTTTCCTTCATTTGTGTCGCTGCATCGGACGTGCCGTACTTGCTGCAGGGCGATACCAGCCGCCTGCGTCAGATTCTCAGCAACCTGGCAGGCAACGCCGTGAAGTTCACCCACCAGGGCGAGATTGCCGTGCGGGTAAGGCTGGTAGCTGAGACCGCCGCCGAAGCCGTGCTGCGATTCTCCGTGCAGGATACCGGCATCGGCATCGCTGCGAACAAGCAGGCCATCCTCTTCCAAAAATTTGCGCAGGTTGACGCCTCGACCACGCGCCAGTACGGCGGCACTGGCCTGGGGCTGGCCATCTCGAAGCAGCTCGCGGCGCTGATGGGCGGCGAGATCGGCGTCATAAGCGCAGCAGGCAAGGGAGCGGAGTTCTGGTTCACGGCGCGTTTTGCCAAACAAGCCGGGCGGGAACGAGCCAGCAAACCCACTGCCGAAATTTGCGGGGCGCACATCCTGGCACTGTCGGTGCAGTCCAGAGGCAATCGCCAAAAGATCCGCAAGCCGCTCCGGGGCACGGCGCGCATCCTGCTGGCCGAAGACAACACCACCAATCGGCAAGTGGGCATAGGCATCCTGGAAAAACTGGGCCTGCGAGTGGACGCAGTGGCCAACGGCGCGGAAGCCATCGAGTCGCTCGCAACCATTCCCTATGACCTGGTGCTGATGGATGTGCAAATGCCGGTGATGGACGGCCTTGAGGCCACCAGGAAGATAAGAAAAGCGGAAGGCAGCAGGCGGAAAGCAGCAGGGGACGAGGTTGCAGATTTCATTCCCATCATCGCCCTGACAGCCCACGCCATGCAGAGCGACAGAGAGCGATGTCTGGCGGCAGGCATGAACGACTATGTCAGCAAGCCGATTTCTGTCCAGGCGTTAGCGGCAGTGCTGGACAAATGGCTGCCGCCGGAAACAACGGGGCGATCGCCGACGGCGCCTGCAGCAACCCTTTCTGTTGCGGCTAAAGAACCGGAAATGCCGGTGTTCGACAAGACCGGACTGATGGCCCGGCTGATGGGCGACGAGGACCTGGCGAAAAGGCTCTTGCAGGTATTTCTGGAAGATATCCCGCGACAGATCGAGGCGCTTAGAGGCTATCTGGAGGCAGGGAACGCCCCTAACGCCATGCGACAGTCCCACTCTATCAAAGGCGCCTCGGCCTCCGTAGGCGGCGAGGCACTGCGCGCCGTGTCCTTCGAGATAGAGAATGCCTGCAAGAACGGCGATCTGGATGCCGCCAAAGCCTGCCTGGCCAAGCTGGAAGCACAGTTCGCCTCGCTGCAGGAAGCGGTGAAGATCAGTGTGGCGAACTGGTGATACGCCTGCATTGCCAGCAGATATAGCCACTGGCGAACAAGATACCGACGCAGGCGGCACATGCCAGCCAGAAACCATAACATAGTTCGTAGGTGACGCGCGCCGGCGGCGGCTCGTCGTCCAGGAGAAATTCGCTGAAAAGATAGCCGAGATTGGCCAGGGCTATCAGCCAAACCAGTAGCCACACCACACTGCTCCACGCCAGGCGACTGCGCTCTTGGCCAACATAAATAGCCAAGAGAATACATGTCGTCAACATGATCGCCAGCCCCATGCCCAGCCAGTTACCGAAATAAAACTGGAAACGGTGGATCGCATTATCCGAATAGGGCTTGGCCTCTGAGAAAAAAAATTCCTGGATGAGATAAAAAAGACTCACGGCGATGGCGGCCAGCAGCAAGAAGCTCATGGCCAGGTAAATTTTGCGCGCTATTTTGCCCTTGCGTTGCCAGAAAGAGATTATGGCAATAGCCGCCGGCGAGATGAGAAATAGCCAGTATTTGTGATCCTGCAAATCTTCACCGAGAATCTGCGTACCCCAGGCAATGTCGTAGCCGGAAACGATTTCTTCCGCCACGCTACCATCTACTCGCACACACCCCACTTTGAGCCATGGCAGGAAAAAGGCCAGCATAAGCAATAAAGTGGAGGCCCGCACAACATGTAAGCTTTTGCGCCAGGGGATAGAATGTGTCTGCGCGTTAGATTTTGCCGGCACGGTTGGACGTTGTTTTAGTTGTTGCATGGTATGTAGCCTTATTTGCCTATGGTTTCCGCTGGACAGACATGGTCTTCGGCAACACGGCAAAGATAGCCGGCGAGGCTCAAAAACAATACAAAAAAAAGCACAGCAAAGGCAAGATAATACCAGCCGGCGGGGTTGCCATAACGCATTGCCTGGATAGCGGAGTGCAGCAGGCCGTTGTAGGAAAAGGTGATTTCGATGACGATACTTTCCACCGTCAGGTGTGGCAACAGTTCACGCACCAATGCCAGATTGTCGCGCACGATGCGTGGCAGGATATGATGTCGCCATATCTCTCGCTCGGAAAGCCCCAGCGAACGGGCAAACAGCACATGCGGCGCGCCATATGCTTCCTCGATTTTTTGGCGGCTGCGCCGGTAGAAATAATCCAGATTGAAGAGCGAAAGGCAAAGGATGCCGTAACTCAGGTTCTGGCAATGTACCGTATCGAGGTGCGCCGTGCGAATGAAAAAAATGCCGAGTAGAAAGGGCGGCAGGGCAGCAAGCAGCGAGGCCATGAGCGACGCCAGATACGCCAGACTTCCAGGCAAGGCGTAAAGCCAATGGTGCCATAATCTGCCTTGCCGCTGTGCCAATTCTTTTGCGACCAGGCTGGCCCGCCCGGCCCACTCGATAACCCCCAGCAGCGAAGACAACAACAGTGTAGTGAGAAGTGCCGGAAAAATCAGGATGAGAGACCGCCAGGCCTCTTTCCAAAAACGTGGGGCAAACTCACGAAACACGATCTCATCGTCTTGGCTGGTCACATTACCCCAATAGAATACACCAAGAAACACGCCCCCCATGAGAAGCCACAGGCCAAGATGCCTGAGAGCATTAGAATTTTGTTTCATAGAAGGCACCCATCTGGCCGGGCCGGTTTTTTTCATACTCTGTGTCCCGACTACGCGGGACACGAGTACAAGGATGAAACTTTACGGATCGCGCTGATACCAGCCCTTCCGCAATGCGGCGCAGGGCGTGTACGTGTTAGACGATTGTTTACTCTGGAAAGTATGCCTAAGTATGTGCGCCTTGACTATTTATCTACGCTCATCGCTGTGCTTCAGGGCTGGTATCACGCTCCCCTAAAATTCATGTTTCAGACAAGGCCTCCATCTGGCGGGGCCGGTTTTTTTCAACCGCCAGTTACTTCTTGAGGCTGATGGCAAAATCCTGCACCTTCTGTTCGTCTTGCTTCAGCTCGAAGCGAAACTGTTTGCCGGGAGCTATGACTGTCTGGTCGCCCGATTCGTGCCACACCTCAACTTCATAATTGCCGGGCTGTAGCTTGGCGATACTGAATTTTCCGTCTTTGTCGGTGACGGCAAAATAAGGATGCGACAGCACGGCCAAGTAATTTACCATCCACGGATGCACGTCGCATTTGATATTGAACATCGCTTCCTCTTTGCTGAAGACCAGAGTCATGTGCTGGCCATTGCCACTCATACCGATATTCTGCTCATCGTTTATTTTGGCATAGACATGCACGTTGTGGAAAATGCCGTCGCTATTGCGCAGAGAAATTTTCTGCCCTACCATTACCGCCAACACACGAGGGCAATAGAAACAGCCGCTCTGCTCAAGTATGGCATCGGTGTCATGGGGCGGATAGTAGCCCGCGGGCAATCCGCTTTTGATAGATACGAACACATTTGCCACGGCGTCATCTTCGCTCAGTACCAATGTTTCATCCATGACTTCGCCGGTATGTTTACCCTTGCAATCAATGGTCATGTTAATAGGCCGCAGTCGTGGTTTCTTACCCTCGAAACGTACCGTACCGGAAAAACTGCCGGTTCCCTGCAATGCTCTTTTTACCTCTGCCGAAGGCATACTTTGGTGTTTGCCGTCACAGCCGGCTAGCGCAAACAACATCGCAACCAGTAGAGTCGGGAAAATTTTTTTGGGCATTGTATCATCCGTTCTCCATCACTCCCCGATACGACAGTGTGGATTCGTCCGGTGTGAGGTGGGAAAAATAGATACCCAGGCTTTCGTAACCGCCTACTTCCTGGTTATATGGTAGTACTTCGATGTAGAGGCCACCGATTGGCCCGACATGAAACACCAGATTGTAGGCTACCTCACGACCCTGTTGCGCCTGCATAGTGATAATCCCCCGCGTGGCGTCATGGAGTGCCTGAGCCAGCAATTTGAGTTCGCCCGAAGTCAACTGGTGTAGATAATTTTTAGCGGTATCCTGGCAGCAGATGATGCCCTCGAGTGGACGCTTCATACAAAACGGCGTGAGGAACAGCATGGTACCATGCCCATAGGCGCGGATGGTCAGTTCCGGCGTATTGCGTTCCTGCAAAATGGCAGAAAAACCTTTGCCGCAGCAGGTCAGTAACGCCATATCCTGTTGCAATCTCTTCGGTTGAATGTTGACGTGTAAAATTTGCATGTGGCCGTGTCGCAGCGAACCTCCTACCTCACGTCCGTAATTTTTGACGACGCCCACATAACCGTGATACTCGATACCGTCGCAGGTGTGGCTTACCGGCATAGGGCTTGCTTGAGTGAGCAAAAATTTTTCGAGTACGGCTAATCGCTCCAGGTTGATGAAGATATCGCTTACCTGCATGTTGTTGATGTCTTTATCGTGTAGCGTACTGTGCCACTGCAGAAAATGAGTGCCCAAGGCAGGCATCCGCTGGCGGCAACATTCCGGCGCAGCGCTGCTGATCAAAGGCCATCCTTCCGTGGTAAACGGGAATATGCCGGGAAACAGGTTTTCGTTGATAAAGGTGTACCCTTCGCTCAACTCGGCAATATCCCAGACACTGGTAAGTTTGCCAGCGCAGATAGGACATACCGTCTGTGTCGGTGTACTTTTCTCTTGCAGCACAGGGTAGTCATGGGGACGATGGCGGCGCGCCTTGGAATAGAGGATGTAGACGCCCGTGCGCGGATCCATTTCGGCATAACGGTCCGGCGCATGTTTTTTCAATTCCTCATCCTGGTGAAAAAATTGGATTACTTCCTGATAAGAAACCTGTTCAAGGTTACTGTTGACCAAATGTGCTTCCAACACTTTGCGCGTTAGCTCTGTCATGCGTATCCACCCAAACTGTCACTTGCCTGACTATCAGTGGCTGCCGCTATGCCGTATACCCTGTTTTCTTCTTCTTGCGTGAAAAAAATATGATCGCGTTCACTCCGGACCATCACATAAGCGACGGAAAATTCTTCGCCAAAGGCTTGAAAACAAAGGCCAGCCATAGAGAGCATGGTGTGACACATTTCCACCACTTTTTCGCGTTCGAGACTCTTTTCCCAGGTAGACAATACTTCATCCTTGTCCACCCAAACTGTCTGTGCCTGGCTGCTCTGCCAAATATAGTCGCCGCACACCGCCTGCCAGCGTAGCAAACCAGGGTCGCTCAACAACTGAGCAGTTTCGGCGGCTGGCAGTTCCTCTTCGCATACCACTGGTGCTTCGCTGCGGCCTTCCTGCACGGCGACAGCAGCTTCCTGCGTAGGCAGGATAGCTTCTCTGGCGCTTGCATCAGCGGCTGATGGTACTGGTTGCAGGAACGGTTCATCCGCGCCGGATTTTACCGCGACTTCTGCCATGTCCGATGATACGGCTTCTTCCAGCATCAATTCGGCAACGAGTTTGTCATCTTCGGAAAGAGTATCTGTCGTTTCCTGTGGTTCCGCCATATCCATGCTTTCGATCACTTCCAGATCGAGCAGAACTTCCTCTTGAGGTCTGCTATAAAAGGCGTGAGTTTCCCTTGGCTGCAAGGCTAAATGGATAATTTCCTGCCAGTTGCAAGGCGAGGAGGGGAAAACCACAGATTCGTTTTTACATGCCATGCCGGATTTAAACGATTTCAGCATGGTGGAAAATAAATCTTTGATCTGCTTTAACTGAAACAGCGAAGTCGGATCGGCAAAATTTCTTGTAGCATGCCCTTCCGGTAAAATAGCCAGCGGCGCGCGTCGTTTGCGTTTTTTCTTTTCTTCTTGCGGTTTCAGTTCCACTCTTTGCGGCACGTTCCGTGCCGCTGTTTTTTGCAGAGTATCGCGCGATGAAGGTGTTTTTGTCTGCATAGAAGATACCACATGTTTTGCAGAAGCTGGCTCGCCACCGGCCTGCTTGTTTTTTTTGCGTGGTTGTTGCCTGGCTACAGCCTGTGGGAGGGCCGCCGGGGGGGGCGTGCGACGGTTGACGAACTCTGCTATTTGGCCAAAAAAATCTTTCCATTTGACTGGCTTTGGAATCAATATATCTTGGAGAAGCAACTCCTTTTCCACTTTGCGATGCTCGTAGGCCGTCAGGAAAATGAAAGGTATGCGTGCCGTATCCGGATATTTTTTGAGCCGATGGTAGAGACCGATGCCACCGATCCCCGATAACTCTGCTTCACAGATAATCAGATCCGGCATTTTTTTTCCCAAAGCTTTAAGAGCTTCTCCTACATCGCCTACGGCGGTCACCGTATAACCGTTGCTTTCGAGTACCGATTGCGCCACATCTCGCACCTGCTCGAAGTTGTCCACGAGCAGGACATGCGGTTTGATTTTTTTTTTGCCAAACAAGCCTTACCCCCTTAATAAGCCAGCCATGCGGTTGCTTAATTGCTGGACTTCCGCAAACAACTCTCGCGGCGACAATTCATGGCTGGCGAATACCAACAGTATCCACTGATCAAGGATTACATGCAAGACAATCCAGCCCTGCTTGCCTTTGATGAATATCTGCTTGATCTGTTTGCGCCCCAGTTCTAGTAAACTCTCCTGCGCCATCATCCATGTCGACGACATAACGGTGCCGACTGTTTCCATATCGCTTTGTGAAGGCAAAACCTGCGCCAGCAAAGTCCCCTGTAAATCACTCAAGGCAATGGCACGTATATTGTTACGCAAAGCGCAAAATTCCTGTAAAAGCGGAACTATTGAGGTGGCCGAGATAGTCATTGGCAAAAGCTCCAGAAGAAAAAAGGATCGTTACTGTCTGGGTGTAAGAATAGCGGTCTTCTGCTCTGTTAAACCGACTTCTCCTTCTTTCTCTTTATTTTTCTGGGGAGCCGCCTGGGTATCCAGAGACGATTCGCTGTTGCGGGCAAAAAAATACAATACTACGAGGAAAATAAAAATATCTCTGGCATCCTCAAAGGTATCCCGCCGAATACTCAACACGATGTATGTAACGGCGGCCATGAGCACAATCAAAGCACGGATGCTGCCTTTGGGCAGACCCAGCGGGTAATTGTATTTTTCTTCGCAGTGCCGCTGTGCATAAAGCCAGAATGGCAGCAACAGACTGATGGCCAGCAATACACCCAGCGTAATCAGTTGGATCGTATGGTTCATCATCAGATTGGCATCAATGGCAAAAAACGGTTTGTCGTACCATTTTATACTCGCTGAAAAATTGAACACCAGCATCGCCAAAGCCAACAAAAAAACAATGGTAAAAGGCAGCCATATGATAAAAGAATGACCGCTTTTATGTTGTTTTTGTTGCTCAGTTTCGACCTTATTTTCCATAATTCATTCCTTTCGTTTTGTTAAAATACAGCTCCTTGCAAGTACGCCCTTTTTTCAAAAGCTACCTGATTTGCCTCGCCAAAGCAAGAAAAAACTATCTCTCTGTTTTTTGTTAGCCGCCACAACTGCCACAGTGTTTGCTCGCACAGCCGCCGCAACTATGGCTGGCAGAAGAGCCGCTTGCTGTTTTTTTGCCGGTTCCTTTGGTGGCAAAGGCGGAAAATTTCCTTCTTACCTGAGCCGAAGAGCATTGCGGGCATGTAGATTTTTCCTCGCTGCTGCGGCAAAGTTCTTCGAACTCATGTTGGCAGTCATTACAGACAAATTCATAGATAGGCATATTCTTTCGTTCTCCATTATTTTTTATAGAAAACATAGCAGAAAACCCAGCCCCTTGTGGGCGGGGATGAATGCTATCCACTTAAAAACTTGGTGTTTCAAGCCCGCTTATGCGGGTTTGAAACACTGAAACACCAAGTAATATAGAGGCTAATTTAGAGCCTCGTCTCCACTACTAGGAGT